>NZ_JNXJ01000046.1:0-48463 GCF_000716625.1 Streptomyces bikiniensis | reverse complement strand
GTCGTGGGGCGGACCGGCCGTGGGGTGGGGCCGGTCGTGGGGCGGACCGGCCGTGGGGTGGGGCCGGTCGTGGGGCGGACCGGCCGTGGGGTGGGGCCGGTCGTGGGGTGGGGCCGGCGCCTCCGGTGGAATGGAGGGGCTGGCGCCTCCGGTGGAATGAGGGGCCGGTGTTTCGGGGCTCAGAAGCGGGTCGTCGCCAAGGCCTCGTCCAGGAGTTCGCGGTCCCTCTGCCGGGTCAGGCGGGGGCGGGCCTCGGCCGGGGGGAGCCAGAGGAGGGCGTCGATCTCGCGGGACGGGGTGAAGGCGCCGTCGAGGGCGCGGGCCGACCAGTAGGCGACCTCCTTGGGGCGGCCCGCCACCGCGTAGCGGACCGTCGAGAGGCGGGGGCCCGGCTCGCAGCGCCGGCCCGTCTCCTCCAGGACCTCGCGCCGAGCGCACTCCTCCGCCGTCTCGCCGCGCTTCAGCTTCCCCTTGGGGTGCGACCAGTCGTCGTATTTCGGCCGGTGGACGAGCGCGATCTCGATCCCCCGGCCCGAGGGCGACGGGCGCCACAGGACGCAGCCCGCCGCCAGGATCGGGTCGTCGCGGGAGGTCACGGGACCGGGGCCGTCGTTCTGCGCCAGGCGCGCTGGAAGGCGAAGCGGGCGGCCTCGACCTCGTGGCGCTGGTCGGCGTGGAGGACGCCGAGGGCGTACGCCGTCGCCGGGGCGATCCGGGGGGTGCGGGCGGCCGCGGCGGCCGCCGCCGCGGCCTCGGCGGCGTCGCGGTGCCGGTCCAGGGCGCGGGCCGCCTCGTACAGGACGGGGTCCGGCTCGCCCCCGGCGCGCAGGGTCTCGGTGGCGTACCGGTGCAGCCGCAGCAGCAGCCGGGTCTGGTGCCAGGGTGCGTCCTGGGTCTCGCCGGCGGCGAGGGCGAGGGCGTCGGCGTTGTACGGGTGGGCCGCCCGGGTCAGCGGAAGGGCCGCGACCGCGTCCAGGAGGCGCCTTTCGGCCACCGAGGCGGAGGCGTCCAGGACCTCGGCGGCGGGCGCGGCGGAGGCGGGCCCGAGCGGGACCTCGGAGGCGAGGAGGGCGACGGCGTCCGCGACCGCGTGGAAGCGGGCGGAGCCGAGCGCCTGGAGGGCCGCCGAGTGGGCGCGCGTACGGGCCAGGGTGAGCTGGCGCTCCAGGAGGGCGCCGGCCCGGGCCGCGCCCACCGAGAGTCCGGCGGACTCGCTGCCGCGGGCGGCGGGCACGGGCCCGCCGCCGTTCGACAGGCGGGACAGCGCGTCCACCAGGCGGACGAGCCGGGAGGTGCAGGCCTGCTCCACGGCCAGGGTGCCCGAGAGCCAGGCCAGCTCGGTGCGCAGGTCGTCGGCCCAGGGGCCGTCGAGCAGCGGCCGGAAGGTGTGGAGGGTGGCGCCGATCCGCCGGGCGGCGGCCCGCAGCGTACGGGCCGCCTCCTCCGCCCCGGCGGTGTCGGAGCCGCTCTCGCCGTGCAGGCGCAGGCCGCGGAGGAAGTCCGCGGCCCGGGCGTGGAGGTACGGGGCCAGGACCTCGCCCGCCGTGACGTCCTGCGACTGGTCAGGGTTGTGCACGCCTGCGCCTCCGCGCGTCGATGAGCATCTCCTGGACGTGCCGCAGGGGCCGTCCCTCGGGGTCGGTCGCGTGCCGCGTCCAGTTCCCGTCCGGGCCGAGGTGCCAGGAGGAGGTGGTGTCGGACATCCCGGTCTCCAGGAGCCGGGTGAGGGCCGCCCGGTGCCCCGGGTCGGAGACCCGTACGAGGGCCTCGATCCGGCGGTCCAGGTTGCGGTGCATCATGTCGGCGCTGCCGAACCACACCTCGGGCTCGCCGCCGTTGCAGAAGGCGAAGATCCGGGAGTGCTCCAGGAAGCGGCCGAGGACCGAGCGGACCCGGATGTTCTCGGAGAGGCCGGCGACCCCGGGCCGTACGGCGCAGATGCCGCGGACCCAGATGTCGACGGGGACGCCGGCCCGCGAGGCCTGGTAGCAGGCGTCGATGACGGCCTCGTCGACCATCGAGTTGACCTTGATCCGCACGTACGCGGGCCGCCCGGCGCGGTGGTGGGCGATCTCCTTGGTGATCCGGGAGACCAGGCCGTCGCGGAGCGACTTCGGGGCGGTGAGCAGGCGCCGGTAGGTCTCGCGGCGCGAGTAGCCGGAGAGCCGGTTGAACAGGTCGGAGAGGTCCGCGCCGACCTGCGGGTCGGCGGTGAGCAGGCCGAGGTCCTCGTAGAGCCGGGCGGTCTTGGGGTGGTAGTTGCCGGTGCCGACGTGCGAGTACCGGCGGAGCAGCTCGCCCTCCTGCCGTACCACCAGGGACAGCTTGCAGTGGGTCTTGAGGCCGACGAGGCCGTAGACGACGTGGCAGCCGGCCTCCTCCAGCTTGCGCGCCCACTTGATGTTGGCCTGTTCGTCGAAGCGGGCTTTGATCTCGACCAGGACGAGGACCTGCTTGCCGGACTCGGCGGCGTCGATGAGGGCGTCCACTATCGGGGAGTCGCCGGAGGTCCGGTACAGCGTCTGCTTGATCGCGAGGACGTCCGGGTCGGCCGCCGCCTGCTCCAGGAAGGCCTGGACGGAGGTGGAGAACGAGTCGTACGGGTGGTGCAGGAGCACGTCCCGTTCGCGCAGCGCGGCGAAGACGTCCGGCGCGGACGCGGACTCGACCTCGGCGAGGTCCCGGTGGGTGCCGGCGACGAACGTCGGGTACTTCAGCTCGGGCCGGTCCTGCCCGGCGATCCCGAACAGGCCGGTGAGGTCGAGCGGGCCGGGCAGCGGGTAGACCTCGGCGTCGGAGACCTTCAGCTCGCGCACGAGCAGGTCGAGGACGTACGGGTCGATGGACTCCTCGACCTCCAGGCGGACCGGCGGGCCGAAGCGGCGCCGCATCAGCTCCTTCTCCAGGGCCTGGAGCAGGTTCTCGGCGTCGTCCTCCTCGACCTCCAGGTCCTCGTTCCTGGTGACCCGGAACATGTGGTGCGCGAGCACCTCCATGCCGGGGAACAGCTCCTCCAGGTGCGCGGCGATGACGTCCTCCAGGGGGACGTACCGCTGGGGGGAGGCCTCCAGGAAGCGGGAGAGCAGCGGGGGCACCTTCACGCGCGCGAAGTGGCGGTGGCCGCTGACCGGATTGCGCACGACCACGGCGAGGTTGAGCGAGAGCCCCGAGATGTACGGGAAGGGGTGGGCCGGGTCGACGGCGAGCGGGGTGAGGACGGGGAAGATCTGCTGCCGGAAGAGGGTGAAGAGGCGGGCCTGCTCCTTCTCCGTGAGCTCGGGCCAGCGGATCAGGTGGATGCCCTCGTCGGCCAGGGCCGGGGCCACGTCCTGCTGGTAGCAGGCGGCGTGCCGGGCCATGAGCTCGCGCGAGCGGGTCCAGATCAGGTCGAGGACCTCGCGGGGCTGGAGGCCGGAGGCGGAGCGGGTGGCGACGCCGGTGGCGATGCGGCGCTTGAGGCCGGCGACCCGGACCATGAAGAACTCGTCGAGGTTCGAGGCGAAGATCGCGAGGAAGTTCGCCCGTTCGAGGAGGGGGGTCGTGGGGTCCTCGGCGAGTTCGAGGACGCGCTCGTTGAACGCGAGCCAGCTGCGCTCCCGGTCGAGGAACCGCCCCTGCGGCAGTTCGTCGCCGAGCGCGCCGTCGCTCTCGTACGCGTCGGAATCGGTGTCCAGGCCGGGGTCGAGGTCGGTGGCCGTCTGCGGACGGTGCGCGGCTATGGAACCGAGGGGGGCGGGGGCGGCGGAGGGCGCGGAGGGCTGGACCGGGACCTCGGCGGGCTGCTGGCTCATGACCCTATTCTTCCGCGCGAGAGGCTGCTCAGGCGCGTCGGAGCGGGCCGCGGGGGAGGGAAGCCTCCCTTTGGGGAGACCGGACACGGAGCGCTTCATTGCGTGAGCGTCGCAAGCGCTTCTGAATGGCCGGTAACGACGACATGTCGTACGGGAATCGGGGGCGGGGCCGTGTGCGGGCCCCGCGCCCCTTTTCTTCTTACGGAGGGTTACGGGTGCCGGGCCCGCAGGAGGCGGAAGGCGGCGTAGCCGGCGAGGGCGGCGAGGGCGAGGAGGATGCCGGTCTCGATGAGCTGGGTGGGCCAGAAGTGGGACTGGGGGTGGTAGTCGACGTACTGGCCGGTGACGCCGTGCCGGGTGAGGCAGTTTTCGAAGATCCTCATTCCCCCGTCCCCCATGCCGTCGAGACGGGGGGACCTGTTCACCTCGTCCCAGCAGACCGACTGGTCGAAGCGGGCGCCGGAGGAGGTGATCAGTCCCATGTCCATCATGAGGCCGTTGTCCGGGGTCCAGAGCGTGGCGTCGCGCGGGCCGGTGACCGTCTTCACCGCGAGGAAGGACCAGCGGAGTTCGCCGAGGACGAGCAGGACCACGCCCATGACCAGGCCCGTGGCCGTCATGGCGACGAGGGTGCGGCGGATCAGCTGCCCGACGAGGACGCCGACGGCGACGGCGGCGAGGACGTACGCGAAGAGGACGACGCCGGTCGCCTCGTACGGGCCCCGGTCGGACCAGTTGAGGTCCCAGGTGCCCGAGGCCCGGCCCCAGCCGATCCGGAAGACGCCCATGAGAGCGAGAGTGGTCGCGAGCGCGACGGCGGTCGCGGTGAGGAGCTTGGCGCGGAGCCAGGCCGCCGGGCTCACCGACTGGGTGAGCGAGAGCTTGTACGTCCCCGACTCGAACTCGCGGGCGACCAGCGGGCCCGCGACGAAGGCGCCGGCGAGCAGCGGCAGCAGGACCATGCCGAGGGACAGCTGTTCCACGCCGAAGCGGAGCATCCGGAAGCCGCTGTTGTCGTCGGCTGGGCGCCAGTACCCGTCTTCCAGGTACACGTCCGGCGTCTGCAGGTCCCAGATCCGCAGCCCCCCGATCACCGCCAGCGCCGCGAGCACCAGCGCGCCCGTCAGCCACAGGGTCCGCCGGTACTGGCGGACCGTCACCCAGTAGGGACCCCTCAGGGCGGGCGTGCTCATGCTGCGGCTCCCTCGGGGGTGCGGAGGTGGGCGAGGAGGAGTTCTTCCAGGGAGGGTTCGGAGGTCTCCCAGGGGCCTTCGACCGGGCCCTCGCGGCGGATCAGGGCGGTGAGCTGGCGGCCGGTCGTGCGGGACTCGATCACCGTGTGCGGGGCGAGGTCGGCGACGGGGCCGGTGAGCAGGGTGTGGGCGGCGAGGAGGTCCTCGACGGGTCCGTCGAGGCGGATCCGGCCGCCGTGGAGCAGGAGGAGGTGGTCGCAGGAGCCCTCCAGCTCGGTGAGGATGTGGGACGACATGACGACGGTGGTGCCGTGCTCGGCGGCCTCCGCCATGAGCAGGCCCATCAGCTGGTGGCGGGCGAGCGGGTCGAGGTCGGCCATCGGCTCGTCCAGGAGGAGGAGTTCGGGCCGCTTGCCGAGGGCGAGCGCGAGGGCGACGCGGGTGCGCTGGCCGCCGGAGAGGTGGTGGACGAGGGTGTCGGAGGAGAATCCGCCGCCCTCGACGACCCGCTCGGCGAGGGCGGAGTCCCAGCGTCCGGGGTTGAGTTCGCGGCCCATGCGGAGGGTGTCGTCCACGCTGAGCCGGGGGTGGAGCGGCTTGTCCTGGGCGACGTACGCGAGGAGTTCGCGCGCGGGGGCCTCGATGGTGCCCTCGGTGGGGCGCAGGAGGCCGGCGGCGAGGGCGAGGAGGGTGGACTTGCCGGCGCCGTTGGGGCCGACGAGGGCGCAGATCCGCCCCCGGGGGAGCGTGAAGTCGCACTCCCGCAGGGCCCAGCCGCCCCTGCGTCCGCCGTATTTCCTGCCCAGGAGTTCCGCCCGCAGGGCGGTGTCCTCGGTCATCGGTCGTCGTCCCCCTCGAAGTGTTCCTTCAGTACGGATGTGAAGAGCGCGGCCACGTCGTCCCGTTCGAGTCCCGAGGCCCGGGCCCGGCGGGCCCAGTCGGTGAGTTCGCCGCGCAGCGGCGAGTCGGCCGGGTGGGTGCCGAGGGTGGCGCGGACGAAGGTGCCGAGGCCGCGGCGGGCCTCGACGAGGCCTTCGCGTTCGAGCTCGCGGTAGGCCTTGAGGACCGTGTTGGGGTTGATGGCCGTCGCTTCGACGACCTCGCGTGCGGTGGGCAGTCGGTCACCGGGCTCCAGGAGGCCCATGCGGAGGGCCTGTTTCGTCTGCTGGACGATCTGGAGGTAGGTGGCGACGCCGCTGCGCCGGTCGATGCGGTACTCGACCACGTTCTCTTCCACCACCCTTTCACTAATCAAGTAGTGAAAGGGTGGTGGAAAGAAGGGGGCGGTGTCAACCGCCCCCTGGAAACCGGTGCTTACGACTCCGTGCGGTACATCAGGTCCACCTCGTGCGTGGCGAAGCCGAGCCCCTCGTACACCCGCACCGCCGCCGAGTTGTCCCCGTCCACGTACAGCATCGCCGTCGGCAGCCCCTGGGCCGCCAGGTGCCGCAGGCCGATCGCGGTGAGCGCCTTGCCGAGGCCGCCGCCCTGGGCCTCGGGCAGGATGCCGACCACGTACACCTCGCCGAGCTGCTCCTCGGCGTGCGTCTTCGTCCAGTGGAAGCCGACGAGCCGTCCGTCCTCCTCCGCGAGGAAGAAGCCCTTCGGGTCGAACCACGGCTCGGCGGTCCGGTCGTCCAGGTCCCGCTGGGTGAGGGAGCCCTGCTCGGGGTGGTGGGCGAAGGCGGCGGCGTTGACGGCGAGCCAGGCCGCGTCGTCCTGCCCGGGGACGAAGGTGCGGACGGTGACGCCCTCGGGCAGCACCGGCTCCGGGAGGTCGAGCGGCACCAGGGGCCGCCGCATCTGGCGCAGTTCGCGGAAGAGGGTCAGGCCGAGGACCTGGGCCAGGTGCCGGGCGGCCGGCTTGCCGCCGTGCGCCCAGACACGCAGCCGCTTGCCGGAGGCGTCGAGCAGGGCGGTGCCGAGCGCCCGGCCGTGCCCGAGCCCGCGCCGGCCGGGGTGGACGACCAGCTCGGCGGCCGGGGCCTCGATCGGGTCGGTCTCCTCCAGCTGGGCGTACCCGTACAGCCGGGAGCCGACGGTCAGCAGGAAGTGCCGCACGCCCTCGCGCCGTCCGTTGCGCAGATAGAGCCGGCCCTGCTCGGACACGGCGTGCATCCCGTCGGCCCGGTCGGCGGCCTCCAGGAGCTCCGATACGTCCTGGACCTGCTCGGGCGTGAGCTCGTCGTACGTGTGGATCTGCCGTCCGGGTTCGAGGGCCGGTGCCGTGTCGGAAGTCATGGCACGAGCCTACGGCGGCCCGACGCCGCCCGGCGGAAAGCGGGCGGCAACCGTCTTGTAATCCTCTCCCCCCTGTTGTGCTACGCGCGTTGACCCTAGGCTGCACCGGCATACGGGAAGTGCGTCCCGTAGAGGTGCAGAGGGAACAGAGGGCAGATGGCAGCGACACCCAGGAAGAACAAGACGGCGCGGCGGATCCTCGCCGCGGGGGCCGGGCTCGTGACGGTCGGGGCGCTCGTCGCCGCGATGCCGTCGGCCGGCGCGGCCGGCGACCGGTTCGGCGGCGGGCACGGCCACGGGCACGACAAGGGGAAGGGCCGTCTGGTCGACGTCCAGCTGCTCTCCTTCAACGACCTGCACGGCAACCTGGAGCCGCCGACCGGCTCGTCGGGCCGGCTGACCCACCTGAACGAGGACGGGACGACCCGGACCATCGAGGGCGTCGGCGGCGTCGAGTACCTCGCCACGCACCTGCGGCAGGCCCGCGAGGGCAGCCGGTACTCCATCACCGCCGCGGCGGGCGACATGATCGGCGCCTCGCCGCTGGTCTCCGGCCTCTTCCACGACGAGCCGACCATCGAGGCGCTGAACAGGCTCGACCTCGACGTGACCTCGGTCGGCAACCACGAGTTCGACGAGGGCGCGCGCGAGCTGGCCCGGATGCAGAACGGCGGCTGCCACCCGACCGAGGGCTGTTTCGAGAAGGGGAAGAAGTTCCGGGGCGCCGACTTCCCCTACCTCGCGGCCAACGTGACGAACGAGAAGACCGGAAGGCCGCTGCTCGACCCGTACTTCGTCTGGGAGCGCAACGGCGTCCGGATCGGCTTCATCGGCGTCACCCTCGAAGGCACGGCCGACATCGTGTCCGCCGAGGGCATCAAGGGCCTGAAGTTCGGCGACGAGGTCGAGACGATCAACAAGTACGCCAAGGTGCTGGAGCGCAAGGGCGTGAAGTCGATCGTCGCCCTGCTCCACGAGGGCGGCCTGCCCGCCTCGGGCGCGTACAACTACGACTGCGACAGCCCGGGCCCCGGCAACGGCATCTCCGGCCCGATCGTGGACATCGCCAAGAACGTCAGCCCGCAGGTCGACGCCCTGGTCACCGGCCACACCCACCAGGCGTACGCGTGCACGATCCCGGACCCGGCGGGCAAGCCGCGCACGGTCACCTCGGCGGCCTCCTTCGGGCGGCTCTACACCGACACGACGCTCACCTACGACCGGCGCACGAACGACATCGTCCGCACGGCCGTCGCCTCCGCGAACCACGTCGTCACCCGCGACGTGAAGCCGGCGCGTGACATGAGCAAGCTGATCGAGCGCTGGAGGACCCTGGCCGCGCCGATCGCCAACCGCCCCGTCGGCCACATCGCGGCCGACATCGAGAACCCGATCGACGCGTACGAGAAGCCGCTGGGCGACCTGATCGCGGACGCGCAGCTGGAGGGCATGGCCCCGGCCGGCAAGGGCGGCGCGCAGCTCGCCCTGATGAACCCGGGCGGCATCCGCGCCCCGCTGTCCCACAAGGCGTCCGGCGCCGAGGGCGACGGGGTCGTGACCTACGGCGAGGCGTACACCGTCCAGCCGTTCACCAACATGATGACGGCGGTCGACCTGACCGGCGCCCAGCTCGTCACCGCGCTCCAGCAGCAGGTCAGCGGCCCGAACCAGGCGGCCCCGAAGATCCTCCAGGTGTCGAAGGGCTTCACGTACACCCTGGACATGACGAAGACCGGCGCCGACCGGGTCGTGGTCTCCTCGGTGCGCCTGAACGGCGAGCCGATCGACCCGGCGAAGACCTACCGCGTCGCGATGAACGAGTTCCTGTCCGGCGGCGGCGACGGCTTCACGGTCCTGAAGGAGCACAGGAACAAGCTGGTCGGCGCGTCCGACCTGGACATGTTCACCGCCTACCTGGCGGCCCACTCCTCGGCCTCCGCCCCGCTGCCGGTGCCGGCGGCGGACCGCATCACGGTCGTCAAGTAACCCCATGGGGGAGGGGCGGCGGACCGTTTCGGCGGGCCGTCGCCCCTTTCGTTTCTTTCGAGACTTGCGTTTCTTTCGAATGAGTCGGATGCTGGAGGGGTCGCAGAGGAGGCGCGCATGAACAGCAGGGCCGAGGACAGGATGCTCCTGCCGGAGCACCGTGCGGAGATCGCGGAACTGCGCGACTGGCTGGCCGGGACGCCGAGCGCGCCCGAGCGGGCGATCCTGCGCGGCCCCGACGGCAGCGTGAAGGCCCTGCCCCCCGAGGTGTACGAGGCGCTGCTCGTCGTCGTCCACGCGCTGTCCGAGGGCAAGGCCGTCTCCGTCGCCCCCCAGGAGACCACCCTCACCACTCAACAGGCGGCGGACATGCTCGGCGTGAGCCGGCCGACCGTGGTCAAGCTGCTGGACCAGGGGGACATCCCCTTCACGCGGCCGGGCAGGCACCGGCGGGTGCTCCTGGCCGACGTCCTCGCCTACAGAGACCGGCGCCGCTCCCGCAGGCGGCGCGGTCTGGACGAACTGGTCGATCTGACCGAGGACGCCGGACTGTACGGCGAGTGACCGAGTGGGAGTGAAGTGCAGCGCGTTGTTCTGGACACCTGTGTCCTGTTCCCGAACTACCTCAGGGACACCCTGCTGAGGCTCACCGAGGAAGAGCTCTACGAGCCGCTCTGGTCGGCCGACATCCTCGACGAGCTCCGGCGCAACATCGCGGAGAAGATCGGGGAGGACAAGGCCAAGCGTCTCGTCGCCCACATGGAGGAGGCCTTTCCCGACAGCGCGGTGACCGAGTACGGGGCGCTCGTGCCCGTGATGACGAACGACCCCAAGCACCGGCACGTCCTCGCCGCGGCCGTGCGTGGACAGGCGCACGCGGTCGTGACGCTGAATCCGTCCGACTTCCCGCCGGAGTCCGCCGCTCCCTACGACATCGAGGTCCTGTCCCCCGACGACTTCCCGCTCGACATGCTCGACCTCGCGCCGGTCGCCGTTCCGGCGGTGCTCCGGACGCAGGCCGCGCGTTACCGGCGCGAGCCGCGTGACCTGCACGGCCTGCTCGACCGGCTCGCCGCCGGAGGCGCGCCGCAGTTCGCGGAGGAAGTGCGGCGCAGGTTGTGACACGGGGCCCGTCGGGCTCGTTCCGAGGGGGAGGGGCGGCGGACCGTTTCGGCGGGCCGCCGCCCCTCGTGTTGCGGGGCGCCGCCCCTCCCCGTCCCCGGCCGGCGTCCCTTTCCCGTCTTCCTCGTGCCGCACTCTGGCAGTTGTTGAAGTGGACCTGTCATAGTGCGGTGCCATGGAGCGACGACGATTCCTCGTGGGGGCCGCGGCCGCCGGTGCCGCCCTGTTCGTCGGGGCGCCTTCCGCCTCGGCCGTGGACGTGCGGGCGTGGATGGGGGCGCACGGGGACGGGACCGAGCTGGCGCGGCTCACCATCCCCGGCACGCACGACTCCGGCGCCCGGTTCGGCGGGCCCTGGAGCGCGTGCCAGAACACCACGATCGCCCAGCAGCTGGACAGCGGCATCCGCTTCCTGGACGTGCGGTGCCGGGTGACCGGGGGGTCGTTCGCGATCCACCACGGGGCCTCGTACCAGAACATGATGTTCGGCGACGTGCTGATCGCCTGCCGGGACTTCCTCGCCGCCCACCCCTCCGAGACCGTCCTCATGCGGGTCAAGCAGGAGTACTCCGAGGAGTCCGACGCCGCCTTCCGGGCCGTCTTCGACGACTATCTGGACAACCGGGGCTGGCGTTCCCTCTTCCGCATCGGGGACCGGTTGCCGCTCCTCGGCGAGGCCCGCGGGAAGGTCGTCCTCATCGCCGACAACGGCGGGCTCCCGGGACTGAAGTGGTGGGACGGGAGCCAGATCGCCCTCCAGGACGACTGGAACGCCCTGCCCGACGCCAAGTACCCCAAGATCCAGGCCCACTTCCGGGCCGCCGTCGCCCAGCCGGGGCGGCTCTACGTCAACTTCGTCAGCACCTCCGCGTACCTCCCGCCCCGCTGGAACTCCGACCGCCTCAACCCCCGCGTCCACGGCTTCCTCGACGGCGCCGAACTGGCCGGCCGGACCGGGCTCGGGATCGTCCCCCTGGACTTCCCGAACACCCGGTCAGGCCTGGTCGAGGCCCTCCTCCGGCACAACTGAGGCCCCGGAGGCACCGCTCGGCGGCGGTGTCGGCGCGCCCGGCAGCCGGATCGTCGCCACCGTCCCGCCGCCCTCCGCCGGGGCCAGCGCGACCGTCCCGCCCGCCTGCCGGACCGTACGGGCCACGATCGACAGGCCCAGGCCCGAGCCCGGCAGGCTGCGGGCCGACGGCGAGCGCCAGAAGCGGTCGAAGACGTGCGGCAGCTCGTCCGCCGGGATGCCCGGACCACGGTCCCGGACCGTCAGCTCGCCCCGCATCAGGGTCACCTCGACCGCGCCCCGGGGCGGCGAGAACTTCACCGCGTTGTCCAGGACGTTCACCAGGGCCCGTTCCAGCGCCGCCGGCTCCGCCCGTACGTACCAGGGCGCCAGGTCCGTCACGAAGGTCAGCTCCGGGCCGCGCAGCCGCGCCCGGTCCAGGGCCGCCCGCAGCACCGTGTGCAGCGGCACCACCTCCAGGGGCGCCGACCGCCCCGCGTCCGGTCTGGCCAGCTCCTGGAGGTCCCCGATCAGCGACGCCAGCTCCGTCATCTGCGCCTTCACCGAGGCCATCAGGGCCCGCCGGTCCTCCGGCGGGATCGCCCGGCCCGTCTCCTCGCTCCGCGCGAGGAGCTCGACGTTCGTGCGGAGCGAGGTCAGCGGCGTGCGCAGCTCGTGCCCCGCGTCCGCGATCAGCCGCGCCTGGAGGTCCCGGGAGGTCGCGAGCGCCGCCGTCATCGCGTTGAACGAGCGCGACAGGCGGGCGATCTCGTCCTCGCCCTCCACCGGGATGCGGACCGTCAGGTCCTCGGTCGCCGCCACGTGCTCGACGGCCCCCGTCAGCCGGTTCACCGGCTCCAGACCCGTCCGCGCCACCCACAGGCCCGCCGCGCCCGCGCCGACGACCCCGATCCCGGAGACCAGGAGCAGCACCCAGCGCAGCGTGGACATCGAGTTGTCGATCTCGGAGAGCGGCCGGGCCACGGAGACCGCGAGGCCGGGCTGCCCGCGCTGCGGATAGGTGGAGACCCGCATCTCGCGCCCGGCCTCGTCCTTCACCGTGTGCAGGACGTCCGCCAGACGGCCCTGCGCCACCGCCAGGTCGCCCTGCCCGACCGGGATCGCGGCCTCCCCCGAGGTGCACACGCTCCCGTCGGCGAAGACCGCCTGCACCGTGTACGAGCCGGCCATCGACGGCGGCGCGGCCCCCCGGCGGCAGAACGACAGGAGGAACTGCACGTCGTCCGGGTCGAACCGGGTGGAGCTCAGCGAGGAGTCCAGCTCGGCCTCCAGCTGCTCCCGCGTCACGAACCAGCAGGCCAGCGACACCGCCGCCACCGCGAGCGCCACCGCGACGGCGGTCAGCAGCGCGAGCCGGGAGCGCAACGGCCGGGAGCGGAACCAGGCCAGCGGGCGGAAGCGGGACCGGGGCCGGGCGGCCGGCGCGGGCGGGCCGGCGGGCGCGGGCGGGCCGGCGGGCGCGGGCGGGAACGGGGGCGTCGTCACTCCCCGCCCCCTCCGCGCAGCGCGTACCCCACGCCCCGCACCGTGTGGACCAGGCGCGGCTCGCCGCCCGCCTCCGTCTTGCGCCGCAGGTACATCACGTACACGTCCAGCGAGTTCGAGCTCGGTTCGAAGTCGAAGCCCCACACGGCCTTGAGGATCTGCTCGCGGGTCAGCACCTGGCGCGGATGCGTCAGGAACATCTCCAGGAGCGTGAACTCGGTCCGCGTCAGCTCCACGGTCCGGCCGCCCCGGGTCACCTCGCGGGTGGCCAGGTTCATCCGCAGGTCCTCGAAGGAGAGGACGTCGTCGTCCGGGGCGCCGGACGCCGCCGCCGCGTACGAGCTGCGGCGCAGCAGGGCCCGGATGCGGGCGAACAGCTCGTCCAGCTCGAAGGGCTTCACCAGGTAGTCGTCCGCGCCCGCGTCGAGCCCGGTGACCCGGTCGCCGACGGTGTCGCGGGCGGTGAGCATCAGGATCGGCACGGTCGAGCCGGACGCCCGGATGCGGCGGGCCGCCGTCAGGCCGTCCATGCGGGGCATCTGCACGTCGAGGACGACGAGGTCGGGGGCGTACGACTCCACGGCGGCGAGCGCGTCGAGCCCGTCGACGGCGTCCCGCGTCGCGTACCCCTCGAAGGCGAGGCTGCGGCGCAGGGCCTCCCGTACGGCGGGCTCGTCGTCGACGACGAGGATCCGCTCGGCTTCGTTCTGCTGTCCCGTCATGGAGGCAGCGTCCCACGTGTTCAGTTGCCGCCGCCCGAGCGGAGGTCGTCCAGGTCGGCCTTCACGGTGTCGATCGGGATCGCGAATCCGAGGCCGACGCTCCCGGCCGTGGAACCGTTCGAAGAACTGGGCGCATACATGGCCGAATTGATTCCGATGATCTCGCCGTTCATATTGATCAGCGCGCCGCCGGAATTCCCCGGATTGAGCGAGGCGTCGGTCTGGAGCGCCTTGTACGTGGTCTTCGACGAGCCCGTGTCGCCGTTGAACTGCTGCCCGCCGAACTCGAACGGCCACCCCTGCCGGGGGTCGTACTGCCGCCGGCCCTGGTCCTGGTCCTGGTCGTCGTCCTTCGCGACGGTCACGTCCCGGTCGAGGGCGGAGACGATCCCGCTGGTGACGGTCCCGGTCAGCCCCTCGGGGGAGCCGATCGCCACGACCTCGTCACCGACCTTCACGTCCTTCGAGCTGCCGAGCGAGGCGGCCTTGAGGCCGGACGCGCCCTTCAGCCCGATCAGCGCCAGGTCCTTGTCGGGGTCCGTGCCGACGACCTCGGCCGGGTAGGTCCTGCCGTCGTCCAGCCGCACGGTGATCTCGGAGGCGCCGGAGATCACGTGGTTGTTGGTGACGATCTCGCCGTCGGAGGTGATGATCACGCCCGAGCCGGTGGACTTGCCGGAGTTCGAGGCGGCGGAGATCTCCACGATGGAGGGGGAGACGGCCTCGGCCACCCCGGCGACCGTGCCGGCGCCGCGCGCGGCCACGTTCGTGCCGGCGACGGGGGAGGAGGCGGAGGTCGTCGCCGGCCCGGCGGTGAGCTGCTGGACCAGCGTGGCCGTGCCGCCGCCGATCGCGGCGGCCGCGATGGCCACGGCCGCCATGAGCCCGACCCCGCGCTTGGCGCGGCGGCGGGGGGCCGGGACGGGGGCGGGGAAGGCGGCGGTGGGTGCCGGGCCCGCCGGCGGCGGGACGTGCCCGCCGTGTCCCGCGTGCCCGCCGGACGGCCGGATCGTGGTCCCGTGCCCGGTGGTGAACGGCTCGTACGGGGCCCGTCCCGGCTCGTACGGCGGCCTCGGCGGGTAGTACGGCTGCTGCGGCTGCTCCTGGTGATCCGTCATGGGAAGACTCTCGGAGCCGTACATGAGAGCCGTCTGAGGAGCGGCTGAGAAGCCCGACAGAAGCCTGTATGCCCGATATAAAGCCCCGTGCGGGGACCGGAGGAAAAGCCCCGGGGCCGGGCGTCAGCGCAGGGTGGAGATCCGCGCCAGGTCCGGCCCGCCCCCGTCGCAGCCGCAGGAGCGGCGCACGATCAGGGCCGACGGGAAGAGCTTCACGCGCTCGCGGCGCGAGCCCGCCACCCGCAGCGAGTCGTCGAGGACCAGGTCGACCGCCGCCCGTGCCATCGCCGGGCGGTCGGAGTAGACGGTCGTCAGCGGCGGGTCGGTGAGCCCCGCCTCCTTCACGTCGTCGAAGCCCGCGACCGCCAGCTCGGTCGGCACCTCGATCCGCAGCTCGCGCGCCGCCCGCAGCACGCCGAAGGCCTGGTCGTCGGTGGAGCAGAAGATGGCCGGCGGCCTGTCCGGGCCCGCGAGCAGCTTCAGGGCCACCTGGTAGGCGTCGTAGCGGTTGTACGGCGCCTCGAAGAGCCGGCCCTCGGTGGAGCGGCCCGCCTCGACCATGGCCCGCCGCCAGCCCTCGACGTGGTCGGCGACCGGGTCGCCCACGGCCGGGGTGTTCGGCACACCGCCGAGGCACGCCACGTACGGGTGGCCGTGCTCCAGGAGGTGCCGGGTGACGAGCTGGGCGCCGCCGACGTCATCGGTGACGACGGCCACGTCGTCGATCGCCTCGGGCCGCTCGTGCAGCAGCACCACGCGCGCGTCCCAGGCCTCGATCTCGCTCGCGGCCTGCTCGCTCATGCCCTGGCTGACCAGGATCAGACCGGAGACCCGCATCCCGAGGAAGGCGCGCAGGTAGTGGATCTCGCGCTCGGTCCGGTAGTCGGAGTTCCCGACGAGGACCATCTTGCCGCGCTCGGCGGCGGCCTGCTCGACCGCGTGCGCCATCTCCGCGAAGAACGGCTGGCGCGCGTCCGGGACGATCATGCCTATGAGGTCGGTGCGCCGGGACGCCATCGCCTGGGCCACCCGGTCGGGGCGGTAGCCCAGCTCCTTGATGGCGGCGAGGACACGCTCGCGCGTGGCCGGGGCGACCGGCCTGGGTCCGTTGTTGATGACGTAGCTCACGACCGCGGTCGAAGTACCCGCCAGTCGAGCTACGTCATCCCGCGTCACCTTGGCCACGCGCGGCAGTCTACGCGGGGGGACCTACCTACCGGCAGGCCGCACTGTGGCATCCGCCACGTTCCTGTCCTCCGCGGGGGTGACGTCCTCCGTGGCGCCCTTGACGCGGGCGGCCCCTTCCTTGGCGCGCGCGCCCTCCTTGGCGCGGGCCTCCTCGGCCGCCCGCTCCACCTTCTCGGGGGCGACGAAGCGGTAGCCGACGTTGCGGACGGTGCCGATGAGGGACTCGTGCTCGGGGCCGAGCTTGGCCCGCAGCCGCCGCACGTGGACGTCGACCGTACGGGTGCCGCCGAAGTAGTCGTACCCCCACACCTCCTGGAGGAGCTGCGCGCGCGTGAAGACCCGGCCCGGGTGCTGGGCGAGGTACTTCAGGAGCTCGAACTCCTTGAAGGTGAGGTCCAGGACCCGGCCCTTGAGCTTCGCGCTGTACGTCGCCTCGTCGACCGACAGGTCGCCGTTGCGGATCTCCATCGGGGAGTCGTCGGAGACGATCTGCTGGCGGCCCATGGCGAGCCGCAGCCGGGCCTCGACCTCGGCCGGGCCCGCCGTGTCGAGGAGGACGTCGTCGATGCCCCAGTCGGCGGTGACGGCCGCGAGGCCGCCCTCGGTGACGACGAGGATCAGCGGACAGCCGGGCCCGGTGGACCGCAGCAGCTGGCAGAGCGAGCGGACCTGGGGGAGGTCGCGCCGGCCGTCGACGAGGATCACGTCCGCGCCGGGGGTGTCCACGAGGGCCGGGCCCTCGGCCGGTGCCACCCGGACGTTGTGCAGCAGCAGGCCGAGTGCGGGCAGCACCTCGGTCGACGGCTGGAGGGCGTTGGTCAGGAGGAGCAGTGAACTCATCGCCCACCACCTGCCCCGGTCGTGGTCATGCGATCGTGCTCGGTTCGCTCGCCCATAAGGTCGGTTCCTCCTCGGTCCCTGCGAGGACGTGCACTGCTTCGTACGGATCACTGCCTGCTCTCGCGCCCTGAGAGCTTTTGTTCATCCGTCCGTAACAACGGTCGGAAAACGCAAAAGGACCCGGTGGCTGCGTCGCCCGGATCCTCTGCCCAGCAGAATAGCCCAGATGCCTTCCGGTGGAGAGGGCGGATTTCACATCGTGGATGTCTCTTCGCTCACTTCCCGCACCCGGAACGCAATGTTGCGCGGGGGTGAGGCGGCCGTGTCGGGGCGGTTCGCGGACCCTCTCCCGCCGGGTTCACCGGGACGGCGGTCACCGGTCCGGCCCACGCGCGCATGGCCCATCATGGGGAGCGGCGCGCACACGAACGAAGGGAGCGCCGCTATGGCAGCGGGAACCATCCGCTACTGGGCCGCGGCCAAGGCCGCCGCCGGTGTCGCCGAGGAGCCGTACGCCGCCGAGCACCTGGCCGAGGCCCTGGACGCGGTCCGGGCGAAGCACCCGGGCGAGCTCGTCCGGGTCCTCCGGCGGTGCTCGTTCCTGGTCGACGGCGACCCCGTCGGCACCCGGAGCCATGAGACCGTACGGCTTGCCGAGGGCGGCACGGTCGAGGTGCTCCCCCCGTTCGCAGGAGGGTGAACCCCAGAGCAATGAGCAACGACCAGTACTACGGCGGGCAGCCGGACCCGTACGCGGGCGGGCAGCGGCCGTACGACCCGTACGCGGGCGGGCAGCAGGACCCCGACGTCACGCAGACGTGGGAGGGCCAGACCTGGGACACCCAGTACCAGCCGGCCGTCCGGCCCGGGCCCCACGGGGAGCAGCCGTACGCGCCGGAGCCGTACGGGGCCCAGGCGTACGAGCCGCAGCAGGCGTACGGGGAGCAGGCGTACGGACAGCAGGCGTACGGGGAGCAGCCGCAGGCGCAGCCGTACGAGCAGCCGCGGTACGAACAGCAGCCGCAGTACGGGCAGCAGTCGTACGGGCAGCCGCAGCCGCAGCCGCAGCCGTACGGGGACCAGCCCTCCGCGCCGCAGCCGTACGCGGGCGCGTACCGGCCGCAGCAAACCGCCGCTCCGGCCCCGGCCCACACCCCGGCCCCCGTCCCGGCTCCGGCGCCCGCCCCCGCCCCCGCTCCCGGCCTCGACGACGGGCCCGCCTACTCCTCGCCGACCACCTCCGGGAACACCCGGATCACCGACGCCCAGCGCGCCCGCGCCGAGGGGCGCTCGCCGGTCATCGAGCCCGGCATGCAGCCCGCCGCCCTGACGGCGACCCTCGGCCTGCTGATCGCCGGCGGCGCCGCCCTCGGCCCGTACGGCCTGCTCCTCCCGCTGGTCCTGCTCCAGGCGCTCACCGCGGCCGGCTGGTTCCGGCTCAACGGCATGTGGCCCGCCCGGCAGGGCATCGCCCTGGCCTTCGCCGGCGGCCTCGTCGCCGACGGCGTCCTGCTCGCCGCCGGCCGGGAGAACGCGGCCCCCGCGATCCTGGGCACGCTCGGCGTCTGGGTGCTGCTCTGCCTCGTCCTCCAGCTGCGCAGCCACGCGGACCCGGACGAGCGGATGTACGGCCTGATGGCCACCGTCGTCTCGGCGGCCCTGACCGTGGTCGCCACCGGGCACCTCGGCGCGGACCCCGACGCGGTGGTCGTCGGCGGGGTCGCGGTCGCCGCCGCCGTCCTCGCCAAGGCGCTGCCGCTGCCCGGCCCGGTCTCCGTGGTCGCCGCGCTGCTCGCCTCGGCCGGTGCCGGGATCGCGGCCGGCGGGCTCACGGACCCGGGCGCGTCCGGGGCGCTGCTCGGCCTCGGCGCCGGGGTCTGCGCCCTGGTCGGCCTGCGGGCGGCCAGCTATGACTACCCGTCGCGGTTCGTCCACATGACGGCGGGCGTCGCGCTGCCGCTGACGGCCGCCGCGCCCGCCGTGTACCTGCTCGGCCGCGCCCTGGCCTGACCCGGCGCCGCACCGCGCCGGGGCCGTCCGGGCGCGGGAACCAACCGGACCCCCGGCACGTCGATCTTCGTGTCGGGGGTCGAAAACTTTCACGGGGGGACGCACAGCCCATGCGAGCACTGCGGATTCTGCTCATCCTGGCCGTCGTCCTCGGTGGGGCCCTCGTCGGGATCGACCGTCTGGCCGCGTCCTACGTGGAGTCGGAGGCGGCGGGCTGGACGAAGGCCTCCGGCGTCCGGAGCGAGTCGATCGAGGTCGACGTCAAGGGCTTCCCCTTCCTCACCCAGGCCGCGGCCAAGCGGCTCGACGAGGTGGACGTGCGGGCGACCGGCATCCAGGCGCGGGCGGGCGACCGGCAGATCCGGGTCGGCGAGCTGGACGTCGTCCTGCGGGACGTGACCGTGACCGGCGACTGGACGGGCGCGAGGGCGGGCTCCGCGGCCGGCGCCGCCCTCATCTCCTACGCGGACCTCACCGCCGCCTCCGAGCGCGAGGCCACCGTCGCCTACGGCGGCGACGGCAAGGTGAAGGTCACCGGCAGCGTCAAGGTCCTGGGCCGCACCCTGACCCGGACGGTCGTCTCGACGGTGACCGCCGTGAACGGCGACACGATCCGGGTCCGCGCCGACGAGGTGCCCGGCGAGGGCATCCCGGGCGTGGAGGACCTGGTCCGCGCCCGCACCGACTTCGAGCGCCCGCTGCACGTCCTCGCCGGAATGAAAGTGGAGAAGGTCGAGCCGCGCCCGGAGGGCCTGGTGGTCACGGTCTCGGGCAAGGACGTCTCCCTGGCGGGCTGAGCGCCCGGGACCGGCGAGGGGCTCGTTCCTACCCGCTGGTCACATACTGAGACGATGCCGCCCGATCCGCGGAAACGGAACCGGACACCTCGGTGCGGAGGCACCCGGAGCCGTCCGGGACCGTGATCGCGTCCCACATCTCGGACGATCGCGTCTCAAAATACGACACGCCGGTGACACGGCCGCCTGTCCGTCCCTACGATCGGGGCCATGGAGCGACAGGCGGATCTCACGAAGCGGCGGGCAGTAGACCTGTGCCGCGTCGCCGCCATGCTCTGTCGCTCCGTCTGAGCGGGACGTCCGACCCCGCCCTCCCCACGGCCCGCCGACCGACGTCGGGGCCGCATCTCGCGCAGCCGTACGCCGTCGCCGCACGCTTCCGACGCGTACCCGCACCACCCGCACCACACCGCCGCACACTGCCCCGGAGGAGAACAGCATGGCTCGCAGCGACGTCCTGGTCGACGCGGACTGGGTCGAGGCCAACCTCGACAACCCGCAGGTCGCCATCGTCGAGGTCGACGAGGACACCTCGGCCTACGAGAAGAACCACATCCGCAACGCCATCCGCATCGACTGGACCCAGGACCTCCAGGACCCGGTCCGCCGCGACTTCATCGACCAGGAGGGCTTCGAGAAGCTCCTCTCGGCCAAGGGCATCGCGAACGACACCACGGTCGTGCTCTACGGCGGCAACAACAACTGGTTCGCCTCCTACGCCTACTGGTACTTCAAGCTCTACGGCCACCAGGACGTGAAGCTCCTCGACGGCGGCCGCAAGAAGTGGGAGCTCGACTCCCGCGACCTGGTCGACGGCTCCGAGGTCCCCAGCCGCCCGGCCACCGCGTACAAGGCCAAGGCCCAGGACGCCTCGATCCGCGCCTTCCGCGACGACGTCGTGGCCGCGATCGGCGCCCAGAACCTGGTCGACGTGCGCTCGCCCGACGAGTTCTCCGGCAAGCTCCTCGCCCCGGCGCACCTCCCGCAGGAGCAGTCGCAGCGCCCCGGCCACGTGCCGAGCGCCCGCAACATCCCGTGGTCGAAGAACGCCAACGACGACGGCACCTTCAAGTCGGACGACGAGCTCAAGGCCCTCTACGAGGCCGAGCAGGTCGACCTGGCGAAGGACACCATCGCCTACTGCCGCATCGGTGAGCGCTCCGCGCTCACGTGGTTCGTCCTGCACGAGCTCCTCGAGGTCCCGAACGTCAAGAACTACGACGGCTCGTGGACCGAGTACGGCTCCCTCGTCGGCGTGCCGATCGAGCTCGGCGCCGCCAAGTAACCCCTCCGGACCTCCCCTCTTCCGGACCCCTCGACCGTAAGGACAGAACAGCATGTGTGGAGCGCAGCCCGGCGGCCCCGACGCCTCGACGATCAAGCCCGGTGAGACCACCATCCAGGGCTTCGTGACCAAGGACGGCGAGCCGGTCACCGGTTACGTCCGCCTCCTGGACTCGACCGGCGAGTTCACGGCCGAGGTCCCGACCTCCGCCACCGGACAGTTCCGCTTCTACGCGGCCGAGGGCACCTGGACCGTCCGCGCCCTGGTGCCGGGCGGCACCGCCGACCGCAAGGTCGTGGCGCAGAAGGGCGGCCTCGCGGAGGTCGCCATCGCGGTCTGACCCGCGACGCTCGATCGGCCGAAGGGCCGTGCCTCCTGGTGGGTTGGACGCCGTTCCGGGACTTGGGGCACGGCCCTTCGGTCTGCCCGGACGTAGGCTGGAGGGGTGTACGCACGCCGTCGCCGCGTCTACTTCTGGATGATGGGCGCCTGCCTGTTCCTCTTCGTGGGCGCCTGGGCCGTCGTACGCCTCTTCTCGACGCCGGCCGCCGTCGCCATGTGCGTCGTCGCCATGCTCATCCCCCCGGTCGCCGCGATGACCGCCAACCGCCGCGGCCCGGAGGACCGTTGGTGGGACGACCCCTCGGGGGACCCGCAGTCGGACGAGTGGTGGGACGAGCTGGACGGCAAGAAGCGCCGGGAGCGCTGAGCTCCGTGGGGGTCAGTAGACGAGGGCCTGCACGTCGTCCGTCGTCGCCTCCTGGACGAAGACCTGCGCGCCGGCGATGCGGACGCCGTCCAGGACGTCCTTCTCCGTGATCTCGCGGCGGGCCGCGCACTGCGTGCAGAGCGTCACGCGCCCGCCCGCCAGGATCGAGTCGAGCAGGTCCGGCAGCGGCGCGGCGTGCGGGAGCTCGAACTCGGCCGCCCGGCCCGGCAGGGCGAACCAGGAGGACTCGCCGGTCAGCCAGAGCGACACCTCGACCCCGCTGGCGACGGCCACGGCGGCCACCGTGAAGGCCTGCGAGCAGCGTTCGGGGGAATCGGCCCCCGCGGTCACCTTGATCACGAGCTTCTTCGCCATGCACCGAACTGTAATGCGAGACGCCGCAACCTCATGCACACCTCACGTGTCAGGTGGGTGCGCGGGTGACGGAATCCGCGCTTCAGGTCTCGTGGGGGGACTCTCGAACGACGAAGGAGGCATCCCCGAACAGGGGAGAACACCGCCTGCCGAGGCTCCGGACGCCTCGGAGGCGCCGGCCGGCGCCGCGCCCGCCGCGCGGCCCCGCCGCCGGGGCCTCCGCACGGCCGGGCGGCTCGCCGTCGCCGCCGTCCTCGGAATCGTCGGCGGGACCGCCGTCGGCCACGGCATCCAGGCCGGGCGCGAGCCGACCCCGCTCCCGCCGCTGAACCAGCCGGCCCTCGCGTACCCGAAGCCGCTCCCGAGGGGAGAGGAGCCCGAGCCGTTCTCGGCGGCGGAGGACCGGCAGGTGAAGGCGGAGGGCGACCTGCGCCTCCACCCCGCCGAGCGGGCTGCTCCTGCCGGTGCCGGAGGGCCACGCGCTCGGCGCGGACGTCGAGGAGGGATACGGCACCGACCACGAGGTGGCCGCCAAGGAGGCCGTGGCCCTCTTCAAGCGGCTGGACAACGGCCTCTGCGGCAAGAAGCGCCGGGCGTACGAGAAGGGCGTCGACCGGCTCGGGATCCAGGGCATGGCGATGCGCTCGTACGCGTCGCAGGACGAGGAGCTCCATGTGGAGGCGTTCGTCCTGCGCATGAAGGACAAGGGGAAGGTCCGCGAGTTCTTCGAGCTGCGGCGGGAGCCGGCCGGCCTCGCGGGGCTGGCCGAGGGGCCGGAGATCGAGGCCCGCGCCGGGAACGCCGCCTGCTTCGTGATGCCGGGCCCCGAGCGGCCGGAGGACGCCGAGGAAGAGGAGCGGTGGCAGGACCGGCTGCGGGGCACGGCCTGTTCGGCGTACGACGACGAGGTCCTGGTCTCCGTCACGTCGGCCGAGGTCGGCGGACCGCACACGGAGGCCGTGGCGGACCTCGTGGAGAAGCAGCTCCGCCACATCGGGTCCCCGGGGGAGTACGGATGACCGAGCCGCTGACCGTGACCCCGGAGTCCGCGCCCGTCCAGGAGCCTCCCGCCCCGGCGCAGGAGCCCGCCGCCCCCGGCCGGGCCCGCCGTCACCGTGCCGTTCCGGCAGACCCTCGTCCTCCAGGCGCAGCTGCTCGGCCGACCGCTCCGCCCGAGACCCACCTCACCGAGTGGGCCGGACCCCGGGCCACTAAGCTGGGGTCCGGCCCGTTCCGCGTCCACACCTCAGCCGAGGAGCACCCCGTGATCATTTTCTTCGAAGCTCTGCTGGTCCTGGTCTGCGTCGGCGTGCTCGCCTTCGCCGGCCTGACCGTGAAGAAGCTGTACCAGGGCCAGCGGTAACCCCCTCTAGAGAACGCCAGAGCTGCTCATGATCGAGATCCCGTCCGACCTCAACCCGGACCTCGTCCCCCTCGCGTTCCTGCTCGGCACGTGGGAGGGCGCGGGCGTCTCCGACTTCCCCGGCGCCGAGAAGTGCAACTTCGGCCAGTCCGTGACCTTCAGCCACGACGGCCGGGACTTCCTGGAGTACCACTCGCACTCCTGGGTCCTGGACGAGAAGGGCGAGAAGGTCCGTCCGCTGGAGAGCGAGAGCGGGTACTGGCGGATCGACAAGGACCGCAAGGTCGAGGTCGTCATGGTCCGCGACCAGGGCGTCGTCGAGATCTGGTACGGCGAGCTCGCCGACCAGAAGCCGCAGATCGACCTGGCGACGGACGCCGTCGCCCGGACGGCCGCCTCGGGCCCGTACAGCGGTGGCAAGCGCCTGTACGGCTACGTCAAGGGCGACCTCATGTGGGTGGGCGAGAAGGCGACCCCCGAGGTCCCGCTGCGCCCCTACATGTCGGCGCACCTGAAGAAGGTCGTCACGCCGGAGGAGGTCGCGGAGATGGCCCGCAACCTGCCCGACATGCCGGACGACGGCATCGCCTTCTTCCGCTAGAAGCCGTTCCGGGAAGCCCTGGGGTCGCGCGCCGCGCCCTCCTACACTGGGGGCGTGGTGAGCACCGACTGGAAGAGCGACCTGCGGCAGCGCGGCTACCGGCTGACGCCGCAGCGCCAGCTTGTCCTGGAGGCCGTCGACGCGCTGGAGCACGCGACGCCCGACGACATCCTCTGCGAGGTCCGCAAGACGGCCTCCGGGGTGAACATCTCCACCGTGTACCGGACCCTGGAGCTCCTGGAGGAGCTCGGGCTGGTCAGCCACGCGCACCTGGGGCACGGGGCCCCGACGTACCACCTCGCCGACCGGCACCACCACCTCCACCTGGTCTGCCGGGACTGCTCCGGGGTGATCGAGGCGGACGTCGAGGTGGCCGCCGAGTTCACCGGGAAGCTCCGCGAGACCTTCGGCTTCGAGACGGACATGAAGCACTTCGCGATCTTCGGGCGGTGCGGGGACTGCGCCGCGAAGAAGCGCGAGGAGGTCCCGGGGCACGAGTAGGGCTCCTCGTGCGCCCCCGGCCCCGGCCGGTCCCGGACAGGGAGTCGTAGGCTTTCCCCATGCAGCGACATTCCACGACCAGCCCCCTGCTGTCCCTGCC
Organism: Streptomyces bikiniensis; assembly: GCF_000716625.1. NCBI lineage: Bacteria > Bacillati > Actinomycetota > Actinomycetes > Kitasatosporales > Streptomycetaceae > Streptomyces > Streptomyces bikiniensis. The sequence continues at coordinate 24,006 of NZ_JNXJ01000046.1, read as the reverse complement.
CGGCGCCGTCGCCGCCGAGGGGCGTGACGAGGGCGTCGCCGCGCACTACGGCGACCTGTTCCGTGAGCAGCGCGCCCTCGCGGAGGGCGAGGGCTTCGTCGACCTCTCGCACCGCGGCGTCGTCGCCGTCTCCGGCGACGACCGGCTGAGCTGGCTGCACCTGCTGCTCACCCAGTACATGACCGACCTGCCGCCCGGGCGGGCCACCGAGGCGCTGATCCTCTCCGCGAACGGGCACATCGAGCACGCCCTCTACCTCGTGGACGACGGCGAGACGGTGTGGGCGCACGTCGAGCCGGGCACGCAGGGCGAGCTGATCGCCTACCTGGAGTCGATGAAGTTCTTCTACCGGGTCGAGGTCGCCGACCGCACCGAGGACACCGCGGTCGTCCACCTCCCGGCCGGCTCCATCGCCGAGGCCCCCGAGGGCGTCGTCGTACGGGAGACCCCGCACGGGCGCGACCTGTTCCTGCCCCGCGCCGACCTGGAGTCCTTCGCCGCCTCGCACGGCCCGGCGGCCGGGATCCTCGCGTACGAGGCGCTGCGGGTCGAGGCGTACCGGCCCCGGCTCGGCTTCGAGACCGACCACCGGACCATCCCGCACGAGATCGGACTCATCGGCGGCGCCGTCCACCTCCAGAAGGGCTGCTACCGGGGGCAGGAGACCGTCGCCCGCGTGCAGAACCTGGGCAAGCCCCCGCGCCGCCTGGTCTTCCTGCACCTGGACGGCAGCGAGGTGATCCTGCCGGGCCACGGCACCCCCGTCCGGCTCGCCTCCGACGGCGAGGACGGGCGCCAGCTGGGCTTCGTGACCACCGCCGTCCGCCACCACGAGCTGGGCCCGATCGCCCTGGCCCTGGTGAAGCGGAACGTCCCCGTGGACGCCCCGCTGGTCGCCGGGACGACGGCGGCGGCGCAGGAGGTCGTCGTCGAGCCGTAGGCCGTGGGCCGTCAGACCTCGATCAGTACGGTGAACGGGCCGTGGTTCGTGAGCGAGACGCGCATGTCCGCTCCGAAGCGGCCCGTCTCCACGTGCGCGCCCAGCTCGCGCAGCCGGTGCACCACCTCGTCCACGAGGGGTTCGGCGACCGGTCCCGGCGCGGCCGCGTTCCAGGTGGGGCGGCGGCCCTTGCGGGCGTCTCCGTAGAGGGTGAACTGGGAGATCACGAGCAGCGGCGCGTTCACGTCGGAGCACGACTTCTCGTCGTCCAGTACCCGGACGGACCAGAGTTTTCCGGCCAATCGGGCGGCCTTCTCCGGGGTGTCGTCATGGGTCACCCCGACCAGGACGCACAGCCCCTCGCCCTTGATCTCACCGACGGTCTCCCCTGCGACGACGACGCTCGCGCCGTCGACCCTCTGCACCACTGCTCGCATGCGCCCCAACCTACCCACCCGAATCGGGGAGGGGCCGAACGGGTGCAGAGCGCCTGCACGTGCCCGGGTGGGAGTGGCACCATGCGTGTCAGGCGGTGCGGCTCCGCACCGGTCGAGGGGACGAAACTCATGAGTGCACCTGGCACCGGGCCGACGCCGTCCGGTCCCGTACCGCTGACGCGGTCCGGCGGTTCCTCCGTGACGCGGCCGCCCGCGCAGCGGACCTCCGAGCCCGCCCTGCCGGACCGGGCGCAGCCGGACCTCGGCACGCTGCGGCTGCCCGAGCTGCGCGCGCTGCGCCGGGACGCGCAGAGCGACGAGGCCGACCTGAGCTACGTGCGGCGGATGCTCCAGGGCCGGATCGACATCCTGCGGGCCGAGCTGGCGCGCCGGACCGACCCGGAGGCCCCGGTCCTCGACCGGCTCTCCGAGATCCTCGCCGACGTGCCCTCGCGGCACCGCACGTCGGCCCGGCACGTGACGCTGTCGACGCCGCGCGGGGAGGAGTACCGGCGGCTCGCGGCCGAGATGCTGTCCGAGGTCGAGCTGTCGGACCTGACGGCCCGTACGGACGACGAGCTGCACGCGGCGATGGGGCGGCTCGCGGGGTACGAGCAGCAGATCTCCCGGCGCCGGCAGGAGCTCCAGCGGACGGCCGACGACTGCGGGGCGGAGATCGCCCGCCGGTACCGGGAGGGCGAGGCGCAGGTCGACGACCTGCTGGCCTGAGGCCTTTCGGGCCGCTTCCGGGGTGTTTCCGGGCTGCTTCCGGGGGCGGTCCCGGGGCGTTTCCGGGGCGGTTTTCCGGGGCGGTCCCGGGGCGGCCGAAAATCCGGTGCGGGTCCGTCGGGGGCCTGCGTAGGGTCGAAGGATGACTGTCGACATACGTCCGGTGACGGAGTCCGAGTTCCCCGACTGGCTGCGGGGTCTGCGCACCGGCTTCCTCCGTCCGCCCGACGTGCCCGACGGGGACGTGGCCGACCGGCTGCCGCACGTGGACCTGGCGCGGACCCTCGGGGCGTTCGACCGGGACCGGGTCGTCGCCACCTTCCGCTCGTTCCGGCAGGAGGTCAGCACGGTCGGCGGGGGCGGCCTCACCGCCGACGCGATCACCCAGGTGACCGTCTCGCCGACGCACCGGCGCCAGGGCCTGCTGAGCCACATGATGGCCGCCGACCTGGCCGTCGCGAAGGAGCGGGGCGACGCGCTCGCGACCCTGATCGCCGCCGAGTACCCGATCTACGGCCGGTTCGGCTTCGGTCCGGCGAGCTGGACCACCGAGTGGAGCGTGGACCTGCGGCGGGCCGGGCTCGACCCGCGCCGCTCGGGCCGCCCCGAGGACGGCGGCCGCGTCGACCTGTCCGACGGCGACGAGATCCGCAAGATCGGGCCCGGGCTGCACCGGCGGCTCGCCGGGGTCCGGGCCGGGGTCACCGACCGGACCGAGCGCGGCTGGGCCCAGGGCACCGGCCTCGGCTTCCAGCTCGACCCGTGGACGGAGCCGTACTACGCGGTGTACCGGTCGGAGTCCGGCGAGCCCGAGGGGTTCGTGTCGTACCGCACCGACGACAAGTGGGACGACGCCAAGCAGCCGGTGAACACCGCGACCGTGCGGGACCTGATCGCCGTCACCCCGGCCGCCGAGCGCGCCCTGTGGCTGTACCTCTGCTCGCTGGACTGGGTGACCACGGTCCGCTCCGGCTACCGCGCGCCCGACGACCCGCTGCCGGAGCTGCTTCCGGACCCGCGCGCGGCGAGGACGGTGTCCCACGCGGACATGCTGTGGGTGCGGGTCCTGGACGTGCCCCGGCTCCTGGAGGGCCGCACGTACCCGGTGGCGGACGGCCTCGTCCTGGAGGTGCGGGACGCGGACGGCCCCGCGGGCGGGCGCTTCCGCCTCGACGCCTCGCCGGAGGGCGCCTCCTGCGTCCGTACGGACGCGTCCGCCGACCTCGTCCTCGGCGTCGCGGAGCTGGGGACGCTGGCGTTCGGCGACCACTCGGCGGTACGGCTCGCCCGGCTCGGGCGCGTCGAGGAGGCGGTGCCCGGGGCGGCGGCCCGCGCCGAGCTGCTGTTCCGCACGCCGCTGCGGCCGTTCTCGCCCGACATCTTCTGAGCGCCGTGCCCTTCCGGGGCTCAGCGGGTCCGGGGGCTCAGCGGGTCCGGAAGCGGAAGAGGCAGCCGGAGGCGGCGAGCGCCACGGTCAGCAGGCCCGCGCACCAGGCCAGCGCGATCCACGGCGCGTCACCGGCCGGTCGGTCGAGCAACAGGCCGCGCATCGACTCGATGAGCGGGGTCACCGGCTGGTGCTCGGCGAAGCCGTGCAGCCAGCTCGGCATGGTCTCGATCGGCACGAACGCGCTGCTCGGGTACGGCAGGAACATCATGAAGAAGGTGACGGCCCCGGCCGCCTCCGCCGTCCTCGTGACGAGCCCGAGCGCCGCCGACAGCCAGGAGACGGCGGTGATCCAGGCGAGCAGCAGCCCGATCGCCGCGAGCCAGCCGGCGGCGGTCCCGGCCGGGCGGAAGCCGATGGCGAAGGCCGCGCCGAGCACGAGGGCGGTGGAGAGCGCGTTGCGGGTGACGGTGGCGGCGACGTGCCCGGCGAGGAACGGCGTGCCGCCGACGTCGAGCGTGCGGAAGCGGTCGACGACCCCGAGCCGCATGTCCTCGCTGACGGAGACGGCGGTGCTCGCCGCGCCGAACCCGGCGCAGAGGACGAGGACGCCGGGGACGACGTAGGTCACGTACCGGGTGCCGGTGTCGATCGCTCCGCCGAAGAAGTAGACGAAGACCAGCATCAGCATGATCGGCAGCATCATCGAGGTGATGACGGCGTCGAGGTTGCGGCGGCTGATGCGGATGCCGCGGCCCGCGAGGACGGTCGCGGAGGAGAGGGCGTCAGACACGGCTGGGCTCCTTGTCGTTCACGGGGAGGGCGGTGGTGTCGGTGAGGGCGAGGAAGACGTCGTCGAGCGTGGCCGTGTGGAGGGTGAAGCGGTCGACGTCCCGGCGCTCCGGGTCGAGGACGTCGAGGAGCGCGCGGACGTGGGCGGCGCTGCCGTCGGTGGGGACGCCGAGGGAGAGGGCGTCGGGGGTGGCCGTGACGGAGCCGGTCGTGACGGCGGACGCGGCGGACGTGAGCCGCAGATGGGCCTCCCGGTCCCGGGCGACGAGGTCGAGCCGGTGTTCCGCGTACCGCGACTTGAGCGCGGCGGGGGTGCCCGTCGCGAGGGTGCGGCCCGCGCCGAGGACGGTGATGTCGTCGGCGAGCCGGTCGGCCTCCTCCAGGTACTGGGTGGTGAGGAAGACGGTCGTGCCGGCGGCGGACAGTTCCCGGACCGCGTCCCACAGCTCCTGGCGGCTGCGCGGGTCGAGGCCGGTGGTGGGTTCGTCGAGGAACATCACCCGGGTGGTGCCGGGGTCGCGGACGAGCCCGGCGGCGAGGTCGAGGCGGCGGCGCATGCCGCCCGAGTACGTCCTGACGAGCCGGTCGCCGGCCTCGGCGAGGCGGAAGCGTTCGAGGAGTTCGGCGGCGCGGCGGGCGGCGGCGCGGCGGGGGAGCCCGGAGAGCCGGGCCGCGGTCCGCAGGTTCTCGGCGCCGGTCTGGGTCTCGTCGACGGCGGCGTACTGGCCGGTGAGGCTGATCGCGCGGCGCACCCGGGAGCGCTCGGTGACGATGTCGTGCCCCGCCACGCGCGCGTGGCCGGAGCCGGGCCGGGTGAGGGTGGCGAGGATGCGGACGGTGGTGGTCTTCCCGGCGCCGTTGGGGCCGAGGAGGGCGAAGACGGTGCCCTCGGCGACCCGCAGGTCGAGGGAGTCGAGGACGCGGACGGAGCCGTGGCTCTTGGACAGGGCGGTGGCTTCGACGGCCGGAGACATGACGTGCTCCTTGGGCTCGTGGAGGGCTCGTGGAAGGCACGGCGGAGTGCCGCGCCAGTACTGCGTATGCCTTACGCGTTACTGTGTAAGGGTTACGCATTACTAGGATGGGCGTCAAGCACGCGGGGCCCTGCGGGCGGCGGGCGCGGGCTCGTACGCGCCGTACGTGCCGTACGGGTCGCGAGTGGTGCGGGCGGTGTGCGTCCCGCGGGGCGTACGAGGTGCGGAGGCGGAAGGTCATGGCGGACGGCGGAAGCGGCCGGGGCGACGGGCGGGCGGGAGCCGGGACGGGCGGCCCGGCGGCGGACCGGGAGCCGGCCGGCCGGCCGGGGTCCCGCGCGGCACGGGAGCCGGGCGGCCGGCCGGGGTCCCGCGCGGGCGACCCGGCCGGTGGCGGGTCCTTCCTGCCGCCCGCGATCGAGGCGTCCTGGGGGGTGCGGGAGCGGCCCTCCAAGGGGCCCAGGCCCAGCCTGACCCTGGACCGGATCGTCGGCGCGGCCGTCTCCCTCGCCTCGACCGAAGGGCTCGACGCCGTCTCCATGGGCCGGGTCGCCAAGGAGCTGGGCGTCTCGACCATGTCGCTCTACCGGTACGTCTCCGCCAAGAGCGAGCTGTACGTCCTCATGCAGGAGGCCGCGACGGGCGCCCCGCCCGACCACCTCCCCCCGCCCGGCGCCGACTGGCGCGAGGCGCTGGCGGCCTGGGCCTGGGCGATGCGCGAGGTCTACCACCGCAACCTCTGGCTGCTGCGGGTCCCCGTCGCCGGGCCGCCCGCGACCCCGAACATGGTCGCCTGGTGGGAGAAGGCCCTCGTCGCCCTGGAGGGGACGGGCCTGGACGAGGGCGCCGTGCTCTCGGTGACCCTGCTCGTGGCCGGTTACGTGAAGAACGAGGCCGTCCTGACGGCCGACCTCGCCGCCGTGGTCGCCGCGAGCGACGACCCGCCGGAGCAGGTCATGGCCCGGTACGCCCGCACCCTGCGACGGCTCGCGTCCCCGGAGGAGTACCCGGCGGTGACGCGGATCCTCGACTCGGGCGCCCTGGACGTCGCCGACGCCCCGGAGGACGAGTTCCGCTTCGGCCTGGACCGGATCCTGGACGGGGTCGCGGTCCTGGTGGCGGGCAGGGGGGCCACGCCGTGACGGGGAAGCCCGGCGGGGGCACCGCACCGGCCCCGGGATCCGGCCGGGGCGCCGCACCGGCCCCGGGGCCCGACCGGGACGCCGCGCCGGCCCCCGGTCTCCGCGAGCGCAAGAAGGCCCGCACCCGGCAGGCCCTGTCGGACGCCGCGATCGCCCTCTTCCTGGAGCGCGGGTTCGACGGCGTCTCCGTCGCGGAGGTGGCCGCCGCCGCCGAGGTCTCGAAGCCGACGCTCTTCCGGTACTTCCCCGCCAAGGAGGACCTGGTCCTGTACCGGTTCGCGGACCACCGGGACGAGCCGGCCCGCGTGGTGGAGGCGGGGCGCGCCGTCGGCACGGCCCCGCTCGACGCCCTGTACGCGCACCTGCGCGACGGCCTGGAGCGGCGCGATCCGGTCACCGGACTCTGCGACGCGCCCGAGGTCCTGGCGTACCACCGCCTCCTCTACGGCACTCCGGCGCTGCTCGCCCGCCTCCACGCGTACCAGGCCGGTGCGGAGGACTCCCTCGCGGGCGCGCTCGGCGGCGACCCGCTGGTGGCGCGGCTCGCCGCCGCGCAGATCGTGGCCGTGCTCCGGGTCCTCGCGGACGGCAACGCGGCCCGGATCGCGGGCGGCGAGACGGCGGACGCGGTGGCGGAGGACGCGGTGGCGGCGGCGGGGAGGGCGTTCGGGACGCTGCGGGAGGGGCTTCCGTACGGAAGCCCGAAGCCTCTCATTCCTGAGTAAAAAATGTAACTCAGTAACGCTTTCCGTCAGGCTTGCCGGAATGACGTCACCGGACACCTCCGCACACCCGGAATCCGAGCTCGCCCGCGAGCGCTCCCATCACGACGCCTGCCGCGCCGCCCTGGCCCGCATGACCGAGGACGCGGCCGGACAGGTCGTCACCGGCGAGGACACGGCCGCGTCCGGCGCCGACGCCGAGGCCCTCGGCCGCCATCTGCGCAGCCGGGCCAAGGAGAGGGGGGAGCAGCCGCCGGGGCCGCTGTTCTTCGGCCGCCTCGACCGCGAGGACGGCCAGACCCACCACATCGGCCGCCGCCGGATCGCGGAGGACCCCGCCGCCCCGCCGCTCGTCGTCGACTGGCGCGCCCCCGTCTCCCGCGCCTACTACCAGGCCGGCGCCCACGACCCGCAGGGCGTCCTGCGCCGCCGCCGCTTCGGCTGGGCCCCGAACAGCCCCGGCGCCTCGGAGGACCTGACGGCCCTGGAGGACGAGCACCTCGCGGACGGCACCGGGCAGGGGGCCGGGACCCTGCTCGCCCGGGAGATCGAACGCCCCCGGACCGGCCCCATGCGCGACATCGCCGCCACCATCCAGCCCGACCAGGACGACCTCGTGCGCTCCGACCCGGCCGCCTCCCTGTGCGTGCAGGGCGCGCCCGGCACCGGCAAGACCGCCGTCGGCCTGCACCGGGCCGCGTACCTGCTCTACACCCACCCGCGGCGGATCCGCCGCTCCGGCCTCCTCGTCCTCGGCCCGCACCGCACCTTCCTCGCGTACATCGCGGAGGTGCTGCCCGCGCTCGGCGAGACCGGCGTCCGCCAGACCACCCTGGACGAGGAGATCGCCCGCCACCCCGTACGGGCCGAGGACGGCGGCGCGGCGGCCCGGGTCAAGCACGACGCCCGGATGGCGCGGGTGCTGCGCCGCGCGCTGTACGCCCGCGTCGACCGGGCCCCGGCGGACGACCTGGCCGTCCCCGACGGCGCGTACCACTGGCGCCTCCCGGCCGCCGAACTCGCCGGGATCGTCACGGCGGTACGGGAGGAGGAACCGGCCTACGCCACGGGCCGCGCACGGGTCCGCGCCCGGATCGTCCGGGACCTCCGGGCCCGCGCCGAACGCCGGTCGGGGCCCCGGGGAACGGCCTGGACGCGCCGGATCGAACGGTCGCGCCCGGTGACGGCGTTCCTCGACGCGTGCTGGCCGAAGGCGGTCCCGGAGGAGGTCCTGGCGGAACTGCTCGCCGATCCGGGCGGCGCGGCGGAACTGACCGCCGCCGAGCGGGACGCCATCCGCTGGGAGCGGCCCCCGCGCTCGTACCGCACGGCCCGCTGGACCGCCGCCGACCTCGTCCTCCTCGACGAACTCGCGGGCCTGATCGAGCCCCCCGGGGGCTACGGCCACGTCGTCGTGGACGAGGCCCAGGACCTCTCGCCCATGCAGTGCCGGGCCGTCGCCCGCCGCACCGCCTTCGGCTCGCTCACCGTCCTCGGGGACCTGGCCCAGGGCACCACCCCGTGGGCCGCCCGCGACTGGCGCACGCACCTCGCCCACCTGGGCAGGCCGGAGGCGCGGGTGGTGCCCCTGACGCTCGGCCACCGGGTCCCGGCGGCGATCGTGGACCTCGCCAACCGGCTCCTGCCGCACCTGGACGCGGACGTCCCGGCGGGCCGGTCGGCGCGCACGGACGGCGAGGTGACCGTCCACCGGACGGCGGACCTCCTCACCGGGACCCGCGAGGCCGTGGGGGCCGCGCTCGCGGCGGAGGGCACGGTGGGGGTGATCGCCCCCGACGCCCTGACGGGGGCGGTGGCGGAGGTGCGCGGGATGTCCGAACGGGTGACCGTCCTGCCCGCCACCCTCGCCAAGGGCCTGGAGTTCGACCACGTCGTGGTGGTCGAGCCGGCCGCGATCACGGCGGCCGAGGAGCGCGGCGCGAACCGGCTGTACGTGGCGCTCACCCGGGCCGTGTCGCGCCTGACGCTCGTGCACGCGCGGGAGCTTCCGGAGTGCCTGCGGGCTCCGGCTCCCCGTACAGGGCGGTGAGTTCGGCGCCGATGCGGGCGAGGGCGGTACGGGCCTCCGGCGGGTCGAGGAGTTCGACGCGGGCGCCGAGTCCGGCGAGCCGGGCGGCGGCCGCCTCGGGGGAGGGGCCGTCGGCCTCGAAGGGCGCCCAGCCGTCCGGGGCGCGTTCCCCGTACCGTATCCGCCCGTCGAACAGGCCCTCCAGGACGCCCTCGGCGCCGGGGGCGGCCCGGCCCCGCACCGTCGCGGCGATCATCCGGTCCTCCATGCGGGCGGCGAGCGCGCGCCAGGCGGTGGGCAGGTCGAAGCCCTCGGGGCGCACGGCGGGGGCGCCGGTCTCGGTCACCGAGGCGACGCGGCCGACGCGGAAGGTGCGCAGCCCGTCCGCGGTGTCCGCGACGAGGTAGCGGACGCCGGCCTTCACGGCGATCCCGAGCGGCTGTACGGTCCGCTCCCGCGGCTCCCGGCCGGGGCGGGCGTAGCCGATCCGCAGCTCGCGCCCCTCCACCACCGCCCGCTGGAGCGGGGCCAGCCGGACCTCCTCCGTCTCCGCGCCCGTCCAGTCCGTGCCGTCGGCGACCCCGGCGCGGGCGGCGGCCTCGGCGCCCTCCCGGAGGGGCGCGGGGAGGGCCCGCACGAGCTTGCGCAGGGCGGTGCGGACGCGAGGGTTCGCGTTCGCGGCGGCGGAGTCCGGCCCGGTCAGGAGGAAGAGGGCGCGGATCTCCGGGGCCGTCAGGCCGGTGAGATCGGTGCGGGCGCCGCCGACCAGCGCCCAGCCGCCGCCCTGGCCGGGCTGCGAGTAGACCGGGACGCCGGCGCTCGCGAGCGCTTCGAGGTCCCGGCGGGCCGTCCGCTCCGACACGCCCAGTTCGGCGGCGAGTTCGGCGGCGGTGACCCGGGTCCCGGGGGGCCGGGTCTGGAGGAAGAGCAGGGCGGCGACGAGTCGGTCGGCTCTCATGCGGCCATTGTCACCGGGGCGGCGGGGTGCTCGGACGGTCCGGCGTCCGGCAGGGGCGGCGCCCGGTCGGTCGAGTACCCGGCCGGCTCGGCACCCGGTCGGTCAGGCGCCCGGCCGCTTCGACGACCGGTTCAGCGTCTCCACCGCGACCCGGGCGCGCGCGTCGGCGTTCGGCGGGGCGGCGAGGGTGACGCCCGCGCCGGTGAGGATGCCGAGGTCCAACTCCCAGTCGTGGCGGGAGCGGTGGTCCCAGACCTCGAAGGCGATCTCCACGTGCTCGCGCGCCCGTGCCTCGTTCATCCCGGTGACCTTCCGCAGATGGGCGAGGGCCCGGTCCTGGAGGCCGCGCACCTGCGCGAGGCCGAAGTGCGTGACGGTGTGGCAGTCGGTGCACAGGCAGATGAGCCGCTTGAGGGTCTGGACGCGGGCGGCCTCGTCGAAGGTCCAGCGCTCGTGCGCCTCCAGCCACCGCCGGGCCTCGCGGTCCTCGCCCGCCCCGCAGGCCTCGCAGCGCAGCCCGGCCCGGCGGGTGATCATCCGGCGCAGCCGCTCCCAGTCGGCGGGGGCGACGCACGACCGCACGTTGGTGAACCAGCAGGTCCGGGGCACGAGATCGACGAACAGACCGCTGCCGAGGCTCCGGTCCTCCCCGGGCAGCAGCTCGGGCACGTCGGCGGCGGCGGCGGTCCACCGGGCGAGCGCGGTCATCCCCGGCCGGGGCGCGTACCACCGCCTGGCCGCCGGGTCCCAGCGGGCGCCGCCGCGCTTCGCCTCGTCCTTCTCGGCGTACGGAACGTCCAGCCAGACCCGCTCGACCGCCATGCCCGCCCTCCCGTCGGTCCTCACCCCCCGTACCCCGGCCATGCTGCCACGGCCGGGGTACGGGGGCGGGGGTCAGCCGGTACGGCGGCGGGCGAAGCGGATCATGTTCCCGGCCGGGTCGCGGAAGGCGCAGTCGCGGACGCCGTACGGCTGGTCGAACGGCTCCTGGAGGACCTCGGCGCCGGACTCCCGGATCCGTTCGAAGGTGGCGTCCACGTCGTCGGTGGAGAAGATGACGCCGCGCAGCAGGCCCTTGGCGAGCAGTTCGGCGGCGGCCTGCCGGTCGGCGGGGGAGGCGCCCGGGTCGGCGAGCGGCGGTTCGAGGACGATCTCCACGCCGGGCTGCGCGGGCGACCCGAGGGTCACCCAGCGCATCCCCTCGAAACCGACGTCGTTGCGGACGTCGAGGCCGAGGGCGTCGCGGTAGAAGGCGAGCGCCTTGTCGTGGTCGTCGACGGCGATGAAGCACTGGGAGAGGGTGATGTCCATGGCTTCGACGCTACGGCGGGGGCGGGGGACTCCGCTTCTCCGATCCTGACCGTTCGGGACGCTTGTCGAGCAACGCCGAGGAACGTCGAGGGAACGTCGGGAAACGTCCAGGGATGTCGAGGAATGCCGAGGAACGCCGAGGAATGCCGAGGGAATCCCGGCCCCTCACCCGTTCCTGAGGGGCCGGGTGAGGACCTTGGCGACGCAGGCGGGGACCGCGGCGCCCTCCTGGTGGTCCCGGGCCCGGTACGCGCTCGGCGTCTCCCCGACCAGCTCGGTGAAGCGCGAGCTGAACGACCCGAGCGAGGTGCACCCCACCTCGAAGCAGACCTCGGTCACGCTCAGGTCGCCCCGCCGCAGCAGGGCCTTGGCCCGCTCGACGCGGCGGGTCATCAGATAGCTGTACGGCGTCTCCCCGAAGGCGGCGCGGAAGCTCCGCGCGAAGTGCCCGGTCGACATCAGGGCCACCTTCGCCAGGGCCGGGACGTCCAACGGCGACGCGTAGTCACGGTCGATCGTGTCGCGTGCGCGCCGCAGCCGCGCCAGGTCCTCCAGGTTCACCTTTCCAGAATGGCACGGAGGGGGGCCGGGGGGGGCGGGGGCCAGGGGGGTGGCCTCCCCCCGTACGGTGGAAACGTGTCCCCGATCCGACCGAACCCTCGCGACGACTCCTCCCCCTCTCCCGGAGGGAACCCTTCCCCCTCCCCCCTCCTCTTCCTGGACGTCGACGGCCCTCTCATCCCCTTCGGAGGGCCGTCGACGCGGCATCCCGGGGGCTACCCGACGTACCTCCCGCCCACCGGCCGGCCGGACGACGGCATGAACCCGCTCCTCGCGCGGATCGACCCCGGGCTCGGGCCGCGCCTGGCGGCGACGGGATGCGAGCTGGTGTGGGCGACGACATGGATGGACGACGCGAACGCGTACGTCGCGCCCTGGCTGGGCCTGCCGGACCTCCCGGTGGTGCTCTGGCCGGACGAGACCGACGAGGACGTGGCCGAGCGCGAGCGCACGGGCCTCCACTGGAAGACCCGCCCCCTGGTCGCGCTGGCCGCCGGCCGCCCCTTCGCCTGGGTGGACGACGAGATCACCGGGGCCGACCGGGCCTGGGTGGCGGCCCACCACCCGGGCCGGGCCCTCCTCCGGCGCGTCGACCCCCGCGACGGCCTCGCGGACGCGGACTTCGAGGCCCTGGCGGAGTGGGTGGACACGCCCTAGGGCAGGGCGACCCGGGCGAGGACCGGCAGGTGGTCGCTGCCGGTGGCGGGCAGGGTGCGGATCCGGCCGACGGAGGCGGAGCGGGCCATGACCTGGTCGATGCGGGCCACGGGGAAGGCGGCGGGGAAACTGGGGGCGAGACCGCGCGCGGCCACGCCGAGCCGGGAGGTCAGCGGGTCGAGGCCGCGGTCGTCGACGGTGCCGTTGAGGTCGCCGAGCAGGATCACCGTCCGTACCTCCTCGGCGGCGAGGGCGTCCCCGAGCCGCCGGGCGCTCTCGTCGCGCCGGGAGGACGCCAGACCGCCCGCGCCGATCCGTACCGAGGGCAGATGGGCGACGTACACCGCGACGTCGCCGCGCGGCGTGCGGGCCACGGCCCGCAGCCCGCGGTCCCAGGGCCCGGTGATCCCCCGGGGCTCGATGTCGACCGGGCGCACGCCCGTGAGCGGGTGCTTCGACCAGAGCCCGACCGTGCCGTGGACGGCGTGGTACGGGTACTCCGGCGCGAGCGTCCTCCCGTAGGCGGACAGGGCCGGGGGCACCAGCTCCTCCAGGGCGACGAGATCGGGCCCGGCGGCGGCGAGCGCGCGGGCGGTGCCGGCCGGGTCGGGGTTCTCGTCGCTCACGTTGTGCTGCACGACGACCAGACCGTACGCACCGCTCTCCGCCCCCTCGCCGGGCAGGAGCAGCCCGCCGAACGCGTACGCCCAGGCCGCCGCCGGCAGGACGAGCGCGGCCGGCGCGACACCGGAACGGCGCAGCAGCGCGAGCCCGAGGAGCACCACGACCACCAGGCCGAGCCAGGGCAGGAAGGACTCCAGCAGGCTCCCGGGGGAACCGGGCACGGCCCGGTGGAACAGCAGCAGCCCGGCGGTCGCCACCGCGAACCCGCCGAGCACCCGCCTGGTCCTCCGACCCGACCCCGCCCTCCGGCCCGGACCCGCCTTCCGGCCCGAACCCGCCCTCCGGCCCGACCCCGTCCTCCGGACTCCCCACCACCGCACCACTGCCCCCGCTCCCTGCCCCGCCGCCTCTGATCTGCACATGGTGATGTGCCGTGCGCTGTGCACCGTCACCTGTACGCGGTGCTGAGCTGCGCCGTTCCTCGGGGAGTCGAACCCCTGCGTTGCTCCTCACGCGCCAGGTGTGGCCGGAAAACCGCCGGCCCGCGGGTCCGTTCGGTCCAGCAGGTCGACCTCCCGGTCGGTCCGGTCGGTCCGCCGGATCAGCGACTCCGGGGCGTTCAGCACCTCGTCCGCCTCGGCGAGCTTCACGGTTGCCGCCTCCCTCTCCGTCGGTCCGCACGAGTACAGGAAGAAGGAAAGCCGCGCAGCCGTAGGGTTTTTGTCCCGCGGTCAGATGTGGAACTCGGGCGGGAAGCCGGTCCAGCGCAGTTCCGCGGGCAGGTGCCGCATGTCGTTGTGGAGCAGGACGGAGGACGGCCTGCCGGGCGCGTACCGGAGGACCGTCAGGGCCGCGTTGCCGTGGTTGAGCCCCATCCAGCGCCACTCGGGCGCGTCGAGGGCGGCCCGGACCAGCCAGCCGATGAGGAAGTTGTGCGTGACGACCAGCTCGTGGCGGGGGTGCTCGCCGTCGACCGGTCCCGTGAACTCCGCGATCGCCTCCCGGGCCAGCACCGGACCGCGCTCGCGCTCCTCCTCCGGGGCCCCGGCGAGGAAGGCGAGCAGGGCGTCGGCCGAGTCCGCCGGCAGCTCCTCCTTCGCGGGCAGGTGGGGTACGTAGTCGCCGGCCGCGTCCGACCGCCGCAGCGGTACGCTGTCGAGCTGCGCGCCGATCAGCCGGGCGGTCTCCTCGGCCCGGGGCAGCGGCCCGTGGTGGATCACCGACAGCGGGGCGCTCCGGAGCCGTTCACCGAGCAGGACGGCCTGGCGCCGCCCGTTCCCGGTCAGGGCGGCCCCGTCCGCCGACGCCTCGCCGTGCCGGACGAGGTAGAGGTAGCGCGCGGCCGTGTTTGTCATGTCCGGGGTCTCCGTCGGTGATCGGCGGTCTCGTACGCCGACGAGGGACGCCGGACCCTCCCGTACGGTTCCGCCATCCGCGCCCCTGTTCCGTCCCGTACGACTGCGGGCGGAGCGAGGTCCCGGCGTGCGGTGCCCACGGTGGGGGCGTCGTCACGTCACTCGTGGATCCGGGCGTTCTCCGCGGGACGCGCGTCACCGCTGTCGGCGTCCAGGCCGGCGAGCAGGCGCAGTCCGTCCTCGGTGGGGCTGCCGGGGGCCGCGGACAGCACCAGGAGCTCGATGCCCGGTTCGTTCGGCAGCGCGAAGTTCTCCTGGTGCAGTTCGAGCAGTCCGACCAGGGGGTGCCGGTAGGCCTTGCGCCCGTGGGTGCGGGCGCGCACGTCGGCGCGGGCCCAGAGGCGGCGGAAGCGTTCGCTGCCCATCGCCAGCTCGCCGACGAGCGAGGCCAGGCGGGGATCCCCGGGGTACTTGCCGGCGGCCAGGCGCAGGTGCCCGACCACGTCGAGGGTGCAGGTCTCCCAGTCCGCGTACAGGCCGCGCTCGGCCTCCTCCAGGAAGAGGTGCCGGGCGGTGTTCAGGCCGGGCACGGGCAGGCCGTAGAGGAGCCCGGCGAGGCGGTTCCCGGCGAGTACGTCCAGGCGGTGGTTCATGATCAGCGCGGGTGCGCCGGGGACCAGGTCGAGGACGCGCAGCAGCTCCGGCCGGACCCGTCCGCCCGGTGCCTTCGCGCGGCGGCGGCGGGGCTGCCGGGCGAGCCGGTGGAGGTGCCCGCGTTCGGTCTCGTCCAGGCCGAGGACGCGGGCGAGGGCGTCGAGGACCTGCTCGGAGGGCTGGGTCGCGCGGCCCTGTTCCAGGCGCACGTAGTAGTCGACGCTGACTCCGGACAGGTGCGCGACCTCTTCGCGGCGCAGCCCTTCGACCCGGCGGCGGCTGTCCGTGGGGATGCCGGCGGTCGCCGGGTCGACCCGGGAGCGCCGGGTCCGCAGGAAGCCCGCGAGATCGTCCATGAGCCCAGTATGTCCTCGGCCGCACCCGTGAGGGTGGCCCTGCCGTTACCAGGAAGTTCCGTACCGGGAAGTCCCGTCCGAGGGACGGGGCGCCCCTGAACACCGGGCGGCGCGGCGCCCAGGATCGGAGGCACCCGATCCGAAGGAGTCCCCGTGAAGACGCTGATCGTCCACGCCCACCCGGAGCCGCAGTCGCTCAACGGCTCGCTGAAGGACCTCGCGGTGTCCACGCTGTCGGACGCCGGGCACGAGGTGCGGGTGAGCGACCTGTACGCGATGAACTGGAAGGCGGTCGTGGACGCCGCGGACTACGGCCCCGAGGCCTCGCGCCCGCTGAGGGTGGCCCGGGACTCGGGCCGGGCCTTCGGGTCCGGGACGCTCACCGCGGACGTCCTCGCCGAGCAGGAGAAGCTGCTGTGGGCCGACGCGATCGTCTTCCAGTTCCCGCTGTGGTGGTACACGATGCCCGCGATCCTCAAGGGCTGGGTGGACCGGGTGTTCACCCACCGCTTCGCCTACGGCGTCGGCGAGCACAGCGACACCAAGTACGGCGAGCGCTTCGGCGAGGGCACCCTCGCGGGCCGGAGGGCCCTGCTGTCGGTGACCGTCGGCGGCCCGGAGTCGCACTACGCCGCTCGCGGGATCAACGGCCCCGTCGACGACCTGCTCTTCCCGATCCAGCACGGCATCCTCCACTACCCGGGCATCGAGGTGCTGCCCCCGTTCGTGCTGTACGGCGCCGACCGGGTGACCGCCGAGGACTACCCGGACATCGCCAAGGCCTGGGAGCAGCGCCTGCTCACCCTGGAGTCGACCGAGCCGATCCCGTTCCGGCGGCAGAACTCCGGCGACTACGAACTCCCCTCGCTGCACCTGAAGGAGGGCCTGGAACCCGCGGGCCGCACGGGTTTCGGGCTGCACGTGCGCGGCTGACCACCGACGACGGGCTCCTGTGACTGAGCGCGATGGTTGTCACCTGGGAGGTGTCCCGACAGCGACCGCCGCGATGGCGTGAGCGGGATTGTTGTCACTGGAAGTGCGGGATTCTTGTCACATGGAGATCGTTTGCGGTCTTGTTGTCACCGGTACCGAAGTACGAGGAGCTTTCATCCCGGCCCCGAGAATGACGCCGGACCAGTACCGGGCTATGAGTCCGCGCAAGCGCGGGCTGCACGACCTGCACCGGGCGGCGACCCTTGTGAACCTGCGGATGCAGGAAAGCCCGATGAGTGCGCAGGTCACCGCGCCGATGCGGGCCAGAATCCAGAACAACGCGCTGAAGCAGACACCCGGCACTCGCGACGGACTGATGATCAACGGTGGCGGACATCAGGGAAAGACGGAGACGGCTTGCGAGACGGCCGCCGAGTTCGAGGACTTCTGGCGCGACCTGCACCACCAGCTCACCCGAACGCGATCCCCGGCACCTGGGATCTCTTCCTGCCGGTGGCCTACTACCAGACGCCGGTCAAGGCCATGCCGAAGGGACTGTGCGAGGCGATTCTGGACTTCTGCAGAGCCCCACACGCCAAGACCCTGCGCGGGCTGATCCGCAACGTCCGCGAGTCCCTGCACGCGCACTGCACCACAGCGCTGCTGCTCGACGACGTCACCCGGCTGAAGATGCACCGGGAAGACGACCAGGACACCCTCGATCTCATCCGGGACCTGATGAGCCTGAACGTCACGCTCGTCCTCATCGGCGTCAACATCCCCGGCTCCGGGCCGCTGCGGGAAGGTCGTCACGACCCGCGCACCGGCCAGACGGTGCTGTCGCCCGTCAAACGTGGCAGAAGCCACAACGACGAGGCGGCCAACCGGACCGAACGTCGCTTCGACATGATCAACCTCGACCCGTTCCACTACGACACTCCCGTCGGCATCGCCGCCTGGGTCAACCACCTCGCCGGAATCGAGGACCAGCGACGGCTCTTCCGCGCGGCGCCGGGCATGCTCACCGACGGCACGATGCCCGAATACCTGTTCCGCCGCACCGAGGGGATCGTCGGACTGCTGAAACGCCTCATCGAGGACGGCTGCACCAAGGCCATGGAGAACGGCCAGGAGAACCTGACCATCGACCTGCTCCAGGAGATCCCCATCGATCTCGGTAACGTCCCCGGGCGGGACCCGGGTGCCGGTGAGGTCCCCGTGCTGAAGGACGGGGGAGGAGGAGCCACGCCCAAGCGCCGCAGGCGCGGCCGGAACACCGTCTTTGACGACCAGGGCGGCCGCCCCGCCGCCGATGCCTGATGACAGGCCGACTACGTCCTCTGCCCCGGAGCCTCGACCCGCTGGAAGACGAATCGATCCACGGCTACCTTCTCCGGCTCGCGCACCAGTTCGGCGCCGCACCCTTGGAGATCGCCGTCCGGACAGGGCTCGTCGTTCAGGGACGCGGTCGAAACGGCATTCCCGTTCGCCTTCTGCACGACCTGGACGAACAGCAGCTCGGTGCGTTCGCTCACGCGACTCGCCTCACGCACGACGAGGCCCGGGGGCTGCTGACCGCTTCGCTGGGCGAGCGCTACGGTCCGCTGAACGCACGTCTGCTGGCCGAATTCCGTACGCCCACGAGAATGACCCACAACAACCGCTGGATTCTCACCAAGGCGGCCCGGTACTGCCCGCGATGTCTCTCCGGCGACGGAACCGAGATCGAACAGCGCCACGGTGGGCCTTGGCGCCGGTCCTGGAGACCGCCTCCCGTCTTCGCGTGCCTCCGGAATCAACGCCCGCTGCTGTACGGCTGTCTTCGCTGCGGTCAGGACACCAACATCGCCCGGGGCGGCAGCCTGATCTCCCGAGCCTCCGAGGCCGGGCTCCACCCTGCCCGGTGCCGAGCCACCCTCCCCGGCACACGAGCGGTCTGCGGGGCAGCATGGCTGGCGGTGAGGCGGACCGGCGTCCCCACGCGCCCTCTACGGTCGCCGCGCTGCTGAGGCTTCAGCACTACTTCGACGGGCTCTTGGATCCTGATGGCCCGAGGGAAGTGGGCAGTTTCGGCTGGCTGATTCCTGCGGCCCAGTACTTTGTCGATCTCCGCGCTGTGAGCGCGTTGATCTTCATGACGTGGCCCCGCGCCAGGGAGTTCGCCGACGCGGAGGCTCTGGCCGCGCTGGTCGACAGGGAGGCAGAGCAACGGCACGCCGAATTCGCCAAGTCCCGGGCCGAGGCCGAGGCAGGCCGACGGCGCCAAGCCTCGCGCCCGCGACAGCGACCCGCCGGCGGATCCCGCTGTCGCGGGCGCGGTGCTGGGCATCGCCGCACGGCTGATGTCGGCCGCTGACGAGAACGAGACCCACGAGGTGATGGCGCCGATCATCGACGGAGCCAAGGAACCCAACTTCTCGATGAGTTACCAGTTCCGCCGCCCCAGCGGGACCTCCTACCCGCTCCAAGCCATCCTCCTGACCTCACGCCGGGACCGTGGCGCGTTCCAGCGGATGGGACAACGAATCGAAAGCAAGGGCTTCAGACGCCTGACCAGAGCCGACCCGCTCGCATCCTGAACCGGTGCTCACGCCTGCCGTTGTGCGCGAGCGTGACGAGGAACGAGGGCTCCTCCCATGACCGCCGCGGTGATCACGGCGGTGATCACGGTGACGGCCAGCCACCCGGCGGGAACGGCGATGTCGGTGTCCATGCCGGTCAGGAAGGCAATCGAGGCGGCGATGCCCCACAGGGTGCCGGTGACGCAGCTGATGACGATAAGCAGGCCGGACATGGAGGAGGCCAGGCGCCGCCGCCACCAGGCGGTGGCCCCCACGGCACCGAGCATCTGGTACTCCCTTCTGAGATCCGAGGTCCAGAGGCTGACCATGGCGGCGACGATGAGCATCGTGGTCAGGACGGAGATCGCGGCCACGGCGGGCTGGAGCCGTGCCACCGCACCGACGACCGAGGGACCGGACTCCACGGTGACGGTCGAGTCCGCCTGCGCGTCCACCGGGAGGGCCCGCAGGACGTCCTGCTGTGCGGGCTTACTGTCGGCGTTGAGCAGGTATGTCGCGGAGCCGACGGGGATGATGCTCGACGTCCGGGCCCCTGCCTGGCTGACGAGGACGGCGGGCAGTTGCTGGTACTCGGTCTTACGGGCGGTGCTGGGGTGGATGAGGGGGAGGGTCGCGGTGTTCTCCAGGACGAAGCCATCCGGCTTGCGTCCCATGGCCACGAGCGAGACCTCGTTCGTCAGGCCCACGGGTGTGACGGCCACGGCGGCCTGGCCGCTCTCGTAGCGCTGTCGCTGCTCGTCGGTCATTGTGCCGGCCAGGGCCTCGGCGCCCTCGGTGTCGGCGATGCCGACCGCGGGGAAGGGGATGTGGGACTTGGAGGCCAGGTAGCAGGGCTGCCAGTCGTTGTTGCCGTACTTCAACAGGCCCCGGTCGTCGATGCAGTCGAGGAAATCGGTACGAGGCGAGACGGGGAGTTGTTTGCCGTCGCGCGCGATCGCGGCCCGCTGGTAGCCGGTGGACACCTCGGAGGCCCCGGTGGAACTGCGCAGGGCTCCCCGCTCGGTCGTGGTCAGTGGCCGGGAGGAGATGATCAGGGCCGAGGTGTCGGGCAGTTCCGGCAGGTAGTCCTCGCGCTGTTTGTGGGCCACCGAGGCGGAGGCGATGAGAACCGTGGTGGACACGGCGGCGACCACGCCGAGTGCGATCACCGTCGTGATCGCGCGGACGGGGAAGGCCAGCAGGGAGCGCATGGCCGACCGGAACACGGCCGGCAACGGCAGATACGAGGTGTCTGCCTTCCGGGCGGCGAGGGAGGACAATACCAGGGCGGTCGCCGTGATGCCGGCCGCGAACACGATGACCCCCAGGACCGCTGTCAGCGCCCCGGCGTTGATCACGACAGCGGCGAGACCGGCGACGGTCGCGGTCACCAGAGTCCCGGCGGCGGCGGTCCGCAGGCGGAGCTGCCGGGTGCTGTGGACCGGAGGGACCGCCTTGAGCAGGGCGGTGGGATCCTCGCGCAGGGCCGCGCGCGACGGCAGCATGGAGGCGAGGACCGTGACGGCCACAGCGACAGCGGCGAGTACCAGCGAGGTGGCCCACGCGCCGTCCACCGGCCCCCAGTCCGCGCCCGCGCGCTCGGCCAGAACCGGCGCGGCCACGCGTGCGACGAGCTGCCCCGCGGCGATGCCTGCCAAGGAGCCGATCATGGCCACGCACAGCGCGTGCGTACGGAGGAACGAGGCCGTCACCTTTGCGGGGGCGCCGAGGGCCGCGAGCAGCCCCATGTGCCGGCGCTGGCTGCGTACGACGACGGCGAAGGCGGCGGTCACCAGCAGGACGGTCTCGGCCAGCAGGCCGAGCCCGACGAGCAGGGCGGTGGAGTCCATGGCGTCGCCCTGCCCGGAGATCGCGGCGGCCTGGCTGCTGGATACGTACGCGTACCCGGCGCCCTTCAGTTTCCCGGACACGGTGGGCAGGTCCGCCTGCGGAGGCCAAGTGACGAACCACCTGGGGCTGCCCAGGTCCTTCGCCGAGGCCAATGCCGCGGTCGCCTTCGGCCCGCCCGGAGGGAGGGCGAACAACCGGTGTCCGAGGTCGAACCGGTCGGCGACCAGGGCCGACACGGTGAACTGCCCGCTGCCGATGGAGACGCTCTGGCCGGTCTTGGTGATCCCGACCGCGTCCGCCAGGACGGCCGACAGCACGATCGTGCCGTCCTGAGCGGACGGGGCCCCCTGGTCGACGCGGTAGAGACCGTCGGTCAGGGGATCGGCCAGGTTGACCGCCCTTCCGTCGACGGTGCTCTGCCGTCCCTCCGGTCCCCGGATGGTGAGCCCGAGGACGTCGATGTCGTAGGCGAGACGCGTGTCGCCGGGGAGCGAGGGCTTGAGCTGTTCGGCGAGCCGTGCGGGGGCGGTCGCGTCCGCGCTCCGCTCGCCGGACAGGGCGGTGAGGCGTCCGTCAGCCGATCCGAACGCCGCTGCCTCGGCCTCCGGCATCGAGACGCGGGCCGTCGCGGTCACGGCCGCGACCCCTGTGCCGGCCGCGACGGGCAGCGCGATGGTGAGACAGACCAGCAGCGTGCGCAGGCGGCTGCGGCTCGCGAGACGCCATCCGAGGATCCAGGCGAGGCGGCGGTTGCGGTTCACGCGCCACCCTCCACGACGCGGCCGTCCTGGATACGGACGATGTGGTCGGCCGCCGCGGTGACCTCGGGATTGTGCGTCGCGATCACACAGGCCACTCCGCCCGCCGTGACCTCGCGCAGGAGCTCGACGACGCGCTCACCGTTGGCGGAGTCCAGTGCCCCGGTGGGCTCGTCGGCCAGGACCAGCGGGCGCTGGTCGGCGATCGCGCGAGCGATGGCCACGCGCTGCTGCTCACCGCCGGAGAGCTGGTCGGGGAACTTGCGGGTGTGCCGGGGGACTCCCGTCCTCTCCAGCGCTGTCGCCGCGCGGCGACGGGCTTCGGCCCGCGCCATTCCGGACAACTCCAGGGGTAAGCACACGTTCTCCAGCACCGTCATGGTGCGGATCAGGTTGTACTCCTGGAACACGTAGGAGACCAGGCTCGCCCGGGTGCGGGTCAGCTCGGCCGGTCCCATCTTCGTCAGCACGTGTCCGGCCAGGGTGATCGTCCCGGAGGTGGCCTGCTCCAGGCCGCCGGAGATGTTCAGCAGCGTGGACTTGCCCGACCCGCTGTGGCCGACCAGCGCGGTGAGCCGCGCCGCGTGGAAGTCGACCGTGACTCCGTCCAGGGCCACGTGCCGTGTCTCGCCCGTGCCGTAGACCTTGTGGACGCCTTCGAGCCGGAGGACCGGTTCATCCGGTCCTCCGGCTCCAGGTGTGGTGGAAACCGCGGTGCGCATCTTCCGGGAACAACCTCTCTTACGATCTCGTCGTCGCTCCGCGGATCACTCCGCGGTGTCCACCGATGTCACCGCCGGTCAGAACGCGCGGGTCTCCATGATGGCGCCGCGCATCTTGAACAGGCAGAAACCGTTTTGCGAGTACTTCCAGCCGGTGACCCAGGACGTGTAGATGTCCGGAGCCGCGGCGCAGTCGGCGCGGCCACGGGCCTCGCCGCCCACGACGTCGCCGCAGGAGATCCACACGCCGTCGCTGTTCTTGCCGTAACTGCCCACGGCACAGTCCGCGTACACCGCGTTCGCACCGGTGGCCGCGGCCTGGGCCGGCGCGGCGGCCACGAGGCTGGTGAGTGCGGCGGCGCCGATACCGAGCGCCGCCACCTTGCGGCCGAAGTTGCCACGTAACACGAGATGTTCCCCCTCTGGGATCTGGGTCAGAACCGATCTTCAGTGGTGCAGGAAGAACACAACCGTCCACTCGGCACGGACAGAACCGTGATTCGCGCCAGTCGAAGGACCAGCGATTCGACTGGTCCGGAAGCGACGGTAGTTGATATAGGTCTTGACCAATCGTCCGGAACGGCTCGAAGTGACCGCGCGCGGGATGCGGTCCTGTTGTGAAGTTGCGAAAGCGATGACCGGACGCGTACGGAGATGGCTGATCTCCATGGGGTCAGGAAACGGCCGCCGTGGCTGAGGCGTGCTCTGAGTCGTAGGAGAGCCGGTCTTATCGCAGTAGACGCTGGCGGGGTGCTCGATCGTGCGATGCGCGTAGCCGTACGGGGGAGGGTGCCGTTCCGCGGGAACATTATCGCCCTTGCAGTGGCAGGAGGTGACCGGAAAGCGCAACGGGGGCACCTAGCCGTTCGGTTCTACGCGCCGGTAATCAGCTGCACTATGGGTCGGAGACGTCGTGCATTCCGGTGTGCGCATGCGATGTGACGGACCGGAACTCTTCGCTCTGTAGGCGTGTACGGGGGTGTCATGGGCTTCCGCCGGTGACCGGTACTCGGTCACCGGCGGGCTGGAGCCCCTGCTTCGTGTCAGTTGGTCTTCGTGTTGGTCAGATGGGGGCCGACATAACCAACGATCACCTGTCCGGTGGCGCCCTTCGTGTCGTCCAGGAAGTAGATCCTCGGTGAGGTGCTCCCCTTGGAGTCGAGTTTCAGGTGGGCCTGCATTTCCTTGCGCCCGGAGGAATCCACCTCCAGGGGGACAGGGAAGATCCTCTCCGCGCCCCACCTGTTCATCGTCGTGTCGGACTCGACGGTGGCCAGTTGCTTGTGCGGCCAGTTCACCGCCCCCGGACGGTCCGATGTGCAGTGCTGGTAGAAGCCACCGTTGAACCCTTCCCGGGCTGCCTGCGCGTAGGAGTCCAGCGCCCTCAGAGCGTTCCACGCCTTCGCCGCCCACACACGGGCCCGCTCCGCCTCGTCCAGTTCGAGAGCTCTGCTCTTACTGATCGTTTCAGAATGAGGTTCGTAGGCGTCGCAAGCAGATGATGCTGCAGGCGAGTTGAAGCAGGCCGAGGTGGAGATCTGCGCGTATCTCGT
>NZ_JNXJ01000045.1:0-48680 GCF_000716625.1 Streptomyces bikiniensis | reverse complement strand
CAGGAAGCCGTCCGGTTCGACAAGGTAGCCGCTGTGGCCCGGGGTGTGACCGGGGAGGTGGACGACGGTCACGGTGCGGCCGCCGAGGTCGAACACCGTCCCGTCGGTGAACCCCGCTGCGTCGGGTCGGTCCCGCACGTGGAATCGGTCGCGCAGCATCACTTCGGTGTCCGCTGTGGCGTCCGGCGGGAGGCCGTAGCCGGCGGCCATGACGTCGCGGGAGCGCAGCGCGGCGAGGTCCCCCTCGTGGACGTGGACGGGCACCTCGTAGTCGCCGAGACCCGCGACGTGGTCCTCGTGGGCGTGGCTCACCAGGACCAGGTCCGCCGGCGGTGCAGCTCCGACGAGCGACAGCGACGGGTCTATGACCAGCGTTTCGGAGGTGCCGCGTACGAGGACGGAGTTGGCGTACGGGTAGGCGCCCCCCTCGGCTCCGACGAGCACGGAGACCCCGGCGTACCGCCTTTCCGCGTATCCCGAGGCGGTCATGGTGGGTACTCCTTCGTCCGTGAATCCCTTGGTGGGCGTGTCGAGTTGACCCATGCCGGCCGGTGTCACGCTTTCGCCGGGCCACTTCATGGGGCGGGCGAGGAAACGGGCGCGGGATGCCATGGCGCTGGTACCGGTGCCGCACGTGCAGCTGGAGCCGTTGCACGCGTGCGTCGCCGAGTTCGCCTGGTCGCCGAGGACCTGCCCGTCCGAGTGGCGCCGACTCGAACGCATGCGTCGAGTGGAACCCCGAGCGGCTCATCATGCAGGGACCCCGCGCCGCGTCGACGCCTCCGCAGTCGGCACCGGTCACCGAACGTCTTGCCTCCTGATCGCGGCCCTCCGCCGCAGTGCCACGCCACGTGGGTACGACCGCTTGCCTGATGCTTCGGCCGTCCGAGCGACCGATTGTTCATGGATGTCGATTCGGATTCGATCTTAGGGTGCGCTCAAGGCCTGTCAACCCCGTGGTCACGGGGAAGGCGCGAGCGCCGATGACGCGATCTCGGATCACGTTCGACAGAGGCGTGGTCCCTTCGCGGCCGACCCGGACCACCGCGGTGCAGCGCCGCGCAGTTGAGCGCCGGCGGGGCCGTCCTCGCTGCCGCCGTGGCTCTGCTCGGCGGCCAGGGCTACGGGGCCCGCCACCCTCTGGGGGGGTGTCTTCAAAGGTCGGGCCCACCCGTGAGACCAGGACGGTCGGGGCCGCCCCGGCGTACCAGGGGCGTGCTGTCGTCGTTGCGCGGGTCAGTCGTTCTCCTTTGAAGGGAGGGCCTGTTCGGCCCAGATGACCTTGCCCTCGCGACCGTGCCGCGTGCCCCAGCGCTCGGCGAGCTGGGCGACGAGCAGCAGGCCGCGGCCGCCTTCGTCGAAGGTCCGGGCACGACGCAGGTGCGGGGCGGTGCTGCTGGCGTCGAAGACCTCACACGTCAGCGTGGACTGGAGAATGAGCCGCAACTGGATGGGAACCCCGCCGTAGCGGATCGCGTTCGTCACCAGTTCGCTGACCATGAGCTCCGTGGTGAAGGACAGCTCCTCCAGTCCCCACGCGGTCAGCGCGTCGGACGCGAAGCGGCGGGCGTCGGCCACGACCGCGGGGTCGGAGGGGAGGTCCAGCGCAGCGACGTGACCAGGGTCGAGTGCCCGCGTGCGTGCCACCAGGAGGGCGACGTCGTCGGAGGAGCGGCTGGGCAGGAGAGCGGCGAGGATCCGGTCGCAGATCTCGTCAGGCGATTCCGCTGGTTCCGCCCGGTCCACCGCCTTCGGCGGTGTCGGCCCTCCCGCGAGAACGTCGCCCAGCAACGCGCGGGCGGCGTCCACATCACGCGTGCGACTTCGGATGAGGCCGTCGGTGAACAGGGCCAGCAGGCTGCCTTCGGGCAGTGTCAGCCGGGTCGTTTCGAAGGGGAGACCGCCCAGGCCCAGCGGGGGGCCGATCGGTGCCTCCGGCAGCTCGACCGGCCGGGAGTCCGCAGTGTCGTCCTCGCCGTCCGGGGGAGTGACGACGACCGGAAGGACGTGCCCCGCGCTGGCGAAGGAGCAGACGCGGGAGACGGGGTCGTAGATCGCGTACAGACAGGTGGCGCTGGTCTCGCCCGCCTCCTGCCCCTCCTCGTGCTGGAGGCGGATGACCACGTCGTCCAGGTGCGTGAGCAGCTCGTCGGGCATCAGGTCGATGTCGGCGAAGGCGCGGACGGCGGTCCGGAGGCGGCCCATGGTGGCGGCGGCGCCCAGACCGCGCCCGACGACGTCGCCCACGACGAGGGCGACTCGCGCCCCGGACAGGGGGATCACGTCGTACCAGTCGCCGCCCACCCCCGCCCTGGCCCCGCTGGGCAGGTAGCGAGTGGCCGCGACGACGGCCGGCTGTTCCACCGTGCGCTGTGGCAACAGGCTGCGCTGGAGGGTGAGCGCGGTGGAACGCTCGTGGGTGTACCGGCGGGCGTTGTCGATGGACACCGCCGCTCTTGCGACGATCTCCCGTGCGAGGAAGAGATCGTCCTCGTCGAAGGGGGCCGAGCTTTCCGCACGGAAGAACTGCACGAGGCCCAGGACTTCTCCGCGGGCGGGCAGGGGCAGCAGCAGCACCGAGTGGAAGTCGTCGGGGCCGTACGCCTCGGCCCCGCTCTCCGGAGTCGACCGCCACCATCCCCCGGCCGCGGAGCCGGGGAGGCGGTGCAGCGCGGCCCGGCCGGTGGCCAGTGCGCGGGCCGGCTCCGATTCCTCCGGGTAGGTGTGCGTCCGGCCCGCCGGCGTGCGCGGCTCCGCGTTTCGCGTGCCGGACGCGAACCGGTGGGCCACGCGGCGGAGCGGCGACGGGCCCGGCGCGGGGAGCGCGTCCTCCTCGTCGAGGACGATGGTGCGAAGGTCGACGACGACGAGATCGGCGAAGTCGTCGGTTCCGACGTCCGCCAGTTCCCGGGCGGTGCGGCCGATGTCCAGGGTGGTGCCGATCCGCAGGCTCGCCTCGTTGGTCAGGAGGAGCCGACGCTGCAACCGCCGGTCGCGTTCCTCCTGATAGGCCTCGACGACGCGCACGGAACTGCGGTCCACATAGGCGAACCCCTGCGCCAGTAGTCGCATCGCCACGGCGTTGACCAGTTCCGGATCGTCGGTGAGCCGGGGGACCTCTGCCTGGAGCAGCTGGAACAGGCCGACGTGGCCGAGTCGGTAGGCGCGCAGGAGCGTGCTGATGGGAACGCCGCCGCGGGCGAACCTGCGGGCGATCTCGAAGGACGGGGGAGGCGTTTCGACCTCGGCGGCGTCGAGGCCGTGCTCGAGCACGTCCAGAAAAGCCGTGAGGTGTCCGGTCGTTTCTTCGGAGGCGAGAGTGGTGATGTCCTCGTGCTGCCACGGCTCGGGGAGTTCTCTTCGCATGCGTAGCAGCAGGGCGTCGACCGACTCGTTCGTCCTCGGTCTGAGTTCTCGGGCGAGGCGGCGAAGGAGAACATCCACATCGTCCTTCATGAGATCAATTGTCCGTACGGCGTCTGAAGCCTGCCACCGGGCGGAGGGTCGACCTGTCCTGGGTCGGCAGCGGTTGACGGTGCGCGATCATCCATGCGTACACTTAAACACGAACTCGATTCTGTATCGAACTCTTCGCCGGTACACGTACCGCTCGCGGTTCCTCGGCCCGATCGGCCGATCGTGAGGGCGGTCGCCTTCCGTAGCCGTGCGACACCACCTCTCTGGCGATGCCCCCGATGACCTCGGCCGGGGCCTGCCACGGGTCCCCAGGGGCCGCCTCGGCCTTCTCGCACGTCCTCATGCCCCGTCCGACCACCCCTTTATGGAGGTCTCCGTGCGTTTCCCCTCCACACCGGCCCCACCCGGCGGCCCTCCCGTGCCGCGACACGGTGCTTCTCCCGACGGGATCGACCGGCGCGTCGGGCGCGCCTTCCTGGCCGCCAACACGGTGCCCCTCGCCATCGGTGTCGTGCTGTCCTGCTCCACCGCGCTGACGGGAACCCGTGTGTACGGGCGTCTCACGCTCGGCGTCGTCTGGGGCGCCCTGCAGCTCGGCGTCTTCCTCGTCAGCGTGTGGTGGCACGAGGCCCGGTCCGTGCGGCCGGACACTCCCGCCGAGCGCTTCTTCGCCCCCGAGGACCTGCCGACCGGGACCGCGGGTACGTCTCCCGCCCGAGAGCGCGGGTGGTGAGACGGTGACGGCTCCACTCCTGCTGAGTGCGGGTGCCCTCGATCCGGTCGGCTCGGCCGCCCGGGGCCCCGTGATCACCACCTTCTTGGTCTTCATCGGCCTGTGCCTGCTGTGGGTCTTCACCCTCGCGAGCCAGGACGAACACCCGGAAAGGCTCCACACGGCCGGCAGGTCGCTCCCGCCGGTCTTCAACGGCGTCGCCCTGGCGGGCGAATACATCACCGTCGTCACGCTGTTCGCCGTGTCGGGAGCGATCGCCCTCTTCGGCTACGACGGGTTCACCTCCGCTGTCGACAGCGTCATCGCACTCGGGGTACTCCTCCTCCTCGCCAAGAGGATCCGCGACAGCGGCCAGTACACGCTCGGCGGCCTTTTCTCACTGCGCGCGCCGGGCCGAGAGGCGCGCACAGCGGCGGCCGTGGTGACGCTCGTCATCACGGTTCCCGTGCTCATGGTCCAGCTGCGGGCCGCCGGCATCAGCGCAGCGCTCCTGATCGGCATGTCGAGCGACACGGCCCAGGTGGCGTGCACGGTGCTGATGGGCTGCCTCGTCGCCTGCTTCGCCGCGGTGGCGGACCTGAGGGGAACCAGCTTCGTCCAGGTTGTCAAAGTCCCCGTCACGCTGGTGGCGCTCGCGGTGGTCACCCTGCTCGCCCTGCGGAAGTTCTCGTGGAGCCCCGGAGGCCTGCTCGACGCCGCGGTGCAGCAGAGCATCGCGCCCGACGGCTATCTGAGCCGGGGGCTCTGGGCGCACACCGTGGGCCTCGGCCCGCTGAACACGATCAGCGACCACATCGTCGTCATCCTCGGCATGGCGATGATGCCGCACCTGATCCTCCGCGTCGCCGCCTCGCGGTGCGGACGAGCGGCACGGCGCTCCACGAGCATCGCCGCGGGCCTGACAACGATCTTCTACCTCCTTCTGATCACGACCGGCTTCGCGGCGGCAGCCGTGGTCGGCAGCGGACAGATCAGTGCGGTCGACGCGAACGGCCAAGCGGCTCCGATCCTGCTCGCCTCCGGCCTCTTCGGGTACGGATCGACCACACGCGTCGTGATCATCACCCTCGTCGCCTGCGTCGCCTTCCTCGCGGTGCTGACGGCCGTGTCCAGCATCACCTTCACCGCCGCGGTCTCCGTCACGCGCGACGTCCTCACCCGGACCGGGCGTCCTCTCACCGACACCGGACAGGTCTGGGCGCTTCGTTCCACCGTCGTCGCCCTGTGCCTCGGAGGGCTGGTGCTCTCCACCGCCGTCCACAGCTATCCCGTCGAGTTCCTGGTCACGTTCTCGCTCGGCGTCGCGGCCACCTGCGTCTTCCCGGTGCTGGTCTACTCCTTCTTCTGGCCGGGGTTCAACCGCCGGGGGCTACTGTGGTCCGTGTACGGGGGACTGCTCCTCTGCACCGTCCTCACGATCTTCTCGCCCACCGTCTCCGGGAGCGCGTACGCGCTGTGGCCCGACGCGTCCTTCGACTGGTACCCGTTCCACACCACCGGCCTGATTTCCGTACCGGCGGCGTTCCTCCTCGGGTGGCTCGGCAGCACGAGGCCACCGGCGCAGATCGGACAAGGCTCCCGGCGGACCGCGCACGAGTACGCGAAGGGGTAGGACGCAGTCTGCGGAGCCGGCCTTCGACCCCCGGCTCCGCCCACGCTCCCCGATCCGGTAGGCGGCAGGCGGACGCCCCGGACCGGGTCGGCGTCCTGCCGCGGCACGAGTCACGCAGGGCCAGGTACGCGACGGAGACGAGGAGACAGCCTGGGCGGGACGCGCCTGAGGCCCCCGCCGGAAGCGGAGGCGCACGGCTGCTTGACCGTGCTTCGTACGGCTTGCCGAAGGAGGCCGGAATCGGCGTAAGCCGTGTCCGCGCCGGAAGATGGCGAGGACATGCGGATGCCACCCCCTCCATGGTGCGCACGTCACGGCTGGGTGGACCGTCGACGACAGCCTCAGCCCGTGACGGACCGAACGGCCCGAGGAGCTCGTCCATGAATCAGCCGCCCACACGACGGCGCCGGAACCAGTGGCTCTCCGAACGACGCCGTTCGACGGTGAGCGCGCTTGTCGCCGTAGGAACGGCAGGACTTCTCCTCGGCCTCGACGGTAGCTGGGCGCGCGTCACGGGGGCGGACGTGTGCGTGCTGGTACTGCTCGCCTACCTCTTCCCGTACCTCATGGTCACGGTGGTCGCCTTCTCGACCGCGTCCCCGGAACGCGTACGCGACTGGGCCCGTCGAGAGGCGCGGGGCACGGTGCTCCAGCGGTACGTGTACGGGACGGCACCCGGCCCGGGGGTGTCGGTCTTCATCGCGGCTGCCGCGCTCGTGGTGGCGGTGGTGTGGCGCCCCGGGCACCTCGGCTCCGCGTTCGAACCGGCCGGTCGTGCGGGGGTGGCACTCGCCATGGTGGCCGTCGCCTGGATCTGCGTGGTGGTGTCCTTCGCGGTCGCCTTCCAGGCCGACAACCTCGTGGAAGGTGAAGGGGCTCTGGAGTTCCCCGGCGAGCAGAGCCCGCTCTGGATCGACTACGTCTACTTCGCCTTCTCGGTCATGACGACGTTCGGCACGACCGACGTCACCGTGCTGTCCCGGGAGATGCGCCGGACGGTGACGGCCAACTCGGGCATCGCGTTCGTCTTCAACACCGTCACGGTGGCCAGCCTCGTCTCCGCCCTGGACGACATCTGACGAGGTGAGCGGCAAGCCGTCACCGTGCCCCCGGGCTTCACCACCACGTTGACACGCAAGGCCGCACACGGCCGGTCGGCCATGATCGAAGCGGTTACCTGCCCGCAGGTGCCCACCGGCGTCGTCACAGCGGCCGGGTGCGGTGTCCCCCCTTCTGCGTGAGCACGGGGGCCACCGCGCGGTCCGGCCTTGTGTGATTCCGCCGCCGTCGCGCGATGGCCCGTCTGCGACCGGTCGTTCAGGGCCTGAAGGCCGTTGAGGGGATCGACCGGGAGTCGGAGTCAGCGCCCCAGACTCGCGAGAACCGCCTTTGCCGCGTTCGCGCCCGACGTCGCCGCGTCAGCGAGCGTAGGCATGTGGAGCTGGTAGTCGCCGGCCAGGTGGATCGGCCCGAGAGGGGCCCGCAGCGTCGGCAGCGACACGCGCCTTCCCGGAGCCCAGAAAGGCACCACGCGACGGTGCCGCCGCACGATGCCCTCTCCGAACTTCCCCCGGAGTTGCGGGTAGACCGAAAGGAGGTCCTTCGCGAACCGAGCGGTGATCTCCTCATCGGAAAGCTCGAACAGGTTGTCGGCCTGTGCGCCTCCGGCAAAGCAGGCCAGCGCACCGCCGGGCTTCCGTGCGCCTTCCCCGCGCATGGCGGCGGCGTGGTTGAACACTGCCTGGAACGAGAGCTGAGGCGTGGAGACCGCGTAGAAGTCGTCCCAGGGCTGGGGTCCTACCTCGTCGGTGAAGAAGCCGACGATCACGTAGCGGCCGTAGCGGATGTCGGCGAACGCGTTGTGGTAGCTCTGCGGAAGCCCCGGAAGGATCTGCAGCGCGACATCGCTGGGGACCGTGACAACGGCCCGCTTCGCGCGCACCCGCACCGGACCTCCCGCGTCAGCGTAGTCGACGACGACGCCGGCCCCGTCCGGCCGCACGGACCGGACACCGGCCCCGAGCCGGAGGCGTTCGCCGAGGTCGGTGGCCAGAATGTCGGTCAGCGTCTGGTTGCCTCCCACCGGAAGCGCGAAGTTGGACTCCTTGTCCGGGTCCGTCATCATGATGGCGACCGACATGATCAGCTGGCCCGCGGCCGTTTCGCCGGGCTCACATCCCATCCACTGGCCCGTCAATGACCTGAGGACGTCATGGGCCAACTCGGATCGGACGCCCCGAAGGAGATCCGAGGCGAGGCGGCTGTCCAGCTTGGCGCGCACCCTCTTCGCCATCTTTCCGTCCGACTCCATGAACGGGACGGACGAGACGATACGGGCGCCGACCGCCGCGAGGCCGATCCGGTCCAGGAGGCTCATCCGCGTACGGAACATGAGCTCGGACAGTTTGGACGTGTCCACCAGTACGCCGTTGAGAACCAGCGCCGCGCTTTTGTCGGACAGTGATCCCATCGCGATGCCGTGACGATGGAGGGCGTCGATCAGCGGCCCTGTGCCCTCGGTGAACTGTGTCCCGACATTGATCCAGTAGTCGCCTTTCCGGACGGTCTCGACACGTCCGCCCGCCCGCTCCGCAGCCTCGAGTACGAGGACATCGGTCTTGCCGGCGAGCGTGGTGGCCGCCATCAGCCCCGCCATTCCCGCTCCGACGATGACGACCTCGCAGCTCTCCTCGCGTACGGGCCGCGCCTCGTTCGTCGTGCCGAGCCCGGGTTCCGCGTTCGTCATTCTCTTCCTCCCTTCGTCATCAGGACGGCTTCCGTGTCGTCCTCCGCGCGGACAGTCGGCATCGAAGGTGCGGGTCGCCGTGTCGACGGTGATCACGGTCGGACGCGTGAACTCCCCGTGCGTGGGCGTCCGCCGGCACGTTCTGCTCGTGCCGTGTTCCTGGCAGGTCCGTCTCCTGGGCGAACCTGGCGAGGTCGCCACGGCTGCCCCCTGCCGGCCTCGTGCTCCCCTCGGCGGCCCGAGCGTCGACAAAAGAACATCGAATCGAGTTCGACTTTATAGGTACGATACGCTCCGGTCACCCCTTCTCGGGTCGGGCGTTCCGGTCCGGCCGGACGGGCCCTCCCGGCGGCAGTCGGTGCCGAGTGGCCGACCGGCGGGCCACCGGGGGTCGCTCATGCTCGCGAATGCCCCGGCCCGACCCGCTCGATGTCGACTCAGTCAGCCCGCACAGCAGAGAGGCATGATCAAGTGACGATGCCGTGTGAATGGATGTGACGC
The DNA here is from genome assembly GCF_000716625.1 of Streptomyces bikiniensis. NCBI lineage: Bacteria > Bacillati > Actinomycetota > Actinomycetes > Kitasatosporales > Streptomycetaceae > Streptomyces > Streptomyces bikiniensis. Next base: position 39,671 of record NZ_JNXJ01000045.1, on the reverse strand, counting down.
CCTTCGGCGAACCGAGGTTCATCCCATGAACACGAGCGTGCTGGCTGTTCGGCTTCACCTGGACACCCCCACCTTCGTCGTCGAGGAGGTCTCCGTGCCGGTTCCCGGCCCTGGCGAGGTCCGTGCCGCGGGTGTGTCGCCCGTCGGGCCTGCACCTGATCGACGGACGCGTCAGCCGGGTCTTCCCCGTCGACGCCGTGCGCGAGAGCGGCGCCATCACCCTCGGCCACGAGGTCGCAGGTGTCGTCCACGTCCTGGGCGTATTGGCCCGGACGTACGAGGGGCCCGGGTGCCGGGGCAGCCGGTCGTCGACCGCACCCCACCCATTCCCGTGGCCAAGGAGCCGCCGACGGGTCCCTGGGCGTGCATGCGGCGGGACGGGCGGCGAGTACAGGTGCTGCGGCGTCAGCCCGTCGAAGACCTTGAGGGAGATCCGGGGCACTCACCCCGCGGGCGGGACGAGCTCGTGGCCGGTGACCCGGCCCGGGCCCGTCGGCCCGTCATGCCGACGGATCCGGCGCGTACGTCCGCAGGTAGGAGGTGAGAAGGCGGCGGTGCTCCGCGAGAACGGCATCGTCACCGGTCACCGGAGCGACGCGGAAGGCGACGTCGAAGAGCCGATTACCGGCCTCGAAGGCCAGCTGCATCACCAGGAGCGGGGTGTCGGGGCGCAGGAGACCCCGATCCCGCGCGAAGTGCCAGAGCCGTTCGGCCATTGCCTCGTCGAACGCCCGCACCAGCTCGGCGAGGGCATCGCTGCGACGGGCGAACCACAACTCGACACAACTGGGGTGCTCACGGAAGTAGGCCAGCAGGAGATCGACGACCGCGTCCACGGCACTGTCCAGCCCGGCCGGCGGGCTGTCGTCGCCGAAGACTCCGGAGAGCAGGGTCTCGAGCTTCTCGACGTGGCGGCGCATGAGCTCGGCGTCGACCTGATGGCGGTCGGAGAAGTAGTGGTAGACCGAGGCGACGGGGATGCCGGCACGTTCTCCCGCGGCCTTGAGCGTCGCCGCCTCGTAGCCGTCGGCCACGAGGATCTGCTCGGCGGCGTCGAGTATCGCGTTGACCCTTTCGGCCCCTCGCCGCTGTAGTTGGGCGTTCGGCCGGGCCGGCGCATGAAGCGGCCTCTGCTCCGTCGTGGGGACGGCAGTGCGACGCCGCGACCGGCGCGCCTCAGACACGGGGGGAGGGCGGGGTGACATGGGACACGTATCGCATTCTAGCCGAGGGCATGGACGAAGAACGCGACGCGGTGGGCCGGAGCAGGCCGCCCCCGGGGCCCCTAAACGACGAAGGGGCGGGCGGGGCACCCGACCGCGGGCGAGCGGCGGCCCGTCCGTCGAGCGGCGGGTCGGAGGCGAGCCGCCGCCGGTGACCGCTCCGTCGACACGGTGCGCTCTCGGGGAGGCGTGGAGCGGAACCGCGCGGGACGAGGCCCCGCCCCCTCACCGGCGTACGGTCAGCGGGATGCGGTCCATTCGTCGTAGAACGGCGGCATGGCCGAGGCCCGGCTGCTGAAGTCGGGGGAGCGCTTCTCGCGGAAGGCGGTCACTCCCTCGGCGCCGTCGTCGATGCTCGTGTAGAACATGGCGAGGGATTCGAGCCGGTGCGCGTCCTCCGGATCCTCCAGGGCCGTGTGACGGTACGTCATCTGCCGGATGAGCGCGGTCGACACGGGTGACCGGCCCAGCGTCCAGCGGTCCGCCAGCTCGCGCGCCCGCTTCAGGAGCTCGTCCGGGGCGTGGAGCTCCGTCGCGAGGCCCGCGTCCACGGCGGCCTCCGCGTCGAGGATCTCGGCGGAGTACAGCAGGTCCAGCGCCCTGGGTATGCCGACCAGGCGGGGCAGGAACCACGTCGAGACAGCCTCGGGCGTGATGCCCAGGCGGCCGAAGACGAGGCCGAACCGCGCGCTCGTGGACATCAGACGGGCGTCCATGGCCAGCGTCATGGTCGCGCCGATCCCGACCGCGACGCCGTTGATCGCCGCGATCACCGGCTTGCGGCAGGAGCGGATCGCCAGGGTGACCCTGCCTCCCGTGTCCCGCACCCGGCTGATGTCGGGGCTGCTCAGATCCGCCATGTCGGCGAGCGTGGGCGTGCGCGACTCGTCGAGCCCGAAGACGTTGCCGTCCGCGCTGAGGTCCATGCCGGCGCAGAAGGCCTTGTCGCCCGCGCCGGTGACGATGATCGCCCGTATGTCGTCATTGTCGTTGACCTCGGTGAAGGTCCGTTCCAGCTCCCCGGCCATCGTCGGGGTGAAGGCGTTGAGGTGGTCCGGCCGGTCGAGGGTGACGGTGAGGACGCCGTCGTCGACGTGGTGGTCGAGGGTGGTCCAGGTCATGGTCGCGTACTCCTGTGTTTCGTAGACCCGTGGTTTCTGTCTCCCGGGCCGTCTCAGCCGCGGAGCTCGGCGAGCCGGCCGATGATCTTCTCCGCGTCGCCCACGATGCCGCTGACGATCTCGTCGCAGGTGGCGACGGACTCGATGAGCCCCTGGGCCTGGCCGGCCCACCACAGGCCGTCGTCCATGTGGCCCTCCTGGAGCACCCGGGTCCGGCCGCGGACGCCCGAGGCCAGCTCGGCCACGTCCTCGAAGACCGCTCCGGGGCGCCGCGAGCGGGTGACGATCTCCTCGGATATCGCGTTGCGAGCGACCCGGCCGGTGTTGCCGAACTCCCGGAAGACCAGCTGGGTGGCGCGCTCGTCGTTGGCGACGATCTGCGCCTTGACGTTGGGGTGCACGGGAGCTTCCGCGCTGGCGACGAACCGGGTGCCCATGTTGATCGCGCAGGCCCCCAGGGCGAGGGCGGCGGCGAGGCCGCTGCCGGTCGCGAAGCCGCCGCTGGCGATGACCGGGACGTCCAGCCGGCGCACGGCGGCGGGCACGAGGACGAGGCCGGGGATGTCCTCCTCGCCCGGGTGCCCCGCGCACTCGAAGCCGTCGATGCTGACCGCGTCCACACCGAGGCGCTGCGCCTTCAGCGCGTGGCGCACGGCGACCGCCTTGTGGATCACCCTGACGCCCGCGCTCTTGAACGCGGCCACGTGCTCCGCCGGGTTGCTGCCGGCCGTTTCGACCACCGTCACCCCGCTCTCGATGACGGCCGCGCGGTATTCCGCGTAGGGCACCGGCTTGAGGGTGGGCAGGATGGTCAGGTTGACGCCGAACGGCCTGTCGGTCATCTCCCTGCACCGGGCGATCTCCCGGGCCAGCGCCTCCGGGGTGGGCTGGGTGAGCGCGGTCAGGAACCCGAGGGCGCCCGCTTCGGCCACCGCGGCGATGAGTTCGGCGGTGCCCACCCCCGTCATGCCGCCGCAGACGATCGGATGGTCCACCCCGAAGAGGTCGGTGAAGGGAGTCGAAATCATGAGTGGGGCCGGCCAGGGCCCTCTCCGTTCTTGCGGCGCCGTGTCTGCACGGCGGCTTCCGAGGCGCTGACGGCCTGGCGGGCCGAGGGCCTTGATCGAACTCGAATCGTTCTCGCGGGTGATCAGCCGACCCAGGCCCTGGGCGACCTCGTCTCCACGTAATGTCCGCCTGCACGCGTGAGGAAATGGAGTCAGGCCACTGGTGACGCGCCTTTGCGGGCGTTCCGCCGGCTTCCGTTGATCAGGTCGCTGAAGCGATCGACGGTCCAGACCGTGCGCAGTCCTAGCCGGTTCATCATCACGGGGCGGGGGAACTCGGGCTTCTCCGCCCACAGGAAGTCGAGGTCCTCAGGTCGCTTCCCGTCGACGATCAGGTCGGCGATGAGGGTTCCGACGTAGGGTGCCTGGGCCAGACCGTGGCCGTTGCACGCGATCGAGTAGAACACGTTGCCGCCGACCTGCCCGGCGATCGGCAGCCACGACGACGTGATCGCGATCCATCCTCCCCAGGCCCGTGCCACGGCCACGTCGGCCAGGCTCGGAAAGCGCGTCGCGAACGCACCCGCGAGCTCCTCGACGAGCGCCGGGTCCGGGGTCTTCTCCGACGTCGGGAGGGGGAATCCGGTGCCCCGCTCGATCCGGCGGACCCCGAACACGATGGTGTTGCGCGAGGTCAGACGGTAGTTCTCCATGATGTTGTGCTGGGTGATCAGTCCGGACCGGCTGGTCCATCCCAGGGCCCTCAAGCGCTCGGGAGCGATCGGCTCGGTCTCCACCTCGATCACCCAGAGAGGCACCGCGAGGTGCTTGGGCGTGATGCCCCATTCCCCCGAGAAGGCATTGGTTGCGAGCACCGCCTTGTCCGCGCTCACCCGTCCCTGCGGGGTCGTGATGACGACCCGGCCTTCGGAGCGGCTGACGTCGGTCACCTTGGTCTGCTCGAAGACCCGGGCGGACGAGGCCAGGACGCCCTGGCGCACTCCTCGCGTGAACGCGCCCGGGTTCAGGATCCCGCCCTCGACCTCGCGCATGCCGCCGACGAACCCCCGGGGAATGCCGAGTTCCTCGCTCGTGCCGAGCTTGACCTTGGTGCCGGCCCTGCGCAGGATCTTGGCGGCGCGTCGTACGCGACCCATCTGCCACCGCGACACGGCGGCGAAGGCGTTGCCGGTGGCCTCGTAGTCGCAGTCGATGTCGAACCTTGTGATCAGGTCCTCGACGTACTGCGTGGCGTGTCCGGTGAAGCGTGCCAGGGCGGGCATCTTCTTGTGGAACAGCAGGTTCAGCAGCTGGATGTCCCCACCGGGCGCACTGGCCAACTGGCCGGCGTTGCGGGAGCTCGAACCGTGACCACAGAACTCGGCCTCGAGCAGCACGACGTCCTGGCCGCGCTCGGCCAGGCGCAGTGCGGTCGCCATGCCTCCCAGACCGCCTCCGATGACCGCGACCTCACAGGTGAGGTCCTCGGCGAGCGGCGGAAGGACATCAGCCGGTGGATCGATCCAGCCGCTGAACGAGCTGTACTCGACGTGGTCAGTCTTCATGATGCGCTTCTCTTTTCTGTATCGGATTTTCGGTCTGCCCGATTTTTCAGGGCCGATTTTTCAGGGCCGAGCGACGCTGTGCTCGTGCGGAACGAGCCCGATTCCTGCAGCTGCGTTGTGGTCATGGAGAGCGCGGTACGCGTGGAAAAACACGCACGTCCGGGCCCCATGTGGCGAGGGCCAGGGTGTAGAAGGCCGTGCGCTGTGCGTCGTCGTACGGAATCGGGAAGAAGTCGTACGTGACGGTGACGACCAGGCCGGCCGCGACGGCCGCCGCGGCGGCCAAGGCCCAGCGCTTGGCGCCGATCTCCCGGAGGCGTCACACGAAGTACGCGAGGAAGACCGCCGTGAGGGCGTTCACGACGACATAGAAGGACGCCGCGCCCGCGTGGAACTCCTGATGGAACTGCTGGAGGTGGATACCTGCCGCAGCGGCCAAGGCGAACACGCCGATGTCGACCGTCAGGGACGGCTTGTAACGGTGCGTCACGCGCAGGAGGCCCATCACCACGATCAGGGTGATGCCCACCGAGCGCGAGAACGCGTCGAAGAAGTACGCGAGGAAGTACAGGGGGCTGTCCTCGTCGCCCCCGAGCAGAGCCCAGAAGCAGGAAGTTCGTTCCGGACGTGCCGACGACCATCCATTCCAGCCCCAGCAGGTAATTGCCGTGGCGCCGGATGAACCTCCACCCGTAGAAGAACCCGGTGAAGATCATCCAGGTATCGGCCAGCAGGAAGATCAGTTCCCTCATTCCGCGCGCTCCTTCAGTCATTGCGGATGTACCGAAGGCGTTCAGACCGGCCCGTTCCGTCTGCCGGCGGGGTTGGAGACGGCGGCCGGGGCGGGGTGTGCGTCGCCCCTCTCGTCGTGGGCGGCGAGGGCCGCGTACGCCCGGTAGATGACGAGCATCGTGAGGCCCCAGGTGAACAGCGCGAGAATGTAGAACCGGGTGTGGTCGGCGTCGTCGCCGGGGATGCGCCAGAAGTCGTAGATCGATGCGACGACCAGGTTCAGCGCTGTGGCGCCGACCGTCCAAGCGGCGTGCGTGCGCTCGCCGAACTTCCAGAGGCGCCACGCGAAGTAGCAGAGGAAGCCGGAAGTCGCGAGCGCGGTGACGAGGAAGAACACCTTGCCCGGCGTGCCGATCTCCTCGGCGAACTCGGAGAGGAGGAACCCGAGGACCGCGGCCAGGGCGAAGGCGCCCACCTCGACTCGGGCTGAGGGCTTGTACCTGTGGGTGACGGCCAGCAACCCGAGGACCAGGATCAGCGTGAACCCGATCGAGCGCGAGAACGCGTCCAGGAAGAAGGCGATGCGGTACATCGGTGAATCGGGGCCGGCCTTGGTCACTCCATAGATCAGGAAATTGGTCCCGGATACGCCCATGACGATCCACTCGAGGCCGAGCAGATAGTTGTGATGGCCTCTGATGAACTTCACGCCGCAGACGAATCCGACGGCGATCATCCAGATGTCCGACGCGGCGAACAGTACGTCGCGCATGGCAGCGCCTCCTTGAGCGTGACCGTGATCCGGTGCGGCTGCTTCCACAGTGGCGTGTCCGCGAGGACGCCCGCTACGTCGATGTGCAACCAGGTGTCGCGACCGCCGCAACACACTGCACCACGACGACGCCATACGGGCGGTAGCGCAATGGTTGGGGAGGTGCACTGTGCACCACGCCGTCCCGCAGGTCGGGGCATTGCGTTGTAGAGCCGCGGCTGCCATGGCGGGCACCGTGGAATCACACACCGACGTGATCAGCACGCAAAGACGGAAAGGCGGCGCGATGAACACATCGAAGCACCAGCCCGAGGAATTCGACATCGTCGTCATCGGTGCCGGCATCTCCGGCATCGGCGCCGCGCGGTACTTCGTCGAGGCGTTCCCCGACAAGCGCGTCGTCGTGTTCGAAGGGCGTGATGACATCGGCGGCACCTGGGACCTTTTCAAGTATCCCGGCATCCGGTCCGATTCCGACCTCCACACCTTCGGCTACGAGTTCAAGCCCTGGAGGGACCACGCCGCCATCGCGGAAGCCCCCAAGATCCTGAACTACCTGCGGGAGACGATCGAGGAGAACGATCTGGGCGGGCTCATCCGCCTCGGGCACAGCGTGCGCCGCGCGGAATGGTCGAGCGTCGACGCGCGCTGGACGATCGACGTGCACACTGCCGACGGCGACAAGCGTGTCACCGCCAACTGGATCTTCGCAGGCACCGGGTACTACAACTACGACGAGGGCTACACCCCGTATTTCGAGGGCCGGGAGGACTTCGCCGGCGACATCATTCACCCGCAACACTGGCCCGAGGGCTACGACTACGCGGGCAAGAAGGTCGTCGTGATCGGAAGCGGTGCGACCGCCGTGACGCTGATTCCGTCCATGCTGACCGGCGAGGGCGCCGCCGCCCACGTGACCATGCTCCAGCGCACCCCCACCTACGTGATGCCCTGGCCGAAGGTCGATTCCCTCGCCCTCCTCCTCACCCGGCTCTTCGGCGAACGCCGCGGCTACGCGCTGACCCGGTTCAACAACATCTGGATCGATCGGGGCGTGGTCAAGTCCCTCCGCACCTTCCCGCGGCTGGGCCGCGCGCTCATCCGGCGCATCAACAAGAAGCTGCTGCCCGAGGGCTACGACGTGGACACCCACTTCAACCCGCCCTACGACCCGTGGGACCAGCGCCTGTGCCTTTCCCCCGACGGCGACTTCTTCGCCGTCCTGCGCGACGGCAACGCCTCGATCGTCACCGACCGGATCACGCGTTTCACCGAGTCGGGGATCCGACTCGAGTCGGGCGGCCACCTCGACGCCGACGTGATCGTCACCGCGACCGGCCTCAACGTGCGCCTGCTCGGCGGCATCGACCTGGCGGTCGACGGTGTGCCGGTGAACCTCGCCGACCGCGTCGTCTACCGCGGCACCCTGCTCTCGGGGATCCCCAACCTCGCCATCGCCATCGGCTACACGACCTCGTCGTGGACGCTGAAGATCGGCATCCTGTGTCGCTACTTCTGTCAACTGGTCGAGCACATGGACGCCTTCGGCTACGACAGCGTCGTCGTCGAGGCCGATCCCGCCATGGAGACGCGGCCGGTCATGGACCTCAGCGCGGGTTACGCGCAACGGGCCCGTGAGACCACCCCGAAGCAGGGCACGGGCATGTGGCAGATGTCGATGTCGTACCCGCAGGACGCCAAGTTGCTGCGCGGTCCCCTGCTGGACGACACGCTGCAGTTCGGATCCACCACCGACGAAAGCTCGAACTCGACAGCACGGAAGGCGATCCGTGCCTGACTCCACCGAGGACCGCTTCGTCACCCTTCCGGGCGGCACGCGGGTCTGCTACCGAATCGACGGCGAGTCCGGCACCCCGCCGATCCTGCTCATCGCCGGCCTCGCCGAGGACTTGACGATGTGGTCCGAGCGGTTCGTCTCCGCGCTCGCCGACACCGGTCGTCGGGTGATCCGCATGGACAACCGCGACTGCGGGCGCTCCACCTACGCGACCACTCCACCACCCAGCACGCTCCGGCAACTACTCGGCCGGCCCCGCCGCGACGCGTACACGCTGGCCGACATGGCGGCCGATGCCGCGCAGCTGATCGAGCACGTCGGTCTGGGGCCGGTGCACCTCGTCGGGCGCTCGATGGGCGGGATGATCGCGCAGACCGTCGCGGCGCGGTACCCCGAACTCACCAGGTCGCTGACCTCTTTGTACTCCACCACGGGTGATCCGAAGGTCGGCCGGCCGGCCGCGTCCACCATGGTGCTGCTCGCCGCCCCGCCGCCGCGGAACCGGGTGCAGGCCGTGCGTGCGCACCTTCGCATGACGGCGCACCTCGCGGGCACCGGCTTCCCGATCGACGAGGCCGAAGAAACACGCCACGCCGTTCGGACGTGGAACCGCACGGCCGGCGACGGTGCGGCGGGGACCGCCCGGCAGGTCCAGGCCATCCATGCCTCGGGCGACCGGACGGCGGAGATCGCCCGCATCACGGCCCCCACCCTGGTGCTCAACGGCGATCGCGACCTCATCGTCGCGCCGTCCGGGGGCGACGCCACCGCGGCCGCGATCCCGGACGCGCGGCACGTGGTGATTCCCGGAATGGGGCACCACCTGCCCGACGCGCTCGCGCCCCTGGTCGCCGACCACGTCGTCGGACACCTCGAAAAGGCATCGGGATGACCGCGCCGCGCACCACGGACGTCGTCATCGGCGCCGGCCTCTCCGTGGTGGCCGCGGCACGACGGCCGGCGCGGGCCGGCCGACCGGCCGGTCGTGGTGATCGAAGCCGGTGACCGTGTCGGCGGCCGCACGATGGACCTGACGTCGCCGACGGCGTGATCACCGAAGGCGGCGGACAGGGGGTCGGACCGGGCCAGGACGGGGTCCTCGCGCTTCTAGACGCGCTCGGAACCTTCGGGACCCACGTCGCTGGCAAGCCGACCTATCCACCGGCGCGGCCGCTCGAAGCGGTACGGCGGCCTCATTCCGCCGCTGCGCCCAAAGCGCGATCGGTGTCGGTCGCGCCGGTTCGCGACGCGAACGTTGCTCGTCCCCCCGTTCCGTAGGGGGTGCGCCAGTGCGCGGCGCAACCGCCGCGCCGACCGACGATCTCGGTGTCACCGGGACTCCTCGGCGCGAGGGCGCGAGATCTCGCCGTCGGAAGCTGCCGCGTCGGAGACGCCGGCACGGAGAGCACCACTGAAGGGAGCAGCCGTCATGAGCCAGCAGCGCGAAGCGCGGACGCAAGAGCTCACCACCGGCCTGGACCGGACCCTGGGCGTCCCGCAGATCGTCTTCATGGTCGTGGCGATGGCCGCGCCGCTGACGGTGTTCGCCGGACTCATCCCGTTGATGCTCGGTTCGGGGAACGGGATCGGAACGCCGGTCGACTTCGCGATCGTCGGAGTCGTGCTCGTACTGTTCACGATCGGGTACTCGGCGATGACCCCTGAGGTGCGCAACGCGGGTGCCTTCTCCTCCTACGTCCAGCGCGGCCTCGGCAGCGGCGCCGGGTTGGGCGCCGCCGCGCTCGCCCTGGTCACGTACGCACTCCTCATCGTCGCCGTCTCGGCGTACCTCGGGGCCGCCGCGCGCAACGTGATCGAGACCTTCTTCGGCGTCCCGGTGCCGTGGTGGGGCCTCGCGGGCGCCGGACTCGCGGCCATCGGGTACCTGGGGCACCGCAACGTCGAGGTCAGCGCGCGAGTACTCGGCGCGCTGCTCATCGCGGAGGTCGGGATCGTCGCCCTCGTCGACCTCGCCATCGTGCTGCGCGGCGGCGACCAAGGTCTCTCCGCGGCCCCGCTCACCTGGGACGCGTTCACCAGCGGCGCCACCGGCACCGGGATCATGTTCGCCGTCTTCGGGTTCGTCGGTTTCGAGGCCACGGCCGTCTTCCGGTCCGAGGCCGAGGACCCCGACCGGACCGTCCCGAGGGCCACCTACATCGCGGTCGTCCTGATCGCCGTGATCTACGCCTTCTCGTCCTGGGCCATGATCAACGGCCTCGGCATCGCGCGTGCCGTCGATCTCGCGGCGCATGACCCCGAAGGACTCGCGCCCGGACTCGCCACCCGCTATCTGTCCCAAGCCGCCCACGACGTCATGCAGGTTCTCCTCGTCACCAGCTTCTTCGCCTGCGTCCTCACCGCGCACAACGTGGTGGCCCGCTACCTCTTCGCCCTCGGCCGCCAGGGCGTGCTCCCGGTCTCGCTCGGCTCGGTGCACCCCGCGCACCGGTCGCCGCACGTGGCCTCGCTGCTGACCTCCGGGCTGATCGGCCCCCTGCTCGCGGCCACGGCGATCGCCGGCCTCGATCCGGTCGTCGAGGTCTACGCCTGGTTCGGCGGTGCCGGGACCCTCGGGCTCATCGTGCTGCTGGCTCTGACGTCCGCGGCGATCGTCGTGCACTTCCGCAGGGTCCGCACGGCGGCCGCATGGACGGGCACCGTCGCCCCCGGCCTGGCGCTCGGCGCGCTCGGAACGATCCTCGTGCTCGTCATCGGCAACTTCGAGCTCCTGATCGGGTCGCGCACCGGAGCGAACGTCTTCCTCGCGGTCGTCGTCGCGGCGTTCGCCGGCGGCCTCGTGTGGGCGGCGCTGCTGCGCCGGCGCCGACCGGACGTCTACGCCGCCCTGGAATGACCGCCGCGCTCACAGCCCAGTAGCGCCACATTCGCCATCGAAAGGCATGAGAGTGACAGAAACCGCTGCGATTCCGAAGAGTCCCGTCGCTCAGCGTGCGCCGGTCCGGATAGAGATCGACGACGATGCCACGCCCGTCGTCCGGCTGCTCGGCCGGACCCTGCGCGACGCGGTCCGGACCGGTCACGCCCCCGAGGTGCTCGGCCGGGGCACGGGGACGGTCGCCGTCCGCTCGCACGTCACCCCGCAGGCCGCCACCGTCACGCTGCACGGCGGCGCCGTCACCGTGACCGGCGGCGTCTTCGCGCCGGCCGACGCCACGCTGGTCGTCGACCTCGAATCCCGTTTCGCGCCCACGCGGGATCCGGACGGTGACGCGGAACTGGCCGGCGGGATGCTCCGCGCCCTCCGGCCCCCGTTGCCTCCATGGCGCGAGGCCGCCGAGCACTTCTGGGACGTGACCCGCGGCATCCGCGGCGTCCCCGACGTCCTCGTCGCGGTGGCGAGGGAGCCGGAGGGCCCCCAGGAGGCCAGATTCGGTGCGGGCCCCAGCACGTACCGCATGGTCGGCACGCCCGAGGCGCTGGCGGGCGTGTTCACCGGCGCCGACTACCTGCTCACCTCCCTGGAGTCCGGCCTGCGGGTCCAGGGGACGCTCTCGCAGCTGTCGGTCATGACGGCTGCCTCGTGGAAGGTTCGCTTCGATGTCTGAACTCACCCGGCCGGCATCCACCAGGTCCGCTCGGACAGCACCCACGAGAGCCGTCCGCTTGGAGGCCACCGGCCACGACGGGAGCTTCCTGGGGAAGACCGTCACGCCGGCGAAGTTCGCGTCCGGTAAGGAGTCGGGCTTCGCCTTCGCCGACATCCTGTTCGCGATCGACCTGGGCAACGCGTTCGTGTACGGCGACGCGTTCCCGGACTGGCGCGGCAACCTCTACGACATCTCGATGATCCCCGACATGGCCACGCTGGTGCAGTGGAAGCCCGGCCTCGAAGCAGTCATCGGTGACTACTGGCTACGGGACGGGCGGCCGGTGCCGATCTGTCCGCGGAACATGGTGCGCAGACTGGTCGAGCGCCTCCAGGCCCTCGGCTACACCGCCAAGGTCGCGGTGGAGATCGAAACGACGCTGTTCGCGGAGTCCGTCCAGGAGGCGCGGGCCCGCGGGTACCGCGATCTCACCCCGCTCGGCGGAGACACCGGCGCCACCTACCACCTGGCGAGGTCGAAGGACTGGGTCGACTACATGGACGCGGTCACCGACCGGCTCGACGAGCTCGGCATCACCTGGGAGGCGTGGACCGACGAGGCCGCCCCCGGCCAGACCGAGTTGAACCTCGCGCCCAGTGATCCGGTGTCGCTCGGGGACTCCTGGGTGCGCACCAAGCAGGTGATGCGCGAAGTCGCGTTCGAGCAGGACCGGTCGGTGACCTTCATGGCCAAGCCGACCGCCGGATTCGGGCAGGGCGCGCACATCAACCTCTCGCTGCACCGGGACGGCGAGAACCAGTTCTTCGCACCCGGAGGACCGTCCGAGGTGATGCTGCAGGCCGTCGGCGGGCTGATGGCCACGATGGCGGGAAACACCCTTCTGGCGCTGCCGCAGATCACCTCGTACCGGCGCCTGGTCGACATCAGCGGCCCACCGACCACCATCAGCTGGGGCGTCAACAACAAGACCGCGGCGGTGCGGGCCATCGTCGGGCACCCCAAGTACGCGCGGCTCGAGTACCGGCTACCCGGTTCGGACGTCAACCCGTACTACGCGCTGGCCGGCGTGCTGGCCGGGGTCGTGGCCGGCATCGAACGGCGGATGCAGGCACCGCCGCAGGTCGACGACATGGCGTGGAGCCTGCCGTACGACAGCGGGGTCGAGCGGATCCCGGACACGATCACGAAGGCCATCGCCGCGCTGGAAGGCGACGAGATACTCCGCGAGTACCTGGGCGAGGAGTTCGTCGACTTCTGGGTGGCGTCGCGCCGGTGGGAATGGATGGAGTTCCACACCAAGGGCGGTGACCCGTACGCCGAGCTCTCCGCGTGGGAGACCCGTCGCTACTTCGAGTTCCCGTGAGCGGCAAGCCACTGGTCGGTATCACCGGCCGCCGGTTCCGGCTGGGCCTGATCGCCGGAACGGACGACCGTTACGCCACGGCGTGCGTGGACTCGTACATGTCCGCGTTCGCGACGCGGGTGGCGCAGGCCGGCGGGGTGCCCGTGCTCCTGTCCTACGACGCCGATCCGCTGGACGTCTGCGCGTGGGTGTCCGGGGTGGTGATCACCGGCGGGCAGGACGTGCACCCGGCCCGGTGGGGCGGCGACACCTCCGTGGTCCGCGATGTCGACCCTCGGCTCGATCCCCATGCGCACGATCCGGAACGCGACGACTACGAGTTCACCCTGACCCGCGCCGCCGTGGACCGCGGCATCCCCGTGCTGGGGGTGTGCCGCGGGATGCAGCTGCTCAACGTGGCGCTGGGCGGAACGCTCGTCGCGGACCTGCCGCCCGGCCCCGTGCCGCACTTGTCGCCGCTGGCCGCGCCCACCGACGGCGACGCCGAGCACGTCGTGACCTTCGAGCCCGGCTCGACGGCCGCGCGGCTCTTCGGCGACAGCGCCGTCACCAACTCGTGGCACCACCAGGCCGTCGACCGGTGCGGCGCGGGGCTCGTCGTCACGGGCCGCACGCCCGACGGGGTGGCGGAGGCCGTGGAGGCGCCCGGCGCGCCGATCCTCGGGGTGCAGTGGCACCCCGAGTGGATGGAACGGGACGACCCGGCCATGGCCTGGATCGTCGACGAATCGAGACAACGACAGGAGGCCGGAGCATGCCGGCTGACCCGATGACCGCGACCACGCCCGGGGACGGAACACCGGGGCGTCCCGCCGTCGCCCTCGACCGGACGGGGGAGACGCCCCGGGTGCGTACCGTCACCGGCCTGCTGGCGGACGGTGCCGCCCGCACTCCCGGCGCCGAACTGCTGCGGTTCGGCGACGCCTCGTGGACCTACGAGCAGGCCGACGCATCGTCGTCGCGGCTGGCGCACCGCCTCGTCGAGGTCGACGGCGTGGCGCCGGGCGACCGCGTCGCGATCATGCTGCCGAACGTCCCGCAGTGGCCGCTCACCTGGTTCGCGGTGCTCAAGGCCGGTGCCGTCACCGTGCCCGTCAACGCGGCGTACCGAGCGGCCGACCTGGCGTTCGTGCTCCGCGACTCCGGCGCGCGAGCGATCGTCACCGACACCGAGCACCTCCCGCTGGTGCGCCGGGCGGTGTCCGACGACGACGCCCTCGCGGGCATCCGCGTCGTCGACGTCGCCGACATCCCCGACACGGGCCTCCCGGCCACCGCGCCGGACGTCGCGATCACCCCGGACACGCTGGCCAACCTGCAGTACACCTCGGGCACCACCGGATTCCCGAAGGCGTGCATGCTGACCCACGACTACTGGACCCGCATCGCCCGGGACTGCGCCGCGGCCGCCGGCCTCGGCGACGACGACGTGCTGCTCACGGCACAGCCCTTCTCGTACATGGACCCGCAGTGGAACACGGTGCTCGCCCTGACCGCCGGCGCGCCCCTGGTGGTGCTGCCGCGGTTCTCCGCGTCGGGGTTCATGGCCGACGTGCGGCGCCACCGCGTGACCTTCTGCTACGTCCTCGGAGCGATGCCCACCCTGCTGTTCAAGCAGCCGCCCGCCGCCGACGACCGGGACAACCACCTGCGTGCGGTGTTCTGTTCCGCGATCCCCGTGGCGCTGCACGCCCGGCTGGAGGACCGCTGGGGCGCACCGTGGCGAGAGCTGTACGGCATGACCGAGAGCGGGATCGACCTGATCAGCCCGCTCGCCGATCCCGCGGTCGTCGGGAGCGGCGGCATCGGGCGGCCCGTGCCCACCAAGCGCGTCAGGATCGTGGACGCCGACGGCGCCGAGGTCCCCACCGGCACACCCGGCGAACTGACCGTGTCCGGAAAGCCGATGATGCTCGGCTACTGGAACCGGCCCGGGGAGACCGCGCGGGCGCTACGGGACGGATGGCTGCACACCGGCGATCTCGCGGTCGCCGACGACCGGGGCGAGATCCGCCTGGTGGGCCGCATCAAGGACATGGTGCGGCGCGGCGGCGAGAACGTGGCCAGCGCCGAGGTGGAGGCGGCGCTCGAAACCGACGACCGCGTCGTCGCGGCCGCGGTCGTCGCCGAACCCGACGAGGTGCTCGGGGAGGAGGTCAAGGTCTTCGTCCAGCTCGCGGCGGGCTGCACCGGCGACCGGACGACGGCCGAGGCCATCATCGCCCGGGTCGCGGAACGGCTCGCGCGGTTCAAAGTGCCGCGCTACGTCGAATTCGTCGCGGACTTCCCCCGGACCCCGTCGGAGCGGGTGTCCAAGCCCGCGCTCAGGGCCCGGGCGGCCGAAGCCCCCGGCACCACCTTCGACCTGTGCGACCGGACCTCGTCGACCCCCGCGGCGTCGTCGGACGCGGCCCTGTCGGACACGGCGGCCGAACACGTGCTCGTCGACGTCATCCGCGAGGTCGCCGTGATCACCCTGCGGCGCCCGTCGAAGCTCAACGCGCTCACCGTCGGAATGCGCCAGCGCCTCGCCGCGCTCATCCGCGAACACGGCACCGGTGAGCGGGCCCGGGGAATCGTGATCACGGGCACGGGCCGCGCGTTCAGCGCGGGCGAGGACCTCAGCGCTCCGCCGACCACGTTCGCCGAGATGCGCGAGACCTTCGAGACCTTCCACGACGTCACCCGGGCGGTGATCGAGACCCGGGTCCCCGTGGTCGCGGCGATCAACGGGATCGCGGTGGGCGGCGCCTCGGAGATCACGCTGTGCTGCGACGCGCGGCTGGGCACCCCGCAGACCACGTTCTTCCAGCCGGAGAATGCCCGCGGCCTCACGATCTCCAACGCGTCGAGCGTGCTCCTCACCCGCATCGTCCGCAATCACGCGATGCGGATCGTCCTGGGCTCGGAGCGCATCGGCGCCGAAGAAGCACTGCGGATCGGTCTCATCGACCAGATCGTCGGACAGGACGACCTGCTGGACCGCGCGATCGACCTCGTCCGTGCCTGGACACCGGAGGGCGGCAACAACACCGCCCTGCACCTCGCACTGCTGCGGCCCCCGTCCGAGGAGATCGAACGCGCCTTCGCACTGGAGGACGCCGCGGCCGACGCGTCGTGGAACAGCGGCGCGCTGACCGCGGGCATCGCGGGCTTCTGGAACGCGAAGAAGCCCGCCACCACGACCGGAGAGAACGAATGATCACCACCCGCGCGGCCGTGCTCACGAAGGTGGGCGAACCCCTGCGCCTGACCGGCATCCACGTCGACGAGCCCGAGCCGCACGAAGTGCGGATCGCCGTCACGCACGTCGGGCTCTGCCACAGCGACCTGCACTACGTCACCGGCACCGTCTCCACCGACCTGCCGGTGGTGGTCGGTCACGAGGTGGCCGGCGTCGTCGAATCCGTCGGCTCGGCCGTCACGGACCTGCGTCCCGGCGACCACGTCACCGGCGCGCTCACCCCGTCGTGCGGCCAGTGCGCGAACTGCAACGCGGCCCGTTCGACACAGTGCCGGCGGCTCGACGAGATCCGGCGCCGCCCGCGGCCCGCGTACACCCTGCCCGACGGGACAGCGGTCGCCCGACTCGGCGACCTGGGCGCGTTCTCCGAGCACATGCTGCTGCGCGCGAACGCCGCCGTGAAGCTGCCCGACGGCGTGTCCACCCGGGTCGGCTGCCTGCTGTCGTGCTGCGTCGTCACAGGCGTCGGCGCGGTGTTCCGCGGGGCGCGGGTGCGGCCCGGCTCCACCGTGGCCGTGATCGGCTGCGGAGGCGTCGGCTCGGCCGTCATCCAGGGCGCGCGGCTCGCGGGCGCGTCCGCGATCGTCGCGATCGACGTCGACGAGCAGCGGCTGCGAGCCGCCCGCGGCTACGGCGCGACCCACACCCTGAACGGCGGCGTCGACGACGTGGCCGCCGCGGTGCGCGCCCTGCTGGGCGACGGCGTCGACTACTCCTTCGAGGCCGTCGGGTCCGCACGCACCGCCGCAACCGCCCTCGACGTGGTGCGCGCCACCGGCACGGCCTGCCTCGTCGGCATCGCTCCCGAAGGCACCGAGCTCACCCTGCCCGCGTCCGACTTCTTCTTCGGCGAGAAGCGCCTGATCGGCTCGTACATGGGGTCGGGACAGGCGCGGGAGGACATCGCCCAGTTCGCCCGGCTGTACCAGCAGGGCCGGCTGCTGCTCGACGAGATGGTCACCGAGGTCATCGACTTCGACCGGATCAACGAGGGCTTCGAGGCGATGAAGTCCGGCGAGGTGACCCGCATCGTCGTCGCCATGCCGATCCGTTCCGGCAACCCCGCCGCGGAGGAGACCCGATGAGGACCACGACACCGACAACGTCCCTCGCGCAGCCGGTGAGCTACATCGCCGGTGAGTGGGTGCGATGCCAAGAGCTCGACGCGTGGAACGTCGACCCGAACACGGGCGAGCCGGTCCACCGCACGGTGACCACGTCGCCCGCCGACCTGGAGCGGGCGCTGCGGCACGCGCAGCGCGCCTACGATGCGCTGGACTGGGCCGGTGACGACTTCCGGCTCATGCGGGCCGAGGCGCTCGAACGGGCCGCGGCGAACGTCGAGGAGCGGCTCGAGGACATCGCCCGCACCGACGCGATCACGAGCGGCACGGCGATCACCGCCACCCGCAAGCTCGCCGCGTTCCTCCCGGCCCGGATCCGGGCGGCCGCCGGCGAGGCCCGTGGCATCCCCCGCGTCACCGCGCTCGCCGCCGGCGGGCGCGACGTCCGGCTGCACCGGGTGCCCTGGGGACCCGCCGCCATCCTCACACCGTGGAACGGACCCGGCTTCATCCCGGCGGCGAAGGTCGCCAGCGCGGTGGCTTCGGGCTGCCCGGTGCTGCTCAAGCCGTCCGAGCACGCCCCCGCCAGCGCGCAGGTGATCGTCGAGTGCTTCGTCGACGCCGGCCTGCCCGAGGGCGCGCTGCAGCTCGTCCACGGCACGGGCGACATCGGCGCCGCACTCACGGCCGACCACCGGGTGAAGGTGGTGTCCTTCACCGGCGGCCCGGGCGCCGGGCGGGCCATCGCCCGCGCCGCCGCCGAGGACTTCAAGGTCCTCCAGCTCGAACTCGGCGGCAACAACCCCGTGCTCGTGCTCGACGACGCCGACCTCGACGTGACCGCCGACGGCATCCTGACCGGCATGACCAACCTGAACGGCCAGTGGTGCGAGGGGCCGGGCAAGGTCCTGGCACCGCACCGGCTGGTGCAGCCCCTGCGGGAGGCCCTCGCGGAGCGCATCGCGCGGCTGCGGATCGGGCACTCGCTCGACGAGGAGTCCGACATCGGACCCATCGCCAACGAACCGCACCACCGGAACCTGCTCCAGCGCATCGAGGGCCTGCGCGGGCTCGGTGCCGAGATCGACCAGCCGGGGGAGCTGCCCGGCCTGGCGGGCTTCTTCCTGTCCCCCACGCTCGCCACCGGTTCCGACCCGGAACGCACGACCGCCGAGCTGTTCGGGCCCGTCGTCTCCCTGCACGGTGTGGACTCGGACGAGGACGCGCTGCGCACCGCCAACGCGCACCCGTCGGGCC
Organism: Streptomyces bikiniensis; assembly: GCF_000716625.1. Taxonomy (NCBI): domain Bacteria; kingdom Bacillati; phylum Actinomycetota; class Actinomycetes; order Kitasatosporales; family Streptomycetaceae; genus Streptomyces; species Streptomyces bikiniensis. The sequence continues at coordinate 20,953 of NZ_JNXJ01000045.1, read as the reverse complement.
TGGACGCCTACGTGTTCGGCACCGACACCGACCGCGCGATCGCGATCGGTGCCCGGATCGTGTCCGGCGAGGTGCGGGTCAACGGCGCCAAGCTCGCCGATCTCGGCGACGACTCCGCCCAGAGCTTCTGGGGCCCGTCCGGCATCGGCGGCCACGGGCCCGCGGAGTCGGTGCGGGTGTTCTGCGGAGACCGGGTCGTCGGGGTCGACTCGCCGGATCTGCCCCTGTGACAGGCCCGGAGGGAGAACAAGCCCCTCACGAGCGCCACCGGACGTGAGGGGTTCAGTTCCGCAACTCCACGAGCATGAGCGCCGCGACGACGCTCGCGGCGTTGTCGGCCAGCGGCACCGGCAGCAGCTGGTCGGCGCGGGCCAGCCGCCGCTCGATGGTGTTGCGGTGCGTGAACATCCGCTCCGCGGCGGCTGAGCCGTTGAACCGCTCCCGGACATAGGTCAGCACGGTCTGCCGCAGCACCGGGTCGGCGGTCGCGAGGTCGCCCAGCGTGTCGGCCACGAACTGATCGGCCTGCGCCATGTCGGCCGTGAGCACCGACACCAGCGCGACGTCCTCGTACCGGACGACAGGGCGCGCCGAGCCCATGCGCGCCAGGAGCCGTTGCGCGGCGGAGGCGTCCAGGTGACTCCGGCGGAAACCATCGACGTCCCGCCCGCAACGTCCGAACGCGACATGGGTTCCCGGGTGGCCGGCCAGGGCGGCCACCGCCGTCTCGGCCGGCGGGACCGTGTCCGCCGGGACCCACACCCACAGCGCGGTCGCGCTCGCGTTCAGGGTGAGCCGGCACGAGGCTCCGCACATCCTCATCACGGCTTCGGCGGCCGCGTCGAGCCCCGCGGCCTCGTCGCTGGAGTCGCTCCAGATGATCGCGGCGAGGTGACTGCCCGCCAGCGCGTACCCGAGCCGCGATTCGGCCAGCGCCCGGCCGATCGGCGCACCTTCGAGCAAGAGCTGGACGGTGGAGTGCCGCTCGGCGCTGGCGCCCCGCGCGAGGTCCGCGCGTTCCTTCTCGGCGTACTCGTCGAGCGCCGCGATCGAGTCGTCGACGAACGTCGCCATCGACCGCTCGGACACCTTCATCACGTCACGGAGCTCGTCGACGACGGTGGTCGCGGCGAAGCAGGCGTCGACCCACAGCTCCCACGCCCCGTGCTGGGCGCCCCGCCACGAACCGAGGTCGTGCGTGTCCAGGCCGCGTCGCACCAGGTCGCGTGCGAACTGCAGAACCTCGGGGTCGACACACGGTCCGACCCGCATGCCGGGGTCCTGCAGGATGGCCGACAGCCAATGCCTGAAATACGCCCTGCCCATGTGACGGTCGGCCGCCGCGAACTGCGGGTCGTCCAGCAGGGCGCGGTACTCGGCCTCCCGGTGGGCGGCGGCCACGACCCCGTCGACCGCCACGCTCGTCGAAGCCAGGAGGGACTCGGCGACGTCCCGCATCAGTTCGGCAGTACGTCGGCTCGGCCGCGGCCATCCGGAATCCACCCTCGCAATATAGCGTCGGACGACACCGGCAGGGGCGTCCTCGGCCAGGGCCCGGCCCGATGTTACCGAGGTGTGTCTGACCCGCTGGACGGAGCGCTTACGGGTCCGGGCCGTCCTCCGGCGGCAAGCCCGGATCGACACGCGCCCAGCCGAACTCCCCGGCCGGGACCGAGGGATGACCGCACCCCCTCACGCACAGGCCGGACGTCTGCGGACTCTCCGGGCGCCGATGCCGACCTTTTGCTGACCCCTGCCTGAAGCAAGCGGGATCGACCTGCGGTGATGCGATGCCCGCGCGGGCCGTGGCGGAACTCCGTCGGCCGCACCGACGAGGAGATCCGCCAGGCGCGCGAGGACTGGGCGACCGGCTCCCGCTTCGGCGGGGTGAAGGGGTACGACGGTGCCCGGCTCGACGCCCCGGAGGTGCCCCCGACGCAGCTGCAGGCGCGGGGGAGGCTGCGTTGACCTGGGCCTTTTCGTGTCATGCCCGATCCTCGAACGAGGTTCGCCCGGCCATGGCTCCGGCATTCGGCGCGCCACCGGGAGGGGTGATCTCGCGACTCCTCCCGGTCGCGCAACCGATGCGGCGTGCTTCTGCTTGGGCTCCCGTGCGAGCAGGTCCGGTCAGCTGGACGCCGACCTTTTGCCGACTCCACTGACGAGTCGACAGGCGTCCCGACCGCGCCGTTCGCCGCCGGTGCGGTCACCGGAGGCGAACGTCCTGTCGATGACGGACCGAGGTGTCCGCGGTGCCCCGTCACCACTCCGCGAAGGAGCCGTCCTTGTGGCGCCAGACCGGGTTGCGCCAGCGGTGGCCGGTCTCGGCGGCGCGTTCCACGGCCTTCTCGTCGACCTCGATGCCGAGACCGGGTGCGGAGAGGAGGGCGACGTGCCCGTCCTCGTACCGGAAGACCGAGGGGTCCACCAGGTAGTCGAGGAGGTCGGAGCCGGTGTTGTAGTGGATGCCGAGGCTCTGCTCCTGGATGAGCAGGTTGGGCGTGGCGAAGCCGACCTGGAGGCAGGAGGCGAGGGCGATGGGTCCGAGCGGGCAGTGCGGGGCGAGGGACACGTCGTACGCCTCGGCCATGGCAGCGATCCTGCGGGTCTCGGAGATGCCCCCGGCGTGCGAGAGGTCGGGCTGTGCGACCGCGATGCCCGAGGCCAGTACGGAGGTGAAGTCCCAGCGGGAATACAGGCGTTCGCCTGTTGCGATGGGGATCGAGGTGGAGCGGACGATCTCGCCGATGTGCTCGCTGAGTTCGGGGACCAGCGGTTCCTCGACGAAGAAGGGCAGGTAGGGCTCCAGGAGCGGCAGCACGCGACGGGCCATGGGGATGGTCAGCCGGCCGTGGAAGTCGACCGCGATGTCGAAGGAGTCGCCCACCGCCTCCCGGATGCTCGCGACCCGTTCGACGATGCCGTGCACCGCCGCGGGGGTGTCGATGAACTCCAGTTGCGGCGAGGCGTTCATCTTGACGGCGGTGAAGCCCTCCGACCTCCTGGCGAGCGCCTGCTCCACGACGTCCTCGGGCCGGTCGCCGCCGATCCAGCTGTAGACGCGCACGCGGTCGCGGACGTTGCCGCCGAGGAGCTGCCATACGGGGACGCCGAGGGCCTTGCCCTTGATGTCCCACAGGGCCTGGTCGATGCCGGCGACGGCGCTCGAGAGGACGGGGCCGCCCCGGTAGAAGCCGCCTTTGGTGAGGACCTGCCAGTGGTCCTCGATCCGCATCGGGTCCCGGCCGATCAGGTAGTCGGACAGCTCGTCGACGGCGGCGGCGACGGTGTGGGCGCGGCCCTCGACGACGGGCTCGCCCCAGCCGGTGATCCCCTCGTCGGTGTCGATCCTCAGGAAGCACCAGCGGGGGGCGACGAGATGGGTGCGCAGAGAGGTGATCTTCACTTCGACTCCTTCTTGACCGACCAGCCGCCGTCGACGACGAGTTCGGTACCGGTGATGTAGGCGGCGTCCGGCGACGCGAGGAAGGCCACCGCGGAGGCGACCTCGTCCGCGGCGCCCAGACGGCGCAGTGCGGTGGCGTCCGCGGAGAGCCGTCGGTCCTCCTCGGACACGGTGTCCCACACCTCGGTGAGGATCGGGCCGGGAAGGACGGAGTTGAACCGCACGTCGGGTCCGTACTCGACGGCGAGCTGGCGCATCAGCGCGCACGCCCCGCCCTTGGACGCCGCGTACGCGGGGTACCCGGGCAGGCCGAAGTGGGCGTGCACGCTGGAGGTGGCGACGAACGCGCCGTTCGTCTCGCGCAGGTCTTCCAGGAAGGTGCGGGCGGCGAGGAACAGCGCCTTCAGGTTGACGGCGAGTTCGCGGTCCCACCCGTAGCCGTCCAGATCCTGTGCGGCGGCGTCACGGTGCATGAAGGCGTTGCTGTGCAGGATGCCGACCGGGCCGGGGACGGCCCGGGTCCGCTCGCGCAGCCGGAGCCAGTCCGTCTCCGAGGAGACGTCGCAGTGGACGTAGAGGGCGGAGCCGCCGGACCGGCGGATGCCGTCGGCGACTCTTTCTCCGGCGTCGTCGGCGATGTCGGCCAGGACGACCGTGGCGCCCTCGGAGGCCAGTCGGCGCGCGCTGGCCGCGCCGATGCCGGAGGCGGCGCCGGTCACGACCGCGGTGGTGCCAGCGAAGCGTTGCATGGGATGGTCCCTTCTGGTTCTGGACCGGGGCGGACGGGTGGCACCGTCAGCGCCGGATGTCGTCTCCCGTGAGGAGCGAGCCCTCCGCGCGGCGGGGAAGTCCCTCCCAGTCGCCCGGCACGGATACGGAGAACGCGCCGCAGATCGCGGCGGTACGCAGCCTCTCGGCCGGGGCGGCGCCGTCCAGGAGGCCCGACAGGTAGCCGGCGACGAAGGAGTCGCCCGCTCCGAGGGGGTCGACGGCTGTGACCGGGACGGGTGCCTGGACGAAGACCTCGTCGTCGACGAGCGCGAGGGCGCCGTCGGCACCGAGCTTGATCACGCACTGCCGAGGGCCGAGCTCCGCGAGCGCCCGGGCGGCGGGGGCCGCGCCCGCCGCCTCCACCAGCAGCCCCGCCTCGTCGAGACCGGCGAAGACGATGTCCGCCTCCCGCACGAGCGGCCGGAGGACCGCCGCGGCCTCTGCGGGAGACCACAGCATGCTGCGGTAGTTGACGTCCAGCGAGACGGTGGTCCCCGCGGTCCGGGCGGCGGCCACGGCGTGGCGGACCGCTTCCAGCGGGCCGGGCCCCAACGCCGGCGTGATGCCGGTGACGTGCAGGATGCGGGCGCCGGCGACGAGGTCCGGGTCGACGTCCCCGGGGCTCAGGCCGGCTCCGGCCTGGCCCTTGCGGTAGTAGGAGGCCAGGATGCGGTCGGAGGTGCGGCGCTGGCGGAGCATCAGGCCGGTGGGCAAGGAAGGGTCGACGCGCACGTGGGTGGCGTCGACGCCTTCGGCGCGCAGGGCGGTGAGGATCATCGTCCCCGCCGCGTCCGCGCCGACGACGCCGGTCCAGGTGGCGCGGTGGCCCTGACGGCAGACTCCGATGGCCACGGTCGCCTCGGCCCCGGCGAACGACAGGCGAGCGGTCGCTCCGGGAAAGAGGGGACCCGCTTCGCTGAGGGAGACGGCGAGCATCGCCTCTCCCAGAGTCACGAGGTCGGTCATCGCCGGGCTCCCGCGAGGGACGAGACGAGGCGAGCGGCGCGCTCACGCAGGGCGTCGAGGTCGCCGCCCTCGCACGCGTCTCCCACGAGGGGGCTGCCCATGCCGACGGCCTGGGCGCCGGCCGCGACGTAGGCGGGCGCCTCCTCGACCGATATGCCCCCGGTGGGCACGAGGGGCACGTGGGGCAGAGGAGCCCGCAGCGCGCGGACGTACGCGGGACCGCCGGTGAAGGAGGCCGGGAAGAGCTTGACCATCGTGGCGCCTTCCTGCCAGGCGCTGAGGATCTCGGTCGGGGTGACGGCCCCCGGGAGGACCGGTACTCCGAGGTGGCGGGCCTCCCTGATGACGTCGGCGGAGACGGCGGGGGTGATGAGGTAGCGGGCGCCGGCGGCGACGGCCTGTTCGGCCTGCCGGGGCGTGGTGACCGTGCCCGCCCCCAGGGCGAGGCCATCGGGGAGGGCCTGGGAGAACTCGCTCAACACGTCCAGGACGCCCGGGGTCGTGAGGGTGAACTCCACGGCCCGCACGCCTTGTGCGCACAGGACTTCGGCGACTTCAGGGAAGCGGGCGGCGGAACCGGATCGGAGGATCGCCACCACGGGAGTCGTGGCGAGGGCGGTCGTGAGCGAGGTCATGGGGTGTGCTCCGTCGTGAGGTCTTCGTACAGGTGCGGGGTCTGGCCGACGGCACCGGGCCGGCAGACGAAGAGGCGTCCGGCGTCCCGCTGCGTGCGCAGTCGGTCCGGAGCGAGTTCCTCCCGCGCGGTGGTGATCACCAGGATGTCCAGCGCGGGTCCGGCGAAGGCGCAGCTGGAGACGTGCGAGGTGGGGACCTCGACCACCGTGAGGAGGGCCCCGTCCGGGGCGAAGGCGCGGACCTCACCGGCACCCCAGACCGCCACCCAGACGTTTCCGCGGGCGTCGACGGTCAGCCCGTCGGGCACACCGCGGTCGAGACGTACGAAGGGCCGGCGGTTCGAGGGGGTACCCGTGACGAGGTCGTAGTCGTACACGTCCACCCGGCGGGTGGGGCTGTCGGCGTAGTAGAGGAGCCGGCCGTCGGGGCTCCACCCCAGACCGTTGGAGATCGTGACCGGGTCGACGACGGGAGTGAGGCCGGTCCGGTCGAGGCGGTAGAGCGTCCCCGCGCCGGGGTCGGCGCCCAGGGCCATGGTTCCGGCGAAGAGCCGGCCGAAGGGGTCGCAGGCGGCGTCGTTGAACCGCCGCCGGACGTGGTCGGTGCGCTCCGGCAGCGTGGCGATCGTCGCGGTCCTCTCCGGCCCCAGGCCCAGGATCGAGGTGCCGGCCGCGGCGAGCAGCGCACCGCTCCAGGCGGGAAGGACGGCGCCTACGGTCACGCCGAGGTCGAGGGACTCGCGCACGGCGATGTCGGGCAGACCGCTGCCGTCGCCCCGCTGCGTGAGGACCCCGCGGTGGACGAGCCCGGCGGTGATGTCGACCCAGAGGAGTTCTTGTGAGCGGTGATCCCAGACCGGGCCCTCGGAAAGCCTTCCGGGGGCGGGTGCGCAGGGCAGGGCTGTTATTCGGTGCATGTGAGAGTCCCTTCCGCGGTGAAAGCTAACGGTTCCTCTAACTGTTGTAAATAGTGGATGGAGTACATTGTTCAACCGTTGGAGGAAGCCCACGAGGGCGTGGGCCCCAGGGAGGCGGACCGTGGCGAACCGCAGTGCTCAGGACATCAGGCGCCTCAACCGGTTCGAGGTGCTGCGCCGGTTCCACGCCTCCGCCGGGCCCCGGACGCGGCAGGACCTCGCCTCCGAAACGGCGCTCTCGTTCGCGACCGTCTCCAATCTCACCTCCGAACTGATCGACGAGGGCGTACTGGTCGAGGCGGGACACGCGGAGTCCGGCGGTGGCCGCCCGCGTGCGTTGCTCGCCCTCAACGCGGACCGGGGCACCCTCGTCGGCGTGGACGTCGGCGAGACCTCCGTCCGCACCGAGCTGTTCGACCTGGCGCTCGGAAAGATGGCCGTCGACGAAAGGCCCGTCACCCCGGGGGACGTGACCCCCGATCAGATCGCCGATCTGATCGGGGCGGGCGCGGACGCCGTCCTCGCCGCCGCGGAGTCCCCCCGCTCCCGTGTCCTGGGGGTCGGCATCAGCCTCCCCGGGCTCGTCGAGCGGGAGCGGGGAGTCTCGGCCTACTCCCCCTACTGGGCCTGGCGGGACGTGCCGATGCGGGACCGCCTGGCCGACCGCCTCGGGCTCCCGGTCCACCTGGACAACCCGCTCAAGGCCAGTGCCCTCGCCGAGATGTGGTTCGGCGCCGGGCGGGACGTCGACAACCTCGTCGTCGTGATGCTCCGCTCCGGCGTCGGGGCCGGTCTCGCCCTGGACGGCACGCTCTACCGCGGTGCCACGAACAGTGCGGGGGAGTGGGGGCACAGTTGCCTGGTCTTCGAGGGCCGACGGTGCCGCTGCGGCAACCTCGGCTGCGTCGAGGCGTACGTGGGGACCGCCGGCATCGCCGAGACCCTCCGCTCGCTCGCCCCTGACGACCCCTTGCTCGCCGAAGCCGACGACATCGCGGCGTCGCTGCTCACCGGCCTCGCCGCCCGGGCGGCGAAGGACGATCCGGTCGCCGTCGCGGTGATCGGGCGGACCGCCGCCTATCTGGGGGCGGCGCTCGGCAACCTGGTGAACATCCTCAACCCCGAGACGCTCGTCCTCGGCGACCAGGTCGCCGCGCACCTCGGCGAACGTCTCCTCGCCGAGACGAGGGCGGCTCTGGCCGGCCACACCCTCGCCCCGCCCCTCCGCGCCGTCACGCTCAGGCTCAGTTCGCTGCCGCACGACGCGGTGAGCCGGGGCGCGGCCGCCCTGGCGTTCGAGGGTTTCCTCAACGACCGCGAGGTCTTCGGCCCGGTGAGCCGCACCCGTGCGGCCAGGGCTCGTGCCGAGGGACGCGATGACAGGCGGCTTCCCGGTCACTCTCGCTGAGGCCGCGTTCCCCGGACCGCGGGGCAGAACAAACAAAGTTCAACATCTTGACGGTGAAGGTCGGCATGCCCCGCTGGTGAGCAAGCGGGCGGCAGGAGGCCGCTGTCGCCCGTGTCGACACCGATAACGGAGCAGTATCGATCCTCGGGGCCTGGACTCGGATGTTGACTTTTGGTGGGGCCAGCGCTTTTCTGTGGTGTGTCTAGTTGATTAATGGTGTGCTGCGGTGACTTCGACGCTACTGAAGTGCCCCAGCCGCTCACCTCGCATGGTCGTCCGCCCGGACCGGAACCGTCGTTCCCCTCTCCTCGCGGCGACCTCCGCGACACCACCTGATCCACGCCGCATCGGTCGGCCGCGCGCGGCCGCCAGGCAAGGGGAATGACATGTTCACGGAACACCACCGGCGTCCGATGGCGGCGGCCGCACTGGGACTGGCCACCGTCCTCGTACTCGCCTCCTGCTCCAGTGGCCAGCAGGCGGCGGGCCCGGAAGGCGGCGGGGAGGCCGCCAAGGTCGAGGGCAAGATCTCCCTGACGTACCTCCAGAAGCAGGGCGACCAGGAGTACTTCGTCGGGGAAGCGGCCGGCGCCAAGGCCAAGGCGGACGAACTCGGCATCGACCTGAAGGTCGTCAACCTCGGCACCGACGCCAACAAGACCATCAGCGAGGCGCAGTCGGCGATCTCGCAGAAGAGCAACGGCCTGATCGTCGTCGTCCCCGACCCGGCCGTGGGCCCTCAGGTCGCCCAGATCGCCAAGGACGCCAAGGTCGCCCTGCTCACCTCCGACGACCAGATCTGCACGACCGGACCGGACCCGTCCTCGTGTCCCCCCGACGCTCTCGTGCCCCGGATCGGCTTCAGCGGAGCCCAGATGGGCGGTGAGGTCGGCAAGCGCGCCGCCGCCGAGTTCAAGAAGGCCGGCTGGAACGCCGCGGAGACCCGCACCATCTCCGCCTGGAAGCAGGACGTGACCGTCTGCACCGACCGCGTCGAGGCGGCCAAGGACGCCTTCGCCGCCGCGGCCGGCGCCAAGGTGCAGAACATCGACGTCCCCACGGACAACAGCCCCACCGGCGCACAGGACAAGATCGCGGCCACCGTCACGGCGAACCCGGACGTCAAGCACTGGGTGGTCTGGGGCTGCAACGACGAGAACGTCCAGGGCGGGGTGACCGCGCTGGAGAACGCCGGCTTCAAGGCCGACGACGTCATCGGCGTGGGCCTCGGCGCCTACCTCGCCTGCAAGAACTGGAGCTCGGGCAAGCCGTCCGGCATGAAGGCCGCGCTGTTCATCAACGGCGAGGACGTCGGGGCCCTGGCCGTGCAGACCATGTACGACAAGCTCAAGAACGGCAAGGCGTTCCCGAAGGAGGCCTTCGCTCCGACCACCATGGTCGACGCCGGCACCTGGAAGTCGGCCGGAGTCACCTGCGGCTGAGTGCCGCCCCTCGACGCCGGTGCGGCGTACCGCCCCCCGTCCGCCGCACCGGCCCCCTCCTCGAACCCCCGGTTCTCCCACCGCACCGGCCCTCCCCTCCACCGCCGGCCTTGCCCGCCGCGCCGGCCCACTTCCGCCGGCGCGCGGCCCCGCCCCTTCCCGTCCCTCCAGCACGTGAGGCCAGCATGACCACACCCGGCACCCCACCCCCCACCCAGGCGACCCCCGGTGTCGGTGTCGCCGTCGAGAACGTCACCAAGCGCTTCGGCGCCGTCCAAGCCCTCAGCGGCGTCACCCTGACCTTTCCGCCCGGGCAGGTCACCGCGCTCATGGGCGAGAACGGCGCCGGCAAGTCCACGCTGCTGAAGATCCTCACCGGCGACCACCAGCCCACCGAAGGCCGCGTCCTCCTCTCCGGCGCGCCGGTCTCCTTCGCCTCGCCGCACGACGCCCGCCGGGCCGGGATCCGCATCATCCCGCAGGAACCGGAGATCATCCCGCACGTCTCCGTGGCGGAGAACGTCTACGCCGGATCCCTGCCCCGCAAGGCCGGCCGACGCCTCGACCGCGCCGAGCTGAGCCGCAGGATCACCTCGGACCTGGCACGGCTCGGCTTCGAGAAGGTCATCGACCCGGAACAGCTCGGGTCCGAACTGACACCCGCGCAGAGGCAGTTGGTGGAGATCCTGCGCGCCCTCACCGGCGACGCCAAGGTCATCGCCTTCGACGAGCCGACCTCCTCGCTCGCGGAGAACGAGGCCGAGGCGCTGTTCGCCCTCATCGGCCGGCTGCGCGCCCGGGGCATCGCGATCATCTACGTCTCCCACCGCATGAAGGAGATCTTCCGGCTCGCCGACCGCATCGCCGTGCTCCGCGACGGCGCCTCCGCCGGCGTCCTCGACGCCGCCGCGACCACCGAGGGCGAGGTCGTGCGGATGATGGTCGGCCGCGACCTCTCCTCCCTCTTCGTACGACAGGACGTCGCACGGGACGACGTCGTCCTGCGACTGGACGGCGTCACGACCGACGACGTCACCGACATCAGCCTCGAGGTCAGGGCGGGCGAAGTGGTCGCCCTCGCCGGTCTGATGGGCGCAGGCCGCTCGGAGCTGGGGCTCGCCCTCGCCGGCGACCGCCCCCTGCGTTCCGGCCGGATCACCCTGAACGGCCGGCCGCTGCGGCTGCGCAGCCCGAAGGACGCCATCCGGGCCGGCATCGGCCTGGCTCCGGAGGAGCGCAAGGCCCAGGCCCTTTTCCTGCACCGGTCCATCCGCGACAACACCTCCCTGGTCAGCCTCGAACGCCTGCGCCGGATGCGCTTCGTCCGCCGCAGCCAGGAGAAGACCGTCGCCCAGGACTTCTCCGACCGGCTGAGGGTGCGCGCCCCGTCCATCGAGCACGAGGTGCGCAAACTGTCCGGCGGCAACCAGCAGAAGGTCGTCCTCGCCCGGTGGCTTCTGCGCCGGCCGAAGGTCCTGATCCTCGACGAGCCCACCCGCGGCATCGACATCGGCGCCAAGGCGGAGATCTACCGGATCATCGCCGACCTCGCCCAGGACGGCGTCGCCCTGCTCGTGATCTCCTCCGAACTCCCCGAGGTACTCGGACTCGCCGACCGGATCGTGGTGATGCAGGGCGGCCGCGTGACCGGCGAACTCGGCCGGGCCGAGGCCACCGAGGAAGCGATCCTCAACCTCGCCATGGCCGACGACCTCGCACCTCTCGACACAGCCCCCACCCCGGCCGCCGCGCGGCCCCGTACCGACTCCGCCCATGGAGGCCCCCGATGACCACCGCCACCACCTCCCCGACCGAGACCGAGGGAGCCACGCCGACGGCGCGCAAGCGCTACGCGCCGGCCGCCCTCGGCGGGCAGAACCTCAGTCTGATCGGTGCGCTCGTCGTCGTCCTCGGCCTGTTCGGGGCCCTCAACGAGAACTACCTCGCCCTCTCCAACCTCCAGGTGATAGCCGAGGCCGCGACCATCACCGGCCTTCTCGCCATCGTGCAGACCGTGGTCATCATCTGCGGCGGCCTCGACATCTCCGTCGGCTCCCAGGTCGGCGTCGCCTCGGTCGTCAGTGCCATGGTCTTCACCAGCACCGGCTCCAGCGCGTTCGTCGGCATGCTCGCCGCGGTCGGCGTCGGCGTCCTGGTGGGCGTCCTCAACGGCCTCGTCATCGTCTACGGCCGCGTCAACCCGACCATCGCCACCCTCGCCGGACTCGCCGCCTACAAGGGCCTCGCCCAGCTCCTGTCCGACGGCCGGGCCCAGGGCTACGTCCTCAACGACCCGGTCTTCGTCTTCCTCGGCCGCGGCAGGATCGCCGGACTGCCCGTCATGGTCTGGATCCTCGTCGTCGTGGCGATCGCCGTGCACGTGATGCTCAAGTACACCGACATCGGCCGCAACCTCTACGCGATCGGCGGCAACGACACCGCAGCGCGTCTGGCCGGCATCAACATCAACAAGTACCTCGTCGCCGTCTACGCCCTCATCGGCGTCGTCGCCGCCGTCGCGGGCATCCTGCTCACCGCTCGCACCGGCTCCGGCCAGCCCGTCTCCGGCAGCGAGGGCCTCGAACTCAAGGCCATCACCGCCGCCGCCCTCGGCGGCTGCGCGCTCAAGGGCGGCAAGGGAGGGGTCGGCGGCACCCTGCTCGCCGTCGCCCTCCTGGGGGCCCTGGAGAACGGCCTGACGGTCGAGGGCATCAACACCTTCTGGCAGAACGTCGCCCAGGGCGCCCTGCTCGTGGCCGCCGTGGTCATCCAGCAGCGCCGCAACGGAGAACGGGCGGTCGGACTCCCGCACTGAGCGGCACGAACCACCACACGGGTGAGCCCGCCCCCGCGGAAGGGGGCGGGCCTCGTGGCGTACCGGGGTGACCAGGGGCGGACGCCGACGGCGGTGCCCTGTGCGCCGGTTCGTCCGGTCGGCGTCCCCCACCGGTGGGGCGGGAGCGCGGAAGGCCGTCGGACGCGGTCCCGTCGACGCGCCCCGCCACGGAGGGACGCCTCGGCGGAGGAGCATCCCCTCCAGGACACCGAGGCGCGGCCGCCCGCCGTACGCGTGTGCCCGGTGCCGGCGTCCCCGCCCGCCGGGGGAACGGCGAAGCCCTCCCGGAAGCCGGGAGGGCCGAGGCGGAGAGGGCCGGGCTCGGGCACGCGGGGGACGGGCCCGAGCCCGGCGTCGCCGGATGGTCCTACTCCTCGGTCGGGCCGAGGTCGGGCGTCGCGCGGAAGTCGACGGTACGGCCCCGGGGGCCGGCGTGGAGCTCCAGGACGACGATCTCGTTCGTGCCGGCGCGCAGGACGGGGGCGGGGACGTACAGCGACTTCTGCGGGCCGCGGGACCAGTACCGGCCCAGCGGGAAGCCGTTCACCCAGGCGTTGCCCTTGGTCCAGCCGTCGAGGTGCAGATAGGTGTCGGCCGGCTCGGTGACCTCGAAGGTGCCCCGGTGGAACGCCGGGCCCACGGGGGTGGTCGTGCCGACCGCGAAGGGGACGCCCTCCAGGGTGGCGAGCGGCAGCGGGCGGTTGGTCCACGCCGACGGCTCGACGCCGTCGAGGAGGACCGGGCCGAGCAGGCCCTTGCGGTCGTGGATGCCCTGGCCGTAGTTCACCCGCCCCTGGTTCTCCACCAGGATCGAGAGCACGCTGCCGGCCCGCGGGGCCGTGAAGGCCAGGGAGTGCTCGTGGTTCTCGCGCTCCAGGACGCCCACGGGCTGTCCGTCGACGAACACCTGGGCGCGGTCGCGGACGTGCTCGATCTCCAGCAGGGCGGGGCCGCGCACGGGCACGGTGGTCTCGTACAGGACGAAGCCGAAGTCCTGCTCCAGCTCCTCCATGGTCAGCGGCCTGCGGGAGTCGATCCGCGAGGCTAGCCCGTCCGCGCTCGGCAGCAGCTCGGCGCTCTGGGTCAACGCGACGGCGGGGACGGCCAGTTTGGCGCCCGGGGCGGGCACGGGAGCGTCCGGCACAGGCGCGTACTTGGCGATCACGTCACGGAAGGCCGTGTACTTCTCCGTCGGGTCGCCGGCCTCGTCGAGCGGGGCGTCGTAGTCGTAGGAGGTGACGGTGGGGCGGTAGGTGTGCTTGTCGTTGGCGCCGTTGGTGAAGCCGAAGTTGGTGCCGCCGTGGAACATGTAGAAGTTCACCGAGGCGCCGGCGGCCAGGACCTCGTCGAGCTCGCGGGCGGCGTCGTCGGGGTCACGGACCACGTGGTGGGCGCCCCAGCGGTCGAACCAGCCGATCCAGAACTCGGTGGTCATCAGCGGTCCTTCGGGGCGCTGCGCGCGCAGGGCGGCCAGGTGGTGGGCCGAGCGGCTGCCGAAGTTGGCGGTGGCGAGGACGCCGGGCAGGGCGCCGCGCTCCAGGTCGACCGGCTGGTCGCAGGTGAAGAGGGGGACGTCGACGCCGCAGGCGCGCAGCGAGCCGGCGATGTGCTCCATGTAGGCGGTGTCGTCGCCGTAGGCTCCGTACTCGTTCTCCACCTGTACGGCCAGGACGGGTCCGCCCCGCGAAGCGAGGTACGGCTGGAGCGGGGTGAGGAGCCGGCGGAAGAAGTCGTCCACGGCCGCCAGGAAGCGGGGGTCGCGGGAGCGCAGCCGCATGTCGGGTTCGGTGAGCAGCCACGAGGGCAGGCCGCCGCCCTCCCACTCCGCGCAGATGTACGGGCCCGGGCGCAGCAGGACGTGCAGTCCCTCGGCGGCGGCCAGGTCGAGGAAGCGGGGGAGGTCGAGCCCGCCGTCGAGCACGAAGCGGTCGGGGCGCGGCTGGTGGAGGTTCCAGGGGACGTAGGTCTCGACGGTGTTGAGGCCCATGAGCCGGGCCTTGCGGAGCCGGTCCTGCCACTGCTCGGGGTGGACCCGGAAGTAGTGCAGCCCGCCGGACAGGAAACGGAAGGGCTTTCCGTCGAGCAGGAATCCGGTCTGGTCGGTCTGGAGAACGGGCATGCGCTGCTTGCTCCTGTACGTGAAGGCGTGCTGAGGTCGAGGCGGCACCCGTTATGTTTACGCAAACATGGCGGGCGTGGCAAGCCCCTCCGGGGGCTCGCGGGGCGGAGCGCCTGGGCTCCGCCCCGGAGTGGCGGGTCCTACTCGTTGACGGTGAAGCCCTGGTCGTTGCCGTACTTCACGCTGGCGTCCTGCCAGTTCTTGAGCCCGTCGTCGAGCTTCGTCGGGGAGACGTACGCCTTGCCGACGGTGTCGTTGAAGATCGAGTTGGCGTAGACCTGGAAGGGCAGGTAGGACCAGTCCTCGCCGACGTTGCGGGCGGATTCGGCGAAGACGCGGTTGGCCTGCTGGCCGCCGAAGTAGGGGAAGGGCTTGTCGAGGAAGGCCTTGGATTCGAGGTCGGCGCGGGTGGCGGGGAAGGCGCCTTCGGTGACCCGGCTGGTGGCGCCGGTGCCGGTGGTGGCGAACTCGGTGAAGGCGTAGGCGAGTTCCTTGTTCTTGGCTGCCTTGGGGACGGCGAGGGAGCTGCCGCCGTTCTCGGCGCTGGCCTTGTCGCCCTTGGTCCACTGGGGGAGGGGGGCGACGCGCCAGTCGCCGGAGGCGGAGGCGACGCCGGAGGAGAGGTTGGCGGGCATCCAGGCACCGATGGAGAGGGTGGCGAGGGAGCCGTCGGCCAGTCCCTTGTACCAGGCGTCGCTCCAGGAGCTGATGGGTGCGACGAGCTTCTCGTCGAGGAGCTTCTGCCAGGTCGCGGTGTACTTCCTCGTGCCCTCGTCGCCGAAGTCCACGGTGACGTTCGTGCCGTCGGTCTTGTACGGGCGGCCTCCGGCCTGCCAGATGAGGCTGGTGGTGGCGCCGGCGTCGCCGGTGTCGTTGGTGATGAAGATCTTCGGGTCGGCCTTGTGCAGGGTCCGCGCCGCCTCGACGTACTCGTCCCAGGTGGTCGGGACCTTGACGCCGTGCTTGTCGAAGACCTTCTTGTTGTAGAAGAACGCCATCGGGCCCGAGTCCATCGGCAGCGCGAAGATCGCCTCGCCCTCGGTGACCGCGTTCCACGGGCCGGGCGTGAAGCTCGTGCCGTACTTCGCGGCACCGTAGGGGGAGAGGTCCTCGACGGTCTTGCCGATGGCGAACTGGCCGAGGGCGTAGTACTCGATCTGGGCGACGTCGGGTGCGCCGGAGCCGGCGGCGATGGCGTTCTGCAGGGCGGTGTACTGCTTGTCGCCGGTGCCGGCGTTGACGAGTTCGACGTCGACGTTGGGGTACTTCTTCTCGAAGTCGGCGGCGACCTTCTTCAGGGTGGGCTCCCAGGCCCACACCGTGACCTTGCCGCCCTTCTCCAGCGCGGCGGCGACGTCCTTCGGGGCGCCGCCGGTGCCGGCGTTGGACCCGTCGGAGCCACAGGCCGTGGCGGTCAGCGAGAGCGTGGCGAGCACGGCGAGGGCGCCGAGGAGTCTGCGGGAGGAGTGGGTGCGCATGGGAGGTGCTCCTGGTCGGTGGTGCGGGCGGGGAGGGGCTTCCGGAGGGGGAGGCGGTTCGGAGGGGGGAACGGAGGGGCGGGCGGTCATTCCTTGACGCTTCCGGCGGCCAGGCCGGACTGCCAGTACCGCTGGAGCAGCAGGAAGACGGCCACGATCGGGACGATCGTCAGCAGGGAACCGGTGACGATCAGGTCGAAGACGGCCTCGCCGCCGGCCGTCTGGGCCTGGGCGTTCCAGGCGTTGAGGCCGAGGGTCAGCGGGTACCAGTCGGGGTCCTTGATCATGATCAGCGGCAGGAAGTAGTTGTTCCAGGTCGCGACCATGGAGAACAGCAGCACGGTGACGGTGCCCGGCACGAGGAGCGGCAGCGCGATCGTGAAGAAGGTGCGCAGCTCGCCGGAGCCGTCGATGCGCGCGGCCTCCAGCAGCTCGGTGGGGACGGCCTCGGCGGCGAAGACCCACATGAGGTAGAGCCCGAAGGGTGAGATCAGGGAGGGGATGATGACGGCCCAGGGGGTGTTCGTCAGGCCCATGTTGCTGAACATCAGGAAGGTGGGCACCGCGAGGGCGGTGCCGGGGACGGCCACGGCTCCGATGACGACCGCGAAGACCGCCTTGCGGCCGGGGAAGTCGTACTTCGCGAGGGCGTAGCCGCCGAGGACGGCGAGGACCGTGGCGCCGCCCGCGCCGGCGGCGACGTACAGCAGCGTGTTGAGCAGCCAGCGGACGAAGACCCCGTCGTCGTAGGTGAGCGTGCGGGTGATGTTGTCCCACAGGTTGAAGTCGTCGGCGAACCACAGCCCGAAGGAGTCGAGCAGTCCCCGCTGGCTCTTGGTGGCGTTGATGACCAGCCAGGCGAGCGGGAGCAGGGTGTAGACGAGGACCAGGCCGGTGAGGAGCGTCAGTGGGACGCTGCGCCGGGGGTTGAGCGGCGTGTGCGGGAGCCGCTTGCGGTCGCGGGTCGCGGCGGGGCGGGCGCGGTGCGGGGCGGCCGGGGTGCCTGCGGCTCGCGGCTCGTGGGGGTCCGGGGTGGACTCGGCGGCCGCGGTGGTCATGGAGGTGGTCATGGCTCAGCCCTTCCGCATGCCGCGCAGCTGGACCGCGTAGGCGATGATCGCGGTGATCACGCCCATCACGATCGCCACGGTCGCCGCGTAGTTGTGCTGCTGGCCCGAGAAGGACAGCGAGTACGTGTAGAGGTTGGGGGTCAGGTCGTTGGTGATGGCGTTGGGGGCGAGCTTCTGCAGGATGCTCGGCTCGTTGAAGAGCTGGAAGCTGCCGATGATGGAGAAGATCGTGGCGATGACCAGGGCGCTGCGGATGGCCGGCAGCTTGACCGAGGTGACGATCCGCCACTCTCCGGCGCCGTCGATCGCCGCCGCCTCGTAGAGCGAGCGGGGGACGACCTTGAGGGCGGAGTAGAAGATCAGCATGTTGTATCCGACGAACTCCCAGGTGACGATGTTGCCGATCGAGGCGAGGACCAGGGAGGGGGAGAGCGGGTCGGGGAGGGTGACGCCGAACGCGTCGTTGATGTTGCCGACCAGGCCGAATTGATTGCCGTACATGAAGCCCCAGATGAGGCTGGCGACGACGGCGGGCACGGCGTACGGGAGGAAGATCGAGACGCGGAAGAAGGTCTTGCCGTAGAGCCGGCCGCTGTCGATCGCCAGGGCCGCGAGGAGCGCGATGCCCAGCATGACCGGCACCTGGACCAGCAGGAAGAGGCCGACGCGCATCAGGCCGTCCCAGAAGCGGGGGTCCGTCAGTGCCTCGCCGTAGTTGTCGAGCCCGACGAACGAGGTCCCGCCGATGAGTCGGTCCTGGAAGAGGCTCAGGTACCCGGCGTATCCGATCGGCGCGAGGAAGACGAGGCCGAAGACCGCGACGAACGGGCCGGCGAACCCCCAGCCCACGAGTGCCTCCTTGCGGAGACGGAAGCGGGCTCGTGGGCGGTGCGGTGGTGCTGCCGTAGCGCGCGTCGACAGAAGCGTCATGGCGTGTTCCTAGCGTCGGTGTCCGGTCGGTCCGGAGGACGGGAGCGAAGGTATGGGGCCTGAAGCGGGGGGCCGCCTGAGGTTCAGGGCGGCTATGGCCGGAAATCGGCCCTACGGGAAGGCTGACCGACGAGAAATGTTTACGTAATCATCGGTAGCGTGATGGTGACATTCCCACCGGGGGGCGTCAAGCACGAAGTGGCAGCGAATGAGAGGGAATCGGGTGACCGAGCAGAACGCGACCGGCCGGCCGGCGGTGGTCACGAAGAGCGACGGGCGGGGGGTGCGTACCGGACAGCGCAGGGTTTCCATGGCGGACGTCGCCCGGCTGGCGGGCGTCTCCTCACAGACGGTTTCGCGCGTCTCCAACGGTGACGCGGCCGTCGTCGAGGCCACCCGGAAGCGGGTCCTCGACGCGATGAAGGAGCTGGGATACCGTCCCAACAGCGCGGCGCGCGCTCTCAAGCGGGGCGACTTCCGGGCCATCGGCGTCATCACGATGGGGCTCACCAGCACGGGAAACGTCAGGACCCTGGACGCCATAGCGGGATCGGCGTCCCGCGCGGGCTACGCGGTCACGCTGATCCCCCTGGACGCACCCACCCAGGAGAACGTCAAGGGGGCGTTCACCCGCCTCGACGAACTGGCGGTCGACGCCGTCGTGCTGATCATGGAGGTGCACCTGCTCGACACCGCCGCCCTCACCCTGCCGCCGCACGTCAAGGTGGTCGTGGTCGACTCCGACGCCACCGACTTCCCCGTGGTGGACACGGACCAGCGGCAGGGCGCCCGCGCCGCCGTGCGGCATCTGCTCGACCTCGGCCACGACACGGTCTGGCACGTCGCGGGACCCGAGGAGTCCTTCGCCGCCGGCCGCCGGGCCGAGGCGTGGGAGGAGGTGCTGCGTGCCGAGGGGCGCGCGGTGCCGCCCGCTCTGCGCGGGGACTGGACCCCCGAATCGGGATACGAGGCCGGTCTGGGGCTCGCCGGTGAGCCGGGGTGCACGGCGGTCTTCGTGGCCAACGACCAGATGGCCCTGGGCCTGCTGCGGGCCTTTCACGACCGCGGCGTGCGCGTCCCCGAGGACGTCAGCGTCGTCGGCTTCGACGACATCCCCGAGGCGGCGTCCTTCATCCCGCCCCTGACCACGGTCCACCAGGACTTCGCGCAGGTCGGCGAGTGGTGCGTCGAGGCGGTCCTGCGGGAGCTGGCGGGCGAGACGGTCACGGGGGTGCGCCTCGTGCCGACCACCCTGGTGGAACGGCACAGCACGGCGTCCCCCGCCGCGCGCGGACGGAAGGGCTGACCCCGCACGCTCGTGGCCGTGCGGGGGGCGGCCGGGCCCGCGGTGTCCGGCCGCGATCTCGGGTGGGGGCGCCGGGCGGCGACCTCAGGCCAGGGCGCCCGGCCGTGGCGGAGCCGTGCTCGAGCGCACCACGAGGACGGGTTCCACCGCCCGGCGCCGCGCCCCGTCCGTACGGCCCTCGACCTGGTCGAGCAGCAGCGCCACACAGT
This sequence comes from Streptomyces bikiniensis, assembly GCF_000716625.1. Lineage (NCBI taxonomy): Bacteria > Bacillati > Actinomycetota > Actinomycetes > Kitasatosporales > Streptomycetaceae > Streptomyces > Streptomyces bikiniensis. Next base: position 1,460 of record NZ_JNXJ01000045.1, on the reverse strand, counting down.
GCTTGCCGACCACTTCGAAGTCCTGGTGCACGGTCGTCAGGGGCGGCACGAGGTAGGCGGCCTCGGCGATGTCGTCGAAACCGGCCACGCTGACGTGGCCGGGCACGCTCCTGCCCGCTTCGTGGAGGGCGCGCATCAGGCCCATCGCCATCTGGTCGTTCGCGGCGAAGACGGCCGTGACCTCCGGCCGGCGGGCGAGGTCGAGCCCGGCCCGGTAGCCGGACCGCGCCGACCAGTCCCCGTGCACCACGGGCGGTACGGGCGCGCCCGCGTCCACGAGGGTCCGCCGCCAGGACTCGGCGCGGCGTCGCGCGGCGAACGAGTCGGCCGGGCCCGCGAGGTGCCAGACCGTGCGGTGGCCGAGACCGAGGAGGTGGGACACCACGCTGCGGGAGCCGTGCGCCTGGTCGAAGTCGACGTGGGGGTACTCGTGGCCGGTGTCGCCGTCGGCGACGACCACCGGCATGGACGGCGGCAGGCGCAGCGACGGGGTGTCGAGCATCTGCGACTCGACCAGCACGATGCCGTCGACGGACTGCAGCATCAGATGCTGGAAGGCATGGCGTACGGCGGCCTCGGTCTGGGCCCGCACTCCCATGAAGTTCACCGAGAAGTCGGCCTCGCGGGCGGCGTCGGCGATCGCGCCGAGCGTGCGGGCGTTGCCGTGGGCGCTCACGTCGAAGCTGACCACGCCCAGGGCCCCGAAACGGCCGGTGACCAGCGCGCGGGCCGCCGTGTTGGGGCGGTAGCCGAGCGTCTGCATGGCGGAGAGCACCTTCTCGCGGGTCACGGAGTCGACGTTCTGCCGGTTGTTCGCCACTCGGGACACCGTCTGGGAGGAGACGCCGGCCAGGGCGGCCACGTCCGCCATGGACGGCCACTGGCGCGTCGCGCGTGAGCGGGGCGACCTCGTCCTGTTGTCCGTCGCCATCGATGACCTTCCGTCGCGAGTGTCCGCGCGTCCGCGGGGCCCGCGGCGTGTTGGCGCAAACATACCAGCCGGTAAGTCTGCGGTGGATCGTGTCCGAATCCTTGACAGCCACTGTCGCCCCTCCCAAACTCTCCTCCCAAGCGCTCGTGTTAACGCGAACATAACAAGTCGACACCTCCCCGTAACGGGGCGGTCACGTGTCGTCGGCGTTCCCGGGCCCCGACATCACCCGACGTCGGCGGCGAGCTAAGAGCGTGTTTCCCCGGTGCACGGCTTCCCAGCGGAAGCCACGCCTTCGTTCGCCCCACCCGCCACATCAGCCCATCCCCTCCCCCCAGACCACGAGGTACGCGATCATGCGACGCACCACCTCGGGGACGGCCACCGTGCTCACCGCACTCTGCGCCGTCCTCCTGTCCCTGTTCGGCGCCGTGGGCACCGCTCATGCGGCGGCCGTCACCGTCACCAACGCCGTCCAGTTCACCGATTCGCAGGGTGATCCCGTCCACGCCCACGGTGGCGGGGTCGT
>NZ_JNXJ01000044.1:0-55445 GCF_000716625.1 Streptomyces bikiniensis | reverse complement strand
CAGGAAGCCGTCCGGTTCGACAAGGTAGCCGCTGTGGCCCGGGGTGTGACCGGGGAGGTGGACGACGGTCACGGTGCGGCCGCCGAGGTCGAACACCGTTCCGTCGGTGAACCCCGCTGCGTCGGGTCGGTCCCGCACATGGAATCGGTCGCGCAGCGGGGCGAGGTCGGCGTCGTGGACGTGGACGGGCACGTCGTAGCCGCCGAGGCCCGCGACGTGGTCCTCGTGGGCGTGACTGATCAGGACCGCGTCCGCGGGCGGCGCCGCTCCGACGAGCGACAGCGACGGGTCTATGAGCAGTGTTTCGGAAGTTCCGTGTACGAGGACGGAGTTGGCGTACGGGTAGGCGCCCCCCTCGGCTCCGACGAGCACGGAGACCCCGTCGTACTTCTCTTCCGTGTATTCCGTGGCGGCCAAGACCGGAGCTCCTTCGGGTGCGTGCGGGAAGGGGGTGTCCCGCCGATCATGCCGGGCTCCTCCCTCCGCGTCTTCCGCACGGGGCCGGGCCCGGCCCCGTGCGCGCGGCCCCCACCCCTCCGCGCGCCCGGCGCCCCGGCGTCCGGGCCCCGTACCCGCTGTACGGGAGTTCGGTTAGGCTTGCCTTTGCCGGGCGAGCCCGGCTCGGCTCCAGGCCCGGGCCCCGGGTCACCATGGTGGAAGCGCAGCGGACGGAACGGGCATAGGCGGATCTCAGGTGAGAGACGGAGACCGGGCGTGTGCCCGTCGTGGGTCCGCCGGTGCGGCCCCCTCGAAGCGGACGGCGGAGAACGCCCGCCCGGCGCCCCGGGCGGGGCGCCGTGGATAAGGTCGCGCTCACGGCCGGCGCCCTGTACGTCATCGTCCTCCTGCGCGCCGGAGGAACGTTCGCCGTCGGATGGCTGGCCGGTGCCGGTGCCCGGCGCAGCAAGTTCTCCGGACGGATCTCCTCGGCCAAGTTCCTGCGCGCGGAACGGGCCATCCAGCGGTGGGGCGCCCCGGTGGTGGCCGTCTCCTTCCTGACCGTCGGCTTCCAGACCGCCGCCAACTTCCTCGCGGGCAGCATGCGCATGCCCCTGCCGCGCTACCTCCCCGCGCTGTTCGTGGGGGGAGCGGCCTGGGCGCTGATCTACGCGACCGCCGGGATCGGGGTCCTCGAAGTACTGGCGAGGCTGTTCGCCGAGCGGACGGCGTTCGGCGTCGCCGCGGTCGCCGCCCTCCTCCTCGCGGTCTGCGGCGCGGTGCTGTACCGCCGGCGCAGGACCGCCCGGTCCGCCCGGCCCGCTCCCGACGCCGTGGCCGAGGAGTCCTGAGCCCGGACCGGGCCGGGGCGGGACGGGACCTCGCCGGGGCCGGTGGTCCGGGAGGTTGCCGCGGGTCCCGGGCGCGGCATGGCCTCGGGGAATGGTGCGGAGCGGGGCCGACGACGTCGACGGCCACATGACCGGGGTCCCCGAGGAGCGCAGGGCCGCGCCGGCCGAGGGGCGGTGGCTCTGCCGCGAAGAGCTGACGGGCTTCGACGGGGTCGTGGCGTACGGGACGCCCGCGTACGAGCGGGACGGAGTCTGCGCGATCGCGTTCGCCTCCCAGGAGCAGTACATCTCCTCCCTCATGCGCGACGACGGCCGCACCGCCTTCGAGGAGCGGCCGGCCGGCCAGGACACGGGCGAGGGCTGCCTGCGGTTCCGCAGGCCGGAGAGCATCGACCACGCCCTGTTGCGGGACCTGCTCAAGGCCACCGCGGCCCGGCCCGGCAAGACCCGCTGACAGCGGTGCCGGCGGCCGCCACCCGGCCGCCCCCGCTTGATCGTCCCGGGGCGGGGTAGCGACAGTGCATGGCCACCGACAACGCATCCGCCCCCGAGAGCGGCTACGTACAGCCCGAGATCGACGTCCGGGCCCTCGCCGAGGTGCTCGACGGCGAGTACGCCGGGATCCGCGACCTCGTCCGGACCAACCTGGTGACCCACTCCTCCGTCCTGGACGAGGCCGACGAACTCGGCGTCGACGCGTTCCGCGAACGGGTGCGCGAGATCGTGGTCGCGATGGCCGCGACCGGGCAGACCGGCATGGGCTTCCCGGCCGGGTACGGCGGGGGCGGTGACGTCGGGGCCTCGATCGCCGCGTTCGAGACGCTGGCCTTCGGCGACCTGTCGGTCCTGGTGAAGACCGGCGTGCAGTTCGGCCTCTTCGGCGGCGCGATCCTGCACCTGGGCACCGAGCGCCACCACGACGCCCACCTGCCCGACCTGATCGCCGGGCGGCTGATGGGCTGCTTCGCGATGACCGAGACCGGCCACGGCTCCAACGTCCAGGCGCTCGGCACCGTCGCCCGGTACGACGCCGCGACCCGGGAGTTCGTCCTCACCACCCCCGACGACGCGGCCCGCAAGGACTACATCGGCAACGCGGCCCGCCACGCCGAACTGGCCGTCGTCTTCGCCCAGCTGGAGGTGGGCGGCACCTCCCGGGGCGTGCACGCCTTCGTCGTACCCGTCCGGGTCGGCGGCGAGACCGCGCCCGGCGTCCGGATCGAGGACGACGGGCGCAAGATGGGCCTCAACGGCGTCGACAACGGCCGCATCCGCTTCGACGGCGTGCGGGTGCCGCGCGAGGCGCTGCTCAACCGGTTCGCCGACGTCACCCCCGAAGGCGTCTACACCAGCCCGATCGACAACCCCGACCGGCGCTTCTTCACCATGCTCGGCACCCTGGTGCAGGGCCGGGTCAGCGTCGGCGGCGCCGGGGTCGGCGTCGCCAAGGTCGCCCTGGCGATCGCCGTGAAGTACGCCGTGCGGCGCAGGCAGTTCGCGGCGGCCCCGGGCACCGAGGAGCGGCTGCTCCTCGACTATGGGCTCCACCAGCGCCGGCTGCTGCCGCTCCTCGCCCGCACGTACGCGCTCCACTTCGCGCAGGACGTCGTCCGCGCACAGCTCCACGAGGTCTTCTCCGGCACCGAGGACGACCCGCGGGCACGCCGCCGCCTGGAGTCACGGGCCGCCGGGACCAAGGCGCTCGGCACCTGGCACGCCACCCGGGCCGTCCAGGAGTGCCGTGAGGCGTGCGGCGGCGCCGGCTACCTCGCCGTCAACCGGTTCGCCGCCCTCAAGGCCGACAGCGACGTCTTCACCACCTTCGAGGGCGACAACCACGTCCTGCTCCAGCTCGTGGCCAAGGGCCTGCTCACCGACCACGCGAGCGAGTTCGAGGACCTCGACCAGCTCGGCGTGGTCCGCTACGTCGCCGGCCTCGCCGTCGAGACCGTCATGGAGCGCACCTCGGCCCACAAGCTGCTCGAACGGGTCCGGGACCTGCTGCCCGGCGGCGACGAGTGGGACCGCGAGGCCGGGCTCCTCGACCCCGAGTACCAGCTGGCCATGCTCCGCTACCGCGAGGAGCACATGCTCGCGGGCGTGGCCCGCCGGCTCAAGCACGGCATCGACCGGAAGCAGGACCCCGGCGCCGTCTTCTCGCAGGTGCAGGACCACGTCATCGCGCTCGCCCACGCGCACGTCGAGCGCCTCGTCCTCGAAGCCTTCGTGGAGAAGGTGCGGGCGCTGCCCGAGGGCGGCAACAAGGACGCGCTCGGGCTGCTGTGCGACCTGTTCGCCCTCTCGACGATCGAGGCGGACCGGGCCTGGTTCATGGAGCACGGCCGGCTGACCGTCCAGCGCTCCAAGGCGATCACCCGCGAGGTGAACGACCTCTGCCGCAAGGTCCGTCCCCTCGCGGCCGACCTGGTCGACGCCTGGCGCGTCCCGCCCGAGATGCTGCGCGCGCCGGACCTGGTGGGCTGACCCGGCGCGTCCGGCCGCGCCAGGGCGCACGCACACGGAACCGTCCCGGCCGGTGGTCGTACTCCCCACTCGTGCGGGGGGCACGGCCGCCGGCCGGGACGGTTCCGTATGCGGAATCCTCAGGCCCTCGGACCTTCGGGTCACCGGGTCACGCGCTCACGACCACGGCACCGAGGATCATGCCCAGGACCAGGCCCGCGGCGCTGACCACGAGGGCGACGCCGGAGAGCCGCTCGTGCCGGACGAACTTGGCGATGACGGCGAGCACCAGGCCGATCACGCCGAACACGATCGGGAAGAAGACGATCGAGACCACGCCCAGCACGATCGCGATGATGCTCAGCACGTTGCCGGTCGACCCGGCGGTCCGCTGACCGGTGGTGCGGTTTTCATACTGCGTCGTCATGTTCCACTCCTTCGGGACGATCACCCTGAGAGCTGATCCGGAGGTGGACCGGCCCACCACCCGGCTACCCCGAAGTTCCTTGCCGACACGGTCACTTGGAAAAGCGAGAAGAAGTACGGGCCGACCGGGGCCCGTCAGCGGCCCGTCACCAGGACCACCTCCAGGGTCCGGGGCCCGTGGACGCCCTCGACGCGGTCGAGTTCGATGTCGCTCGTCGCGGACGGGCCCGAGATCCAGGTCAGCGGGCGCGCCGGGTCGAGCCGGGGGAGCGCCAGGGGAACCGAGGCGACGACCTGCTCCGGGGCCCGGACCACGCACAGGTGCAGGTCGGGGACGAGGGTGAGGGCGCGGCGGCCCTGCCCCGGACCGCCGTCGAGGACGAGCGTGCCGGTCTCGGCGACCGCCACCGCGCACCCCGTCACCACGGCGTCGACGCCGTCCAGCTCGTACGGGGTCAGCCTCGGTTCGTCGGTCCGCCGCACGGCCTCCGCGGCGGCGAGCCAGTCGGCGGGCAGGCCGGGCGGGACGACGACGGTGCGGGCGCCGCGCTCGGCCAGGAGCCGGGCGATCAGCCCCGCCAGGCCGTCCGGGGCGGTGCGGTGGACGTGGGCCCGGTAGTCGGCGAGGTTCTCGTGGAGCAGGTCGAGGAGGGCCGCCGGGTCCTCGGCGGTGTGGCTCGTCCGGTAGTCGCGGGCGGCGGCGGGCGGCTCGGGCGCGTCCGCGACGGCGGCGCGGATCCGGGCGAGGACGCGCGCGCGTGAGTCGGTCATGTGCGGTTCTTCCTCCACCAGTCGCGGAACGGTTCGGCGGGCATCTCCGGCAGGTCGCGGCTCTCGGTCCACCGGCGGATGCCCGGCCCGGGCGCCCGCCGGGGGTGCAGCGCGCGGGTGCGGGAGGCGAGGCGCTCCCCGGCGGCCAGCACGCCGGGGTGGTCCAGCACCCAGGCGGAGGCCTTGACCGCGGCCCTCTCCGGACGGTGGCCGCCCTGCCCGGCGACCTTCCCCCGCAGGTGGACCAGGACCTCGGGGATGTCGATGGCGACCGGGCACACCTCGTAGCAGGCCCCGCAGAGCGAGGAGGCGTACGGCAGGGAGGCGTCGACCCCGCTCGCCGTGCCCCGGAGCTGGGGGATGAGGATCGCGCCGATGGGCCCGGGGTAGACCGAGCCGTACGCGTGCCCGCCGGCCCGCTCGTACACCGGGCAGACGTTGAGGCAGGCCGAGCAGCGGATGCAGCGCAGGGCCTGGCGGCCGACCTCGTCGGCGAGGGCGGTGGTGCGCCCGTTGTCGAGGAGGACGAGATGGAAGGACCGGGGGCCGTCGTCGTCCGTGGTGCCGGTCCACATCGACGTGTACGGGTTCATGCGCTCGGCCGTCGAGGAGCGGGGGAGGGTCTGGAGGAAGACCTCCAGGTCCCGCCAGGTCGGCACCACCTTCTCGATGCCGACGACCGAGATCAGGGTCTCGGGCAGGGTCAGGCACATGCGGCCGTTGCCCTCGGACTCCACGACGACCAGGGTGCCGGTCTCGGCGACCATGAAGTTCGCCCCCGAGATCCCGACCTTGGCGCGCAGGAACTTCTCCCGCAGGTGCAGCCGGGCCGCCTCCGCCAGCTCGGCCGGGGAGTCGGCAAGGCCCTCCGGTGCCGGACGCCCCCAACTCCCCATCTCCTCACGGAAGATGTCGCGGATCTCGCCCCGGTTGCGGTGGATGGCCGGGACCAGGATGTGCGAGGGCCTGTCCCGGCCGAGCTGCACGATCAGCTCCGCCAGATCCGTCTCGTACGCGGCGATCCCCTCGGCCTCCAGGTGCTCGTTGAGCCCGATCTCCTGCGTGGCCATCGACTTGACCTTGACGACCTCGCTCTCGCCGGTCGCCTTCACCAACTCCGTGACGATCCGGTTCGCCTCTGCGGCGTCCGCCGCCCAGTGCACGGTCCCGCCCGCCGCCGTCACCGCCTCCTCCAACCGGAGCAGATACGTGTCCAGGTGTCGGAGGGTCTCGTCCTTGATCCGCTTCCCCGCCTCGCGCAGGGCGGCCCAGTCGTCCAGCTCGGCCACCGCCCGCGCCCGCTTGTCCCGGATCGTGTGCGTGGCGTGTCGGAGATTGGCCCGCAGGGTCGCGTCACCGACCGCCTTCCGCGCCGCCTCCGGGAAGGCCGGCATCCCGACGAAGGCCGGGCCGGGACCCGGCGGGGTCGTCCTCTCGTCGCCGCTCATCGCCAGGGCTCCTCCTCCGTGCTCGCCAGGATCTCCGCCAGGTGCAGCGCGCGCAGCGGCGCCCCCTGCCTGCTCAGCATGCCGCCCAGGTGCAGCAGGCACGAGTTGTCCGCGCCGCACAGCACCTCCGCGCCGGTGGCCAGGGCGTTCCCGATCTTGTCGGCGCCCATGGCCGCCGACACGTCGGGGTTCTTCACCGCGAAGGTGCCGCCGAAGCCGCAGCACTCCTCCGCACCCGGCAGCTCCACCAGTTCCAGGCCCTTCACCGACTCCAGGAGCCGCCGGGGCCGCTCCCCGAGCCCGAGCAGGCGCAGGCCGTGGCAGGAGGGGTGGTACGTCACCCGGTGCGGGAAGCACGCGCCCACGTCCGTCACGCCGAGCACGTCCACCAGGAACTCCGTCAACTCGTGCACGCGCGGCGCCAGGCCCGCCGCCCCCGGCACCTCCGCGCCGAACGAGCCGTAGTGGTGCCGGACCATGGCCGCGCACGAACCGGACGGGACGACGACGTGGTCGTACCCCTCGAAGGCCCGCACCGTGCGCCGCACGAGGGGAACGGCCTCCTCGCGGTAGCCGGTGTTGAACTGCGGCTGCCCGCAGCAGGTCTGCGCGGCCGGGAAGTCGACCTCCACGCCGAGCCGTTCGAGCAGCCGGACCGTGGCCACGCCCGTCGAGGGGAAGACGGCGTCGTTGACGCAGGTGACGAAGAGGGCGACACGCATGGCGGATTCCTCGGGGACGGCTCGGCGCGGGGTCGGACGCGGTCCGTAGTCTGGCATCCGCGGTCCGGCAGGGGACGCGGCCGGGCGCCCGGCCGGCACCGCGCGCGTCTACCGGCGCACCCCCAGCAGGTGCTCCAGGGCCAGCTGGTCCAGGCGCTCGAAGGCCATCGAGCGCGCCGCCGTCGCGTCCGCGTCGAACGTCTCGTACGCCGTGGGGTCCGCCAGCAGTCCGGCGAGGCCGTCGGCGGCCGTGGGGACGGCGAGCTCGGGCAGCCGGGAGGCGCCGAGCGCCGCCACGACCTCCGGGTCGGCGCGGAAGGCGGCCGAACGCTCCTTCAGGATCAGGTAGTTGCGCATGCAGTTCTTCGCCGACTCCCAGACCCCGTCGAAGCCGTCCGTGCGCACCGGCTTGAAGTCGAAGTGGCGCGGACCCTCGTACCCGGCCGTCTCCAACAGGTCCACCAGCCAGAACGCCTGGCGCAGGTCGCCCGCCCCGAACCGGAAGTCCTGGTCGTACTTGATGCCCGACTGGCCGTTGAGGTCGATGTGGAACAGCTTGCCCGCCCACAGCGCCTGCGCGATGCCGTGCGGGAAGTTGAGCCCCGCCATCTGCTCGTGCCCGGTCTCCGGGTTCACCCCTACCAGGTCCGGGCGCTCCAGGCGCTCGATGAAGGCGAGGGCGTGCCCGATCGTGGGCAGCAGGATGTCGCCGCGCGGCTCGTTCGGCTTGGGCTCGATCGCGAAGCGCAGGTCGTAGCCCTGTTCGGTGACGTACTGGCCGAGCAGGTCGAACGCCTCCTTCATGCGGTCGAGCGCGACCCGCACGTCCTTCGCCGCGCCGGACTCGGCGCCCTCCCGGCCGCCCCACGCCACGTAGACGCCGGCGCCGAGCTCGACGGCGAGGTCGATGTTGCGGAGGGTCTTGCGCAGGGCGAAGCGGCGCACGTCCCGGTCGTTGGCGGTGAACGCGCCGTCCTTGAAGACGGGGTGGGAGAAGAGGTTCGTGGTGGCCATCGGCACCGCGAGCCCCGTGCGGTCCAGGGCGGCCCGGAAGCGCTTCACGATCGCGTCGCGCTCGGCCTCCGGCGCGCCGAAGGGGACCAGGTCGTCGTCGTGGAAGGTGACGCCGTACGCACCGAGCCCGGCGAGCCGCTCGACGGCCTCCACGGGATCGAGGGCGGGCCGTGTGGCCTCGCCGAAGGGGTCGCGGCCCTGCCAGCCGACGGTCCAGAGACCGAAGGTGAAGCGGTCGGCGGGGGCGGGGGAGAAGCGCTCCGGCATGGGGACCCTCTTTCGTACGCCGGGGGACCGTCCGGCGGCCGGGTACTGGCCACCGGATTTGTTTTCTGAGATAACTAATACGGGACGGGACGCCACCGCGCCAGACCCGCCCCGGAACGAACAGGATCGGCAGAACCGGCAGAACCGGTAGAACCAGCAGAGCCGACAGGGTCGACCGGGTCGATAGAACCGATAGAACCGACAGGACTGTCAGGACCGAACCCGAGACGAGGTGAGGGCGTGCCCGCGAGCCGCTCCGTCGTGATCGGCGTGGACAGCTCCACGCAGTCCACCAAGGCCGCCGCCGTCGACGCCGACACCGGCGAACTCCTCGCCGTCGGCCGCGCCCCGCACACCGTCACCGGGACCGCCGGGGCGCGCGAGAGCGATCCGGAGGAGTGGTGGACCGCGCTCGTCGCCGCCGTCCGCTCGGCCGTACGGGACGCGGGCGTCCCCGCCGGGTCCGTCACCGGCATCGCGGTCGCGGGCCAGCAGCACGGCCTGGTCGCCCTCGGCCCCGGCGGGCGCCCGCTGCGGCCCGCGCTGCTCTGGAACGACACCCGCTCCGCGCCCCAGGCCGCCGCCCTCGCCGCCCGCCTCGGCGGCCCGGAGGCCTGGACGGACAGGACCGGCTCCGTCCCCGTGGCCTCCATGACCGCCGCCAAGTGGCAGTGGCTGCGCGAGCACGAGCCCGAGCGGGCCGCCGCCGCCACCGGTGTCCGCCTGCCGCACGACCACCTCACCGAACGCCTCTCGGGCACCGCCGTGACCGACCCCGGCGACGCCTCCGGAACCTGCTGGTACGGGACCGCCACCGGTGCCTACGACCGCGAGGTCCTCGACCTCGTCGGCCTCGACCCGGCCCTGCTGCCCGCCCTCGCCCCCACCGGCGCCACCCGCGTGGACACCCTCGCCCCGGCCGCCGCCGAGGCCCTCGGCCTGCCCCGCACGGTCGCCGTCGCCGCCGGGACCGGCGACAACATGGCCGCCGCCGTCGGGCTCGGTCTCGGCGGCGCGGGACTGCTCGACCACCCGGTCGTCAGCCTCGGCACCTCCGGCACGGTCTTCGCCGCGACCCGCGCCCGTCCGGCCGCCCCCGGGCTCGCGGGCTTCGCCGCCACCGACGGCGGCGGCACGTACCTCCCGCTCGGCTGCACGCTCAACTGCACCCTCGCCGTCGACCGGTTCGCCTCGCTCCTCGGCCTGGACCGAGAGGACGCCGCACCCGGCGGCGGGGGCGGGGTCGTCGTACTGCCGTACCTCGACGGCGAGCGCACCCCCGACCTCCCGCACGCCGCCGGACTCGTCACCGGCCTCCGGCACGGCACGGACCCCCGGGAGGTCCTCGGCGCCGCCTACGAGGGCGCCGTCTTCACCGTCCTCCGCGCTCTGGACGAACTCCTCGCCGCCTGCGGCCTCGACCCGGCCGCACCGGACGTACGGGACCGGCCGCTGCGTCTGATCGGAGGCGGTGCGCGCGGCCGGTTCTGGACCGACACCGTCCGCAGGCTCTCCGGCCGCCCCCTGGTCGTCCCCGCCGCGGGCGAACTCGTCGCCCTCGGCGCGGCCGCCCTCGCCGCGGGCGCCGTCACCGGCTCCGACCCCGTCGCCCTGGCCGCCGCGTGGGGCGCCGGCGCCGGGGAGTGCCTGCCCCCGCTGCCCCGCGACGAGGAGACCTGGAACCGGATCGCCGGGGTCCTGTCGGCCACGGCGCCGACCCTGCTGAGCTGACGGGGCGGGAGCGGATGCGGGTACGGAAGCGGAAGTGGATACGGGGACGGGGACGGGGACGGGGACGGGTACGGAAGCGGATACGGGGACGGGTGGGGGCGCGGGTGAGGAAGCGGAACGGGCATGATCCACTTCATCGCCGCACCCTGGCCGGGCCGTGATCTCCGGGTTACCCTGCGGGTGACCAGGGGGAGGAACACATGACCGCTCTGCTCATCCTGTTCGGAGTCATCGTCGGCCTCGGGGTGCTGGCGTTCGTCGTCGTGCACCGCCGAAATGCGGGCAGGACGGAGACGATCGAGGGACTGCTCCAGGAGCAGGAGGCCCTGCGCCAGGCCCGGACCGACCGGGTCTCCTTCAACTCCCTGTCCGTCCACAACTCCCCGCCGACCGGCAGCGACGCCCACCACCGCCGGGGCGGAAACCGCTACTGAAGCCTGTCCCGAAAATGCGGCGATCTGTGATCATGGCGCGATGGATCATGTTCGGCAGACAGTCGGTTCTGGTTCGCCGCTCGAACCTCGCATCGGTTTCTCCCGGGCGGTCCGCAAAGGGGCACACGTCGCAGTCGCCGGGACTGCTCCCATCGGGGACGACGGAGCGACCGTGGGCCGAGGCGACGTCCATGCCCAGACTGTCAGGTGTCTGGACATCGCAGACGCCGCGTTGAAGGAAACGGGCGCGTCCCTGGGGGACGTCGTGCGGACCCGCATCATGCTTACCGACGTGACGCGTTGGGAAGAAGCCGCGCGAGCGCACGGAGAGCGCTTCGCGTCTGTCCGCCCGGTCTGCACCTTCCTCGAGGTCTCACGCTTCATCGATCCCGAATGGCTCGTTGAAGTGGAGCTTGACGCCATCCTCGGCTGACCCCCGGGAGCAGTGGTGGCAACAGCCGCTCGTGGATGGCGGCGACCGGCACGGTCGCTTCACGGCGGACGGCGAGTTCCTCGTATCTCGTGGCGACCGCGGGGAGTCGCCCCGCTGTTGGAACCGCGGGGAGTCGCCCCGCTGTCCGCCCGTGCTCACGAGTGCTCGTGGAGCCGACGGAGACGTCCCGGGTGATCGGGCCCCTCGCATCGGCCCTGGCCCGGAGCTGCGCGGGGTCCGGTGCCACGTGCCGTCACGGCGCCTCACGCGTCCGGGCCGCCGGCCCAGTACGCGGCCCGCACCTCGCCCTCCGCGAAGTCCTGGCGCGGCAGGCGCAGGCCGAGGGAGTCCTCCAGGGCGTGGAAGTACAGCTCGAAGGTGTTGGTCAGCTCGGGATGGTCCAGTTCGGCGCGGCGTACGGCCCGGTTGAGGAAGTCCAGCTCGCCGCCCCGCAGATAGGGGGCGTGACCGCGCTCGTACCAGATCAGCTCCAGGACGCCCCAGTCGTCGTCGACACGGTGGTCGCCCCTCGTGTAGTCGAAGGTGTAGATCGCCTTCGCCGAGGTGGCGGTCAGCCGCACGCTCTCCTCGATCCCGAGCGCCGCGTACGCCTCCCGGTCGAAGGGCCTGTGGGGCGTCTCGTGGTACAGCAGGTACGTCCATTCTCCCGCCTGCCCGAAGCAGCAGCTCTCCCACTCGCGGTCCCAGTGGGTCCGGCCGCCGTCCACGGCCTGGAGGTCCTTCAGGCGCGTGCCGGCCGAGACCTGGGCGGGATCGGCCCCGCGCAGCAGGGCCAGCCGCTCGGCGTCGACGGTCCGCCCGGGCGCCGCCCGGACGAAGGAGAGCGTCGTGTACGGGGTCTGGCCGCGCCAGGACCCGGCGATCCAGGCGAGGCCCTCCAACGGGTCGCGCCCGCACGCCTCGATCGTCCCGGTGTCGTCCAGGCCGCCGCTGCGGAACCGCCGGCCCCACGCCGGATCCATCCGCTCCAGCGCGTCGGCCGACCGCTCGGGGCCGTCGCCGCGCCGGCACACGGCGTCCTCGGCGATCAGGTAGAGGACCTGTTCGAGGTCGCGGGTGACGAAGACCTCCCGGTAGGGTCCGTGACGGCCGCGTACCGTGCCGTCCTCGTCCAGCAGCAGGCGCAGGCGGTCGCTCTCCTCGGCCCGCTCCAGCTCCTCCTCCGAGTGCGCCACCGGTGGCAGCCCCACCCCGTCGAGTGCGGCGTGCCGCGCGGCCGTCCGCTGCCAGGCCTCCGCCAGTACCTGCTCGGTGATCTCCATGGCGCCAATGTAGAAGAGGGCACTGACAGCGTCCGCCACCAGCGTCCGTGCACGGACAGGGGGCCCCTCTTCTCGTCCTCGCGGACCACGACCACCAGGTCCCCGACGTCCTTCCGCCACAGCTCGCCGCCGCCCGCCGGGGCGACGCGCCATGCCCCGGACGGCAGGACGAGCAATGGCGCGGCGCGGGCGGCCACGGCGGCCCAATGGGGGACGTGGGGAAGGGCCTTGGGTTTCTTCACGGGGCCGGGCTGCCGGCGCCCCGCCCTCCGGGCGTCGGCCCGGAGGGCGCTCCGTCTCCGCCGGGCGGCGGAGGGGGGGAGTCCTCCTGGGGATGCCCCGGGCCCCGGACCCCGCCCCGACCCGGGCCGGCTCCGGACCTCCGCCCCGTTCCGGGCCTCCGCCCCGTCTTCGTCCCGTTCCGGGCCTTCACCCCGCGGGGGCCGCCTCAGACCCCTGCCGCCGCCCGAGCCGTGACCCGGCGCTGGTGCACGCGCAGGGTCGCCAGGTCGAGCAGGGGCGTCGCCACGCCGAGTGCCCGGGCCCGGGCGGTCAGGTCGCCAAAGAGGTGTTCGACCTCCGTGGGATGACCCGCCGTCAGGTCGCGGTAGAGGGACGGCACCATCGGCGACCCGGACGCGGACACCACGGCCAGCGTCGCCGCCCGTTCCTCCTCCGGTACGGGGTGCCCGGCCGCCGCGGCGACCGCCGCCGCCTCGTCGAGCACCGCCGGGCCCAGGGCGGGGCCGCCCGGCGCGTCGTACACCTCACCGACCGTGCCGCGCATCAGGCTCGTCACGGCGCCGAAGGTGGTGATGAACACCCACTTGTGCCACATCGCCGTCAGGACGTCCTCCGGCACCGGCGCGTCGATCCCCGCCCCTTCGAGGACCGACCGGATCCTCTCCACGCGCGCGGAGACCGTGCCGTTTTGCTCGCCGAGGGCCAGGTGGGCCAGGGGGGCGAGCCTGCGGATGTCCCCCGTGGCGTCGAGGGTGGTGACCACCTTCGCCACGCCGCCGAGGACGGCCGACGGGCCGAAGAGGGCGTTGAGCGCGTCCAGGTGGGCGAGGCCGTTGAGGAGCGGGACGATCGCGGTGTCCGGTCCGACGGCCGGCGCCATGTCCGCCGCCGCCCGGTCGAGCCCGGTGGACTTCACCGAGAGGAGGACGAGGTCGTACGGCCCGCCCGGCGCGTCGGCCGTGACGAGACGGGGCTCCAGGGCCCACTCCCCGTCCCGCCCGACGACCCGCAGCCCGCGCTCGCGCAGCGCGGCGGCCCGGGCGGGACGGACCAGGAAGGTGACGTCCTCGCCGGCACGGGCCAGCAGGGCACCGAAATAGCCACCGGTGGCGCCGGCTCCGACGACCAGGATCTTCATTCTCGTGGACCTCTCGTGGGACGCCCCGCGGGCGCGTGGGCGATCAAGGGGGTGAGCAGCCGGTGGGGCCGGGCGAGCGCCGCCGTCACCGGATCGGCGTCGGGGCCCGGGGGAGCGAGTCCCGGGCCGGGCGCGACCAGGGCGTCCGCGGCCGGCACGGACGTACCGCACTCCGTACAGCGCCCGTCCGGATCGAGCGGGGCCTCGTCCTCGGAGTGCCGGAGGACGCGGCGCGGTCCGCCCGCCGCCGGGTGGAACTCCTCGCCCCAGGCGGTGAGCGCGCGGACGACCGGCCACAGGGCGACGCCCTTGGGCGTCAGTCCGTAGGCCTCCCGGCGGCCCGTCCCCGGCTCGGGACGGCGCTCCAGGACCCCCGCCCCGACGAGGGTGGCGAGCCGGTCGGTGAGGACGGACCTGGGCACCCCCAGATGCGCGGCGAACTCGCCGAACCTGCGGACCCCGAAGAAGGCGTCGCGCGGGATCAGCCGCGTCCAGCGCTCGCCGACGGTCTCCGACGAGCGGGCGAGGGCGCAGGTCCGGCCCCGGTAGTCGCGGGGAAGCGTCACGGCCGGAGCCTAGTGGAGGAGAGTTCGGTGAGCGAACTGTTTGGTGAGGGGCGCCGGTACGGGGTGGGAGGGGGGTGGGCACGACGCCGGACGCGGGGGGCGGCTCCGCGCCGGACGCCGTTGCCGTGCGGGCGAAAGGGGCGACTAGGCTCTCGCTCACCATGAACCAGCCCACGGAACCCAAGGCCGACAAGTCGGGAGTGCGCCGGCACAACCTGAGCCTCGTCCTGCGGACCGTCCACGAGGCCGGCGAGACCACCCGGGCCGCCGTCGCGGCCCGCGTCGGACTCACCCGGCCCGCCGTCTCCTCCCTCGTCGAGCAGCTCCTCGACCTCGGGCTCCTCATGGAGTCGGGCAAGACCTTCAGCGGGCAGGCGGGACGGCCGGGCACCGTTCTGAAACCGGCCGACACCGGGCCCGCCGGTCTCGGCGTCGAGATCAACGTCGACTACGTCACCGCCTGCGTCGCCGACCTGACCGGCACCGACCGCGTCCGGCACACCGAGCGCCTGGACAACCGCGCGTCCGGCGCCGGCGAGGTCCTGGCCCGGGCCGCGCGCATCGCCGCCGGGGCCCTGGACGAGGCGGCGGGCCTCGGCCTCGTGCCGGCGGGGGCCGGGCTCGCCCTGCCCGGACTCGTCTCCGGCGGGACCGTCCGGCAGGCCCCCAACCTCGGCTGGAACGAGGTCCCCGCCGAACGCCTCTTCGCCGAGGCCCTCACCGCCCTGCGGCCCGCCACCGCCGGCCTGCCCGTCGCCTCCGACAACGAGGCCAACTCGGCGGCCCTCGCCGAGCTGTGGTTCGGCTCCCTCGGCGAGGTGCGCACCTTCCTGCACCTGACGGGGGAGATCGGCGTCGGCGGCGCGATCGTCGTCCACGGCGAACTGCTGCGCGGCGCGCACGGGTTCTCGGGCGAGATCGGGCACATGGTCGTCGACGCCGCGGGACCCCGCTGCCGCTGCGGCTCGCGCGGCTGCCTGGAGCAGTACGCGGGGCAGGCGGCCCTCCTCGTCTCGGCCGGAGCGACCGGCGTCCCCGACCTGGCGGGCCGCGCCGGGGCGGGGGAACCGCGCGCCCTCGCCGCCCTCGCGGAGGCGGGCCGCATGCTCGGACGCGCCCTGTCGGGGGCCGTGAACCTCCTCGACCCCGAGGCCGTCGTCCTGGGCGGCATCTACCCGCGCCTGATGCCCTGGCTGACGCCCGCCCTGACGAAGGAGCTCGCCGACCGGGTCGTCTCCGGCCTCTGGACCCCGGACGCGGGCCGGCTGCGCCCGGCGTCCGCCGCCACCGACGCGGCCCGGGGCGCGGCGGCCCTCGTCCTCCGCGACGTCCTGGCCGACCCGCTGGCCCACGCCGCGGTGGCGGCGGGCGGCCGGGGGGACTGACGGCGCCTCCTCGCCGGGAAACCGGAACCGCTGCCTCCCCCTCCCGGGAACCGGTGGTGACCTGCCCGGAAGGACCGGTGGCGACCCGCCCGGAAGGACGGGTGGCGCCGCCCCTCGCCCGGGGCGTTGTCAGTGGTCACCCCTAACGTTCTTCCCATGACGACGACTTACCTGGAGCTGTCGCAGGACGGCGGCGGTGCCCACAAGTTCTACGAAGTGACCGTCGCGGACCTCGCGGTGTCGGTCCGCTACGGCCGGATCGGCACCGAGGGGCAGACGCAGCGCTCGACGTTCCCGACCGCGCAGAAGGCCCAGGCCGCCGCCGCGAAGAAGATCGGGGAGAAGGTCCGCAAGGGGTACGCGCCCGCGGTGCGCGGAGCACGCGCCGCCCGCCCGGTGACGCGCCGCGCCGTCACCTCGGCGCCCTCCACCGCGCGGGCCGTCGCCCCGGTGCTCTGGCGCTTCCGGACGGGCTCGGCCGCCTTCGGCATCCACGTCGAGGAGGAGCGCTGCTGGGTCGGCAACCAGGCGGGGGACGTCTTCACGCTCGACCGCACCGGCGAGGTGCAGGCCCGCTTCAGCCTGCCGGACGGCGTCAAGTGCCTGGTCGCCGACGACTTCTGGATCTACGCGGGCTGCGACGACGGCAAGGTGTACGACCTGTCGTCCAAGCTCCCCTTCGCCGCGTACGACATCGCCACCGACGTCGACATCTTCTGGCTCGACATCCACGAGGGCGTCCTGCACGTCGCCGACCGCTCGGGCCGGCTCACCGTCATCGACCACGAGGACGAGCACCAGTGGGCGCGCGGCGGCCAGGGCGAGCACGCCTGGATGGTCCGGGCCGACGGCGACGCCGTCTACTACGGGGACACGCGCGGCGTCGCGGCCCACGCACCGGACGGCGGCGGCGAGCTGTGGCACACGGCCACCGACGGCGCGGTCCTCTTCGGCTGGCAGGAGGACACCGCGGTCTACGCGGGCACCGGCCGCAGGAAGGTGCAGCGGCTCGCGAAGAAGGACGGGCGCGTGGAGGCGGTGTACTCCTGCGACAGCGCGGTGTACTCCTGCGCGACCTCGCCCGGCGGCCGGTTCGTCTTCGCGGGCGACTCGTCCTCCTCCGTCTACTGCTTCGCGGAGGACGGCACCCGCCTGTGGAAGCTCGGCACGGGAGGCGGCTCGGCGCTCTCCATGCAGTACCGGGACGAGCGGCTCTACCTGGTGACCACGGACGGCTCGCTGGTCTGCGTGGACGCGAGCGAGGCGGCGATCACGGCCGCCCAGCAGGGCACGGTCCCGGTCGCCCGGGACGTCAAGCTCGCCGCCGCGCTGCCGGTGTACGAGCCGGCCACGACCGCCGCCGCCGTGACCGTCGTCAGCGACGCCCCGGCCGGCGCGGTGGTCGTGGAGTGCGTGAACGAGTCGGGCCGCACCCGGGTCCGGGTCGTCTCCGGAGGCTACGACTCCTCGTGGAACGTGCAGTTCCCGCGGGCGATCCGCGAGCCCGGCGCGCGGTACGTGGTCGACGCCCTGCACCCGGCGGCGGGCGGGTTCTACCGGGTCCGCGGCGACATCCGGCGCCTGCTGTGACGGTACGGGGAGCCGGCGGCGGTGGCGGCGGTGGCGTCTTCGAGGCGGCCACGGGCGACGGACCGCCCCCGCCCGACGCCGAGCAGCGCTCCCGGGAGGTCAGGACGGCCCTCGACGGGCTGCTCCAGATCCGGCGGCTGACCGGGGGCCGGGGCGCGGGCCCGGAAGGCGCGCCGGCCGACTGGGAGCTGCGGCAGCCGGTCCGGGCGGTGGCCCTGGTCCTGGAGGCCGGCGGGATCGCGCCCTCGTCCGTGGACGAGGGCGGGGCGCGGAGCTCCACCGGCTACCGGGTGCGGGCGGGGGAGCGGCCCGGCACGGCCGTGGTGGAGTGGCTGGGGCCGCCGGGCTCGGGCGCCGCGCGGGAGGAGGCGGAGGCGCTCGGCGCGTGCGTCCCCGTCCTGGCCCGGTTCGGCTGGGACGCCCTGCTCTACAGGGGTCCGCGCGGGCGCCGCTTCCTGGAGGTGGAGCCGACGGGGGCCTGAGGCCCCGGAGATCAGGCGATCGAGGCGGAGACGATCGCCGCGACCGCGAGGTTGCAGGAGGCGGTGACCCAGACCGCCGGGTGCGGCTCGGGGTCCACGAGGGTGGCGCCCAGCTTCCCCGGCGTGACCAGGTCGACGACGAGGAACGCCACCGCCATCAGGACCAGGCCCAGGAGGCCGAACGCGGCGGTCGAGACGAGGCCCTTGCCGAAGTCGTCGTACGTCGTCCAGATCGAGGTGAAGACGATGCCGCCGATGCCGAGGAGCGCCGAGCTGAGCAGGATCGAGGCGTTGCGGTTGCGGTCCTCCCAGATCTGTCGTCCGAGCTTGCCGGGGGTCAGCACGTCCACGAGCACGATGCCGAGGATCAGCAGGACCACGCCGAGGGCGCCGTAGGCACTGGTCCGGCCGAGGCCGTTGACGATGTCGCTCATGGGATGCCGGCTCCGAAGGGTTCGCGATCGCGGAGGATCGGTGGTCAAAGACCGGCAAAATGTAGCGCACGCGTCAACGGCGGCCGCCGTCCGCCCGGAGATCCGGACGGACGGCGGAAGGCCGCAGGGGGCGGAGCCGGGGTCGGTGGCGTCCCTCTAGATCCCCGGCGGGAGGTTCTTGGCGCGCGAGCGCACCTGGAGGGCCGTGACGATCTCGACGGCGCCGACGGCGACGAGCCAGATGCCGCCGAGGAGCGTGAGCACCGCCGCCGACTCCAGCGGGGACACGATGAGGACCACCCCGGCCAGTGCGCTGACGATGCCCAGGAAGACCTGCCAGCCGCGGGCCGGCATCGCCGGGTCGGAGGCCGCCGCCACGGTCTGGGTGATGCCCCGGAAGAGCCAGCCGATGCCGATCCAGAGGGCGAGCAGCAGGATCGACTGCATCGCGCCCCGGAAGCAGAGCAGGCCGAGCAGGATCGAGAGGGCGCCGCTGATGAAGGCCATGACCCGCAGCGCGGTGCTCACATGGGTGCCGAAGGCGGCGACCAGTTGCATCACGCCGCTGAACAGCAGGTACAGGCCGAAGAGCACCCCGGCCACGACCAGCGAGGCGCCCGGCCAGACCAGGACGAGGACGCCGAGGACCAGCGCCACGACGCCGGCGAGGAGTAGGGCCTGCCAGGCGGCGCCCGCCAGCATGCCGAGGGGCCCGGCCGAGGTCTCGCGGTCCTGGGGGCGCTCATGGGATCGGTCGTGAGTCTGCGTCATGGGACGGGAACCGTTCTGTTCGTGGCTGTTCGTGTCTGTTGGTGGGGAAGGGGCCGTTCGTGAAGAAGGCCGTTCGTGGGGAAGGCGTCAGAACGGGGCGGCGCGGCCGCTGAGGAAGGGAGCCTCGGTCAGGGCCGTGTGCTCGGTCTCCGAGGGGTCCACGCTCTCGTCGGGCGCGGGGATGAGGGGCAGCCCGGCTCCTCGGCACCGATGAGCGCGCCCCGGGCCTCCGGGAAGCGCGCGGCGAGCGCGTTGCACAGCGGGATCGAACCGTCCTGCCCCGCCTGTGTCATGTCCTTCCCGTGCGCCTCGCGGAACGCCGTCCCCGGGTGCCGTCGTTCGCGAGCCCCTTGACCGACGTGGTGCCGTGCCCGTCGCGGAGGCCGTCGAGCATCCGGACGGGCGCGGCCAGGTCCTCCTGCGCCCCGGCGCACCAGCGCCCGGGCCCTCTCCCGCAGGGCTGCGGTCTCGGTGGACTCGGCGGTCATGCGCACCCACTTCCCTCGGGCCGCCTCCGGGGCACGGCACGCGACGGTCCCGGGACGGCGACAGCCCTCCCACTAAAGCAACAGCAGACATATGCCGCAAAAGGTGACCCGGGCGGAGTACGGATCCGGACCCCGGGCGGCGGGAGGCCCGGAGGGCGGTGACAGTGGACGGCGTACGCGTCCCCCTCCCGCACCTGGAGAACCCCATGGCCCATCCCAACCGGCGCGATCTCGGACTGCTCGTGCTGAGGGCCGGCACCGGCGCCGTGCTCGCCGCGCACGACGCGCAGAAGCTCTTCGGCTGGTTCGGCGGCGGGGGAGTCGAGGGCACCGGCAAGGCGATGGAGGCCATGGGCTTCTCGCCGGGCCGGCAGAGCGCGATCGCCGCCGGCCTCGGCGAGGCCGGCGGCGGCGCCCTGCTCGCCCTCGGCCTCGCCACCCCGGCCGCCGGAGCCGCCGCGGCCGGCGCCATGGCGGGCGCCGTCTCGGTGCACGCCCCGGCCGGCTTCTTCGCCCAGGGCGGCGGCTACGAGTACCCCGCCTTCCTCGGCTTCACCGCCGCCGCGATCGGCGTCGCCGGCGCCGGGCGGTACTCCCTGGACCACGTCACCGGGCACGTCCTCGACCGGCCCTGGGTGGTGGCGGTCGCCTTCCTCAGCACCGCGCTCGCGGCCGCCGCCGTCGTCGGCCGCCGCGCCCAGGGCCGGGCCGCCCCCGAACCGGACCCCGAGCAGTCCTAGAAGGGCCTGACGGGGACCCGCACGCGTTCGCCGCGCGGGAGGGTTAGGCTCGCCGGAGAGGAAGGGACGGGCGCCGCGCATGAAGATCGATCTGACGGACACCAATTCCAGCGAGATCAACAAGACGATCCTGAGGGGCCGCAGGGACGTCGGCACCCCCGCCGTCGGCGCCGTGCTCACCCTCGTCGTCGTCACCGACGAGGAGAACGCCTACGACGCCGTCAAGGCGGCCAACGAGGCCTCCCGGGAGCACCCCTCCCGCATCCTCGTGGTCATCAAGCGCCACGCGCGCACCCCCCGCGAGCGGCACGAGACCCGGCTCGACGCCGAGGTCCGGCTCGGCAGCGACGCCGGCTCGGGCGAGACGGTCATGCTCCGGCTCCACGGCGAACTCTGCTCCCGCGCCGAGTCCGTGGTCCTGCCGCTGCTCCTGCCGGACGCGCCCGTCGTGGTCTGGTGGCCCGTCGACGCCCCCGAGGTCCCCTCCAAGGACCCGCTCGGCTCGCTCGCCCAGCGCCGCATCACCGACGCGTACGCGGTGGAGGACCCGCTCGGCGTCCTGGAGACCCGCGCCGCCTCGTACGCCCCCGGCGACACGGACCTCGCCTGGACGCGGCTCACCCCCTGGCGCTCGATGCTGGCCGCCGCGCTCGACCAGACGCCCCTCGCCGTGACCTCCGCCGCCGTCGAGAGCGAGGCGGAGAACCCCAGCGCCGAACTCCTCGCCCGCTGGTTCGAGGTCCGGCTCGGCGTCCCCGTCGACCGGATCGTCACCGACGGCCCCGTGATCACCGGCGTCCGCATGGGCACCGCGGACGGCGAAATCCTCATCGACCGGCCCGAGGGCCCGGTGGCCCGCCTCGCCATCCCCGGCCAGCCCCACCGCGTCCTCGCCCTGAAGGTCCGCTCCACGGCGGAGCTGATCGCCGAGGAACTGCGCCGGCTCGACCCCGACGAGGCCTACGCGGCCGCCCTGCGCGGCCGCGCCTGACCCGGGCGGCCCCGGCCACGACCTGCGGGCGCGCTCGCTCCCGGAGCGGGCCGCGCGCTGCTACGAGGAGGCGTACGGACTGCTCGGCGAGACGGCGGCCGGCATGCGCGCCCGCGACCTCGCCCGCGCCGCGACCGCGGCGGCCCGCGTCCACGAGGGCCCGGACGGCGGCGCACTGGCCGAACTCACGCTCCGGGAGCGGCAGGTCGCGGAACTCGCGGGCGAGGGCCTGAAGACCCGGGACATCGCCGCCCGGCTCCTCGTGAGCCCCCGCACGGTCGACGTCCACCTCACCCGCATCTACAGCAAGCTCGGCGTCCACACCCGCGCCGCCCTGGTCCGCCTGATGGCCCGCGCGGCCTGAGCACGGCCCCCCCCGCCCGGAGCGGAGGGCCGTGCCCGGGCGGGCCCCGGGCGGTCAGCCCGCCGTGGGCAGGTCGAGCAGCCGGTCGGAGGTGAGGATCGCCCGGTGCAGCAGGCGCAGCGAACGGTGCGGTTCGAGACCCAGCTCGGTCCGCAGCACGCGCTGCGCCGAGCGGTAGACCTGCAGGGCCTCGGCCTGCCGCTCCGAGCGGTACAGCACCAGCATCAACTGCCGGTAGAACGACTCCCGCAGCGGGTACTGCGCGGTCAGCGTGCTCAGCAGCCCGATCACCTCGCGGTGCCGGCCGAGCGCCGTGCGTGCCTCCACCGACAGCTCCAGGCCCTGCAGCCGCTCCTCCTCCGCCCAGGTCGCGAACGAGGTGAGGACCGGCCCCTCGGCCATCCCGTCGAGCACCGGCCCCCGGAACAGCCCCACGGCCCGCTCGAAGCACTCCAGGGCTTCCTCGTGCCGCCCGGCCGCCCGCAGGCCGCGACCCAGCCGCATGGCCTCCTTGAACTCCTCGACGTCCCAGCCGGCCCCGTCGAGCCGCAGCTCGTACCCGAGCGGCCGGGTGACGATGGCCCGGCCCTCCGGCGCGCCCGAGCGGGCCAGGAACTTGCGCAGCTGGGATATGTACACGTGGACCGCGGCCGACGCCCTGCGCGGCGGCCTGTCCCCCCACAGCTCCGTGACGAGCCGTTCCTTGGTGATGACCCGGCCGCTGCCGATGAGCAGGGTGGCCAGCGTCGTCTCCACCTTCGGGGCGGACAGCGAATGGCTCTGCTCCGCGTGGAGAATGCGGAGAGGCCCAAGGATTTCGTAGCGCACCGAGTCCTCGCCCAGTAGGGGAACAGGTGTCCGTGCTTCAGTGGCTGATTCACTGTCACCTCCCCTCCGGGGTCCACGCATCGGGGAAAGTACGTACGTATCGCGCACCGGCCGGACCGGACGGTCGCGCGACGGCCGCGACCTCCGGCTTTGGCACCGCTTTGGCCCCCGGCCGGAGAGTGCGGGGATGCCGCTCTTCGTCCTCCGCCGCCTGGCGGGGCTGTGGGAGGCCCTGATCGCCTTCGGCCACCTCTGGGTCCACATCCCCACCCCTCCACCCGCCGACCGCACCGACCCCACCGGCCCTGCCCCCGGCCACCCCGAACGCCTCTGCCCGGAACTCCCGCCGACGAACGGGAACGAGCGCTGTGGGAGGACCTCACGGGCGGAACCCGATGACACGCGGCGGGACCGGCGGGCCGCGGGTCGTCAGGAACAGGCCGTTCATGCCCGGCCCGGCCGCCCGTCGCGAGGTACTGGCGGACGTGCCCGCCACCCACTCGTTCGGACTGTCGGTGACCTCCTCGTCCTCCTCCCGGGCGCCCATCAGCCGGCCTCGACGCCGACGTGCGTGCGGTGGTGCCGCGGAGCGTCGATCTCGTCGAGCAGCGCGATCGCGAAGTCGGGCGGGAGGTGCGGCTGTCCGCCCCGGCCGGGGCCGTCCGGTACCCGCCGGTGCGGGCGCCGCCGTGGTCGAAGTCGCCCGCCGGGCTGAGGACCGGCCGGTCCGGGCCGGAGGCCGCGGCGCGCAGTGCGTCCGTCCCCGCCGCGTGCCCCAGGTGGAAGGCGTGGTACTCCCGGGGCAGCCGGGGGTGTCCATGGGGAGGTCCCCGGAGGCGGTCTCCAGGGCCGAGGCCAGGCCGACCCGTCCCCGGTCTCGAAGCCGAAGGAGGCGGGCACGGTGATCCCGCGCCGCTTCAGCGCGAGGTGGACCGGCGTCACGTGCACCGCGAAGGACAACAGGGCCGCGCCGATGGCGAGCGGGATCGCCGCGGCGACGGGGCGGACGACCCCCTCTCCTCCGCGTGCGACGCCGACCCGGATCGTGTGGCCGGCGCAGGCGAGGAAGAGACCGAGGACGACCGCCTGCCGCCGCCGGCACTTCGGGTGGTACTTCACCTCCTCCGTCTCCTCCGGGGGAGCCGGCGGGGTGACCGTGACGCGGGCGCTGCCGGCCGGGTCGCGCCGCGCGGGAGCACGGCGGTCAGGGCGGTGACGAAGGCGGTGGCGGCCGTCGGGTCGCCGCCGTCCACGGGGTGCACCGTGCTGCCGGTGAGCACGATCCCGACGTGCTGCCCGTCGGCGGTACGGGCCTCCCGGACCACCGCGAGGGGGATCTCCGTGCGGGCGCTCCGGTCGACGAGCCGGAGGCCGCCGTCCTCGAGCATGGCCTCGGTGCCGTCGCCGCCACCGACCGGTATCCGTGAAGGGACCGTCACGTTCGCCCCTGTCGGCAAGTCGCTGATGCGCCACGGCGCCGTCCGCCGTCGTGCTGCCGGAGACCTACCGCGAGGAGGAACGGCCGGCCGCCGCGGTCACGCCCCGGGCTCCTTCATCAGCTCCACCAGGGTGGAGAAGCTGTCCGCGGCGTGGCCGGCGTCCATGCCGCGCCGGAAGAGTTCGACGGCCGAGGCCGGAAGCGTGGTGTCGACGCCCGCGTCCGCGCTGGTGCGCAGCACGTGTTCGACGCTGGCCGTCCCCATGGCCAGGCGGTCCACGTCGCCGGTGTGCCGGCCGGCGTCGATGCGCCCGGCGTAGAAGGAGAAGAACCCCGGCAGCGAGTGCGCGGTGTCCACGGCGTGCGGCAGGACGTCCGCCGCCTTCAGGCCGTTGGCGTCGGCGAGGGCGACCGCCTGCCAGTAGCCCAGCATGGAGGTCCAGAACATGGTCATGCCGATCTGGTACATCAGCGCGGCGAGCCCGGGATCCTCGCCCAGGTGGTCGGTCCGCCCCGTGAGGACTTCGAGCGCGGCCCGGTGCCGGTCGAAGACCCGGCGCGGCCCGCTGTAGAAGCTCGCCGACTCGGCCAGGCCGATCCCGTCGGGCGGCACGGTGACGCCGCCGGTCAGCTGGACGGCGCCCCGCCCGGCCGCCCAACGGGCCGCGGCCCGTGCCCTTTCCGGCGTGTCGGAGCTGAGGTTCACCAGGACCCGGCCGGCCAGCGCGGCGCCGGCGGGTTCGAGGACGGCGTCCACGGCGTCGTAGTCCGTGAGGCTGAGGACCACCAGCTCGTGGGAGGCGAGGGCCTCCTGAACGTTCGGCGCGAGCACCGCGCCGCGCGCGACCAGGTCGCTCGCGCGTGACGCGGTGCGGTTCCAGACGGTGACGTCGTATCCGCGGTCGAGGAAGGCGCCGGCCATGGCCCGCCCCATGGGGCCGAGACCGATGACGGTGACGGACTGCTCGGTGTTGCTCGTGACGCTCATGACGAGATTTCCACCTCTCACTAGAACGAACGCTCTACCCAGAGTTCGGAGGGAACGTATCACGGCACTGGAACGAACGCTCTATTCAGGGAACCGGGTACTGTGCCCGCATGCAGAGCAGCACACGGGACCGGATCGTCGTCGCCGCCTCACGCCTCCTGCAGCGGCAGGGCTACGTCGGCACGGGAATCAAGCAGATCGCGCAGGAGGCGCGGGCCACCCTCGGCTCCGTCTACCACTTCTTCCCGGGTGGCAAGGAGGCCGTCGCCATCGCCGCGATCGAACACGGGGCCGGGGAATTCGCCGCGCTCCTGCGGGAGGCGCTGGACGGTGACGACGACCCGGCGGAGGCGGTGGCGGCCTGCGCCCGGCAACTCGCCCACGAACTGCGCGAGTCGGGGTGGACCGACGGCTGCCCGGTGACGGCGGCGGCACTTGAGACCCTCGGCACCGACTCGGAGATCCAGCGCGCCTGCGCCGACGCGCTGCGCGACTGGGAGCGGTTGGTCCGCGACAAGCTGCTGCGCTGCGGCTTCCCCGCCTCGGACGCACGGGAACTGGCGACCACCGTCGTCTCCGCCCTGGAGGGGGCCGAGGTCGCCGCCCAGGTCGGCCGCAGCGAGGAACCCCTCCTGGTGACGGGCCGTCAACTCGCCCGGCTGGTGCGCTCGTACGAGATCCAGGGCCTGTCCCCGTGAGGGCCCCGGCCCCTGGCGCGCCAAACCCGGCACTCCGCCCACCGACGGCGTCCCCACCAGCTACTGCGCGGCCGTCCGGTTCACCTGCCGGGCCACGATCGTCGACGAGCCGGAGTCCGAGCCCGAGCCCGAGCCCGAGGCCGAGCCCGAACTGCTGCGCCGCCAGATGGCCCACTTCCAGCCCGACGGCGACCGTCTTCCGCATCGGCCCCGCCGCCGTCGCCTTCCCCGGCACCCTCGTCGCCGTCGTCACCGCCACCGGTCTGCGCGGCCGCGAACCCCGGTCCCGCACCGCCGCCCAGTCACCGCCGCCGACGAACTGCGGGACCTGCTCGCCGAACACCCCACCCGTACCGCCGCCCACCGCCTCGACCCGGCACACCCGCCGGAACCACCGACCGGAACCACGTCCCGGAGTCCCCGCCGGAGCACGCCCCGTACGCGCGTCCAGGCCGGCCGCCACCCCACGAGGAGACGCACCATGCCCGCCCGCCCCAGCATCCTGTTCGTGACCGACCTCGCCTACCAGGCCCGGGGCCGGCGCTACTGCGACGAGGACATCCTCCTGACCTCGCGGCTGCGCGAGACCTTCGACATCGCCCAGTGCCATCCCCTGGACGCCGCGGCGCTGATGGACGCCTTCGACGCGGTCGTGGTCCGCAACAGCGGGCCGGTGCTGCACTACCAGGAGGAGTACGACGCCTTCCGGGCGGAGGCCGCCGCCCGGGGCACCCGGGTCTACAACCCGCTGAACGGGCGCGGGGACATGGCGGGCAAGCAGTACCTCCTCGACCTGACGGCGGACGGGTACCCGGTCATCCCCACCGTCGACCGCCCCGAGGACCTGCACGTCCTGCCCCGGGCCGAGAGGTACGCGGTCAAGCCGAGGGCCGGGGCCGACTCCATCGGCCTGACCTTCGTCCCCCGGGACCGGCTCGACGGCCTCCCGTACGGCGACATCCTCGTCCAGCCGGGCGTCGACTTCCGCTACGAGGTGTCCTTCTACTACGTCGACGACGCCTTCCAGTACGCCCTCCACGCCCCCGACCCCACCCGGCGCTGGGTCCTCGAACCCTACGAGCCCACCGGCGCCGACCTCGCCTTCGCGCGCCGCTTCATCGACTGGAACACCCTCGACCACGGCATCCAGCGGGTGGACGCCTGCCGCACGCAGGAGGGCGGACTCCTCCTGGTCGAACTGGAGGACCTCAACCCCTACCTGTCCCTCGACCGGGTCCCCGACCGCACCCGCGACGCCTTCGTGACCGCCGTGACGGCCTCCCTGCACCGCTTCCTGGACACCGCGCCCCGCGCCTGAGACGACGCCTGCCGCGTACGGCCGCCCTCAGGAGGACATGCCGGCGGGGCTGCGGTTCAGGGCGCTGTCGGGGCGGGCGGTGAGCTCCTCCCAGGTGCCCTCCCCGGCGATGCGCCCGGCCTCCAGGACGGCGGTGCGGTCGGCCCGGCGGATGGTGGCGCGGCGGTGGGCGATGACGACGGTGGTGCGCCCCTCCCGGTGGAGCGCGGCCGCGATCCGGGCGTCGCTCGCGTTGTCCAGGTGGGCGGTGGACTCGTCGAGGACCAGGACGCGCGGCCGGGCGAGGAGCGCGCGGGCGAGGGCGACGCGGGCCCGCTGTCCTCCGGAGAGGGTGGCGCCGCGCTCGCCGACCGGGGCGTCCAGCGGAGCGATCCGGCGCCTCCGGCCTCAAGTCCCTGGCCACGGCGATCGAGAAGGCGAAGGTGCCGGCGGTCTTCGCGGACTCCTCCCGGCCCGACCGGCTCGCCCGGGCCCTCAAACGCGAAGGCCACGTGGACGTACGCGTCCTGCCCCTGTTCTCCGGATCCCTGACGCGACAGGGCGGGGGCCCGCCACCTACCTGGAAATGATGCGCGCCAACACCACGGCCATAGCCGACGGCCTCGGCGCGCCCACCCCCACCGTCCGCCCCACGGCGGGCACCGAAAGGAAGACCCCGTGACCAGCACGACCCGCTCCCGCGCCACGGCGGGCATCACCCTCCTGCTCGCCACCTCCCTCGCCCTGACCGCCTGCGGCACCGACGGCACCGACACCACCGACGAGCCCGCGGCCGAGGAGAACAGAACAAGCCCGGCACTCCGGCGAAGCCAGGCACCCCGACGAAGCCCGGCACTCCGGCGAAGTCGGTCACCGACCCGCTCGTCGTCACCTACGAGGGCGGTCTCTACGTCCTGGCCGGCCGGGCCCTGAAGACCGCCGAGGACGTACCCCTGGCCGGCTTCAACCGCGTCAACCCCGCAGGCGACGACCGCCACGTCATGCTCTCCACCTCCGAGGGCTTCCGCGTCCTGGACGCCGTCGGCCGGCGGCTCACCGGCATCGCGTTCGAGGGCCCCAAGCCCGGCCACGTCGTACGGCACGCCGATCGGACCGTCCTGTTCACCGACGGCACCGGGCAGGTCACCTCCTTCGACCCCCACGACCTGGCCAAGGGCAGGCCCGCCACCAGCACGTACACCTCCGCCAGCCCCCACCACGGCGTCGCCGTCGAACCGGAGGACGGCCGGCCGGTCAGCACCCTGGGCACCGAGGAGAAGCGCACCGGCCTGATCGTCCTCGACGGGGACCGCAAGGAGATCACCCGCAACGAGCAGTGCCCCGGCGTCCACGGAGAGGCCACCGCCAAGGACGAGGTCGTGGCCGTCGGCTGCGAGGACGGCGTCCTCGTTCACAAGGACGGCCGCATCACCAAGGCGAAGAGCCCCACGGCCTACGGCCGGATCGGCAACCGGGCCGGATCCGACCTGTCCCCGGTCGTCCTGGGCGACTTCAAGAAGGACGAGGACGCCGAACTCGAACGCCCCCGGCAGGCCTCCCTGATCAACACCACCACCGGGAGGACGAACCTGCTCGACCTCGGCACCGGCTACACCTTCCGCTCCCTGGCCCGCGGCCCGCACGGCGAAGGCCTCGTCCTGGGCACCGACGGCAGGATCCACGTCATCGACCCCGAAGCCGGCAGGGTCACCGGGACGATCCCGGTCATCGGCGCCTGGCAGGAGCCCTTGAACTGGCAGCGGCCGTACCCCGCCCTCTTCGTCCGCGACCGCACCGCCTACGTCACCGCCCCCGCGACTGGGCAGGTGGTGGAGGTCCGCCATGAGGAGCATGTTCTCCTCGCCGGTGATCAGGCCGTCGACGGCGGAGAACCGGCCGGTGACACCGATGGCGGCACGGACCGCCTGCGGGTCGGCGGTCAGGTCGTGCTCGCCGGCATGCAGGTCGCCGGCGTCGGCGGTGAGCAGCGTGGAAAGGATCTTCACGGTGGTGGTCCTGCCGGCGCAGTCGGAACCGAGCAGTGCGAAGACGGTTCCGGCCGGGACGTGCGGGTCGATGCCGTCGAGGACGCCCTTCTCACCGTACGACCTGCGCAGACCCACGGCGGAGATCGCGGTCGGTGACGGACCTCTGTCCCTTCGAGGGAGGGTGTCGGGCGAGCTCGTGCCGGAGCCCCGCGCGCAGGGGAGCGTCGGAACGGCTGAGCCAGGTACCGCGAGCAGTTTCGCCCAACGCGGTGGGTGGGGGCTGCGGCTACGGGGAGCCGGTCGGCGCGCGCCCGTTTGCGCCGCACCGATGCGTACGAACCGCGCCTGCGGGTCACTGCGTCCCCAGGCGCGGCGGCGCTGGATGAGCGGTCGATGCCCGTGGTGCGGTAGCCGAGGCCGTGGAGGTGGCGGGACAGGGTACCGTCGCCGCTCCCGACGCCGGGGGCGGCGCGTCCGTGGCCGGGGTGCTCGTCCAGGATCCGGGTCTCGGCGTCGCCGCGTGTCAGGGGCACCAAGCACCCCTCTCGGGCAGGCAAGCGTCCGCGGAGCGACCGCGTTTGCCGGCCTTCGGCCCGCAGCAGGCGCCTGGGCGTGGTCCCGGGGCGGAACGGATGGTTCGTCGATGGCCCGACCGCGCGCCCGCGGCATGCGGTTCCTCTTCGAGGACTGTGACGGCGTCGTCAGGGTGGTGACCCGCTGGGAGCCGGGTCGACCGACGGCCGAGGAGCACGCGAAGCAGTGGCGCCTCGGCGGTGCGGGACGACGTGCCGCCCCACGGGTGAGCGCCTCGACGGCCGGGGCGGAGCCGCGGTCTCCGTGCCCCGGTTCCTCCTGCCCCGCCGAGGGGACGGGCCTCGGCGGGCGTGACGACCGGAGGAACTGCTCGACGCATTCGCCGTTCGGGTGCCACCGGCCGTGTGCCGCGATCGCGGATCAGGGCCGGGCGGTGCCTTCGCCGTCGGGAAGGAAGGGGAAGATCCGGTCGAGGCCGGTGGTGCTCATGAGGCGGAGGGTGTGGTCCGGGACGGCGGCGAGCAGGCCGCGCAGTTCGGGGGCGGTGCCGTGGTCGAGTGCGCCGAGGACCTCCGGGACGGGACCGGTCGCGGCGTCTCGGGCGGTAATCTTCAGTGGGCTCACGCCGTGTTCTTCGTCGTCGACCCGGGTGCCGGACGGGCGGGGACACCGAGGGCGAGCAGGGCGGTGTCGTCGTCCAGGCCGTCGCCGAAGCCGTCCAGGAGGCGGCTCAGCGCCTTGATGAGGGCGTCCGGGGGCTCTCCGGCGTGGTCGGCGGCGAAGGCGAGGAGCGCTTCGTCGCCGTAGAGGGTGGTGCGGTCTCTGCCGGTGCGGGCTTCGGTGAGGCCGTCGGTGTGGAGCAGGAGCGTGTCACCGGGGTCCAGGGTGGTGGTGGCGAC
The DNA here is from genome assembly GCF_000716625.1 of Streptomyces bikiniensis. Taxonomy (NCBI): domain Bacteria; kingdom Bacillati; phylum Actinomycetota; class Actinomycetes; order Kitasatosporales; family Streptomycetaceae; genus Streptomyces; species Streptomyces bikiniensis. Next base: position 25,302 of record NZ_JNXJ01000044.1, on the reverse strand, counting down.
GGCGAACGGCGCGGTGGGCAGGATGCCGACGAGGAGGCCCCCGGGAGTGGGGAGGCGGCCGACGTGGCCGTCGGCGCGCAGGACGAGGGCGGGGGGATGGCCGCCCGAGGCGAGGCGGACGTCCGCCCGTCCGGTCTCCCCGTCGGGTTCGACGATGCCGAAGACGACGGTGCAGTAGCGCGGGTCCCCGGCGGTGTAGCGCTCGTGGAGGACCTTGTTGAGGGTGGTCAGGACGGCGGTGGGGTCGGGGTCGTGCAGGGCCGCGGTGCGCAGGGTGTAGCGGGTCAGGGAGGTGACCGCGGCCGCTTCGGGTCCCTTGCCGCACACGTCGCCGAGGAAGAAGGCCCAGCGTTTGCCGTCGAGGGGGAAGACGTCGTAGAAGTCGCCGCCCAAGCGGTCCGGTGAGGCGGTGCGGTAGTGGGCGGCCGTCTCCAGGCCGGGGATGGTGGGCAGGACGTCGGGCAGCAGTGACCGCTGGAGGACGGCGAGGGCCTCTTGCAGGCGGGCGCGATCGGCCTCTGCCTGCCGGCGGGCTTGTTCGGCGGTTCTGCGGGCGAGCAGGAGCTCTTCTTCGTAGGCGCGGCGGTCGCGGGCGTCGAAGACGGTGGTGCGGATGAGCAGGGGGTCGCCGCCGTCGCCGCGCTTGACGACGGAGGAGACCAGCACCGGCATCCGCCCGCCGTCGCTCCGTTTCATCTCCAGGGCGATGCCGCCGATCTCCCCCCGCATCCTGAGCAGGGGCGCGAAGTGCGTCTCGTGGTAGAGCCTGCCGCCCACGGTGAGCAGGTCGGTGAACCGCATCCGGCCCACCACCGCCCCGCGTTCCAGGCCGAGCCAGTCCAGCAGGGTGGCGTTGACCTTCGCGACGGTGCCGTCCATCAAGGTGGACAGGTATCCGCAGGGGGCGTTCTCGTACAGTTCCTCGGCGCTGTCCTCCAGCAGCGCGGCGAACGCCGCGGCCGGCGCCTCCTCGCGGTTCTCGTGGTCCGCGCCGTACGGACCGGACTCCCGTCCGGTGCGGCACATCATCGCAGGCCCGCCAGGAAACCGGTGATCGCCTCGTTGGTGGCCTCCGGTGCGGACAGGTGGGGGCAGTGTCCGGTGGCGTCGAGGGTGACCAGCGTCGAGCCGGGGATCGCCCGGTGGACGAAGGCGCCCACCTCCCGGGGGGCGACGACGTCCTGGGCGCACTCCAGGACCAGCGTCGGCACCGTCACCTTCTTCAGGTCGTCGCGCGAGTCCGAGAGGAACGTGGTCCGGGCGAAGACGCGCGCCATGTCCGGGTCCGTGGCGCAGAAGCTGTTCGTCAGCTCCTCGCCGAGTTCGGGACGTTCCGGATTTCCCATGATCATCGGAGCCGTCGCCGACGACCACCCGAGGTAGTTCGACTCCAGGGACGCGAGCAGCTCGTCGATGTCCTCACGGCTGAAACCGCCCCGGTACCCCTCGTCGTCGACGTACCGCGGGGACGGCGCGACCATCACCAGCGCTCCGATGCGCTCCGGCGCCGCGTCCGCCGCCAGCACGCCGGTCATCGCGCTGACCGAATGGCCCACGAACACCGCGTCACGGAGGTCGAGCGCCTCGCACACCTCGACCACGTCCCGGGCGTAGCCCTCCAGGGAGCCGTAGCGTTCCTCCGAGAACGCGGACGGGTCCGAACGCCCCGAACCCACGTAGTCGAACAGGACGACCCGGTGGTCCCGCGCCAGGGCGGGCACGGTCAGCCGCCACATGTTCTGGTCGCAACCGAACCCGTGGGCCAGCACCACCGTCCGTCCGCGCGGGTTTCCGGCGACGGTGACGTTGTTCCTGCGTTCGATGTCCATGTCCCCACCCTCTCAGGCGGGGTCCGCTTCCCCCGCATCGCCGTGGAACCCCCACAATCCCACCACTGCTTCCATGACTCCCGCGCACCCCGGATCACCACCCCGGCCGAAACGGTCGTCGTTCGAGGGCGGAATGGGAACGCCGCCGTGATCTCCGGTCCCGCCCTCGGTCACGGCACGGACAGGGGGCCGACCCCGGCGGTGGCGGTGGAGGGAACCGGACGCGACGCCGTGGCGGGACCGCGGAGCCCTCCGCCGTACAGCTCCTAGCAGGCGGCGGCGTCCTCCACCGTCGGCCGCACCGTCAGGACGGTGTCGGCCCCCGTGATCTCCAGGAGCCGCTTCACCTGCGGTGTCGGGCCGGCCAGGCGCAGGTCGGTCGTCCGGTGGGTGAGGATCAGCAGGTTCAGGAAGGCCGAGTCCGCGAAGGTGACGCCGGAGGCGTCCAGGACCACCTTCCGGTGCTTCTCCGCGGCTGTGTCCAGGGCCGTGGCCAGGGGGGCGACGGTCTGCATGTCGTAGGAGCCGCGCGCGACGACGACCCCGACGCCGCGGGCCGCGTACCGCGCCACCGCGGCTCGGTCCGGGCGCCGTCCGTCGGCCTGCCCGCCGCTGACGGCGCAGGCGCCGCGGCTCGTCATGACGGTCTCGTCCAGAGACATCGTCGGCCCTTTCTGTGGTTCCCGCAGTATCCTGCCGCCTGTTACACGAAAAGTATGTCACGCATTGGGTGTCCGGCAATGACGGTCCCTAGAATGCCGTACATGATCGGAGTGCCCGAATCCCACAGAGGCTGGACGTTCGTCACCAACCACGCGCGCGTACTGGCTGCCATCGCCGACGATCCGAATGCCCGGATCCGCGACATCGCCGCCCACTGCAGGCTCACGGAGCGCGCCGTCCAACGGATCATCTCCGACCTCGAACAGGACGGTTACCTCTCCCACACCCGTGACGGGCGCACCAATACGTACCGCATCGAATCGGACAAGGTGCTTCGTCATCCCGCCGAAGCGGGCCTGACCGTGGCCTCCCTGCTCTCCCTGCTCGTCCAGGACGAGGCGCATCGCACCGGAGAGACGGAAGCACGGCCGGACGAAGCCTCTCGCGCCGGTTAGGGCCTGTCCGGCGGACAGGGTCGGACCCCTGGCGAGCGATCCCGAGGTCCAGCAGACGGTCACCGACCGCGTCACCGACGTCGTACTGGCGCGGGTCGACGCGGACGCGTTCGTCGGACAGCCGACGGACGCCGCCGCGGAGCAGGGCGTCCCGCCCCGGCCGGCCGCACTGCCCGGCGATCCGGACGGTCCGATCTCGGACGGTCCCGGGCGATCGGTCGGGAAAGCAGTGGAGGAGGTGGTCGCCGGCGGCGCCTTCGGGACGGTCTGGGCGGACGCCGACCGCGGGGCCCGTTCGGCGCCGGCCAAGGCCCGGACGAGCGGGCCCGACACCGTGGTCGAGCTGAAGGACGACGAGGCCGTCGTCGACCTCGGCCCGGTCGTCGCCCGGGCGAAGGATCGGCTGGTCGAGGTCGGCTTCTCGCCCGCCGCGAAGATCCCGGCCGTCCGCATGGACTTCGTGGTGTTCGCGTCGGATGACGTGGGCGAGTTCAGGACCTGCGTGAGGGCGCTGGAGATCCTCGGCGGCCGACCGCCCGTCATCGCGTTGTCGGCCGCGGCGGCCGGAGAGTACCCGGCGCCCCGCCGGCGGTACGCGGTCGTCGGAGCCGGACTGGCCGTGTTCGCCGCCATGGTCGCCCTCGGAATCGGTCTCACCGCCTTCCGCGACGTCCACCCGGACCGCCTGCCTCCCGGCGCGTTCCGGGCCGCGACGGGAACCGTGTACGACGCGCTGGTGCGGTTCCTGCGCGCCGGCGTGCGGACCCTCGCGGCGATCGCCCCTCCACCGCCGCCGGTGCCCTCCTGCGCGTCCTGGCGACCGCCGCCGTGGTCCTGTTCGCCCGGAGCCACCCGACGACGACGGTCGTGGTGCGGACGGTGGCGGTCGTCCTGCCGGAGCCGCCGTGGGCGGACCTTCCGAACGGATCCGCGGGCCCACGGGCGTGGCTCGCTTGACCGGCCGGACCGGCGCGTGCAGAGTCGGGACGCGGCACCGGGACGGCGCCGCGCCCCCTGTCGGCCGGTCCTTCCCGCACTCGTGGCGGACGGCCCTGACGCCCAGGAGGGACTGGTCCGGTGGTCCTCGACCTGGTGGTGATCGGAACGGCCATCACTCTGGGCCCCCTGCACAACACCGCCTTCATCCTGTTGCTGTTCTCGCGACGAGGCGTCCGCCAGGGCCTGGCGTTCCTGTTGTCGTGGCTGGCCAACCTGGTCGCGGTGATCGCCGTGGTGGTGCTGCTGACCGGCGGTCGGCCTCCCGAGCGTCACAGCACGCCCTCGACCGCCGCGATCGTCGCGAAACTCGTCATCGGCCTGGCGCTGGTGCTGTACGGGGCGTACCGGCACCGCAGGCCGCCCCGCCCGCACGGCCCGTCCCGCTGGACCGCCCGGGTCGACAACGCCTCCCCGGCCACGGCAGCGGGTCTGGCGTGGCTGCTGCAGCCCTGGGGCCTTGTCGCGGCCGGCGCCGCGACCGTCGTCGACGCGGACCTCTCCACCCTCTCCGACTGGCTCGTACTGGCCGGCTACTGCCTTCTCGCGACCCTCAGCCTCATCGTCATGGAGCTGTACGTGGTCCGGGCGCCGGCGGCCGCCGACGCCCGGCTCAACGCCCTGCGGAGCCGGCTGGGCCGACATCAGGAACAACTCGTCGTCGCCCTCTCCCTGGCCGTCGGCGCGTGGCTGACGGCCAGGAGCGTCTACCAGCTCGTCGCTTGACGCCGGGGCCCGTGGGGTCCACCCGTGGGCTTCGGCCGACGCGGCGGGGCGGGTCCCAGCCGCCGACGGGGGCGGCCGGTCGCTCTCCCGGCCGGTACCGGGCCTTCGTCCCCAAGGGCGGGGACGGTCTCCGGGAGGCCGCCGGAATCCTTGACCCGGCGGTTCCGCGGGTGTCGTCGTGCACGAGGACGCGCGGGCCGCGGCGGCACCCGGCGGGCGTACGGCACCCCGCCGCCCGTGCCCTCGGCACCTGGTCCTTCCCGGGGTTCCCTCACGCGGCCCGCGCCCCTCCGCGCGGGCGGCGGGGCGTGAGCGGCGGGCCCGGAGGAAGCAGTTCGGCGGTGGCGAAGGCCGTCACCGCCGCCAGGATCACCACCGGAATCGTCTCGGAGTTGCCGAGCAACAGGACCACCAGGGCCACGCTGCTGACCGGAAGCCGCAACGCGGCGGCCGAGGCCGCGGCCATTCCGGCGGCTGCCCCGGGGACCACCCCGAGGCCCGGCAGCGGCGCGAGCAGCACGCCCGCGGCCGCGCCCAGGAAGAGCACGGGGAAGACCAGTCCGCCGCGGAGACTGCCCAGGCACAGGGCGTACGCGGCACCCTTGAACAGCAGGACCGCCACCAGCGCGCCGACGCCCCAGGCGTGGGGATCGGAGGCGAGTCCGGCCAGCGTCGCCTGGCCCGAGGAGGCGACGTCCGCCGGGGTGCGCCCCGTGACGACCGAGTACAGGGCGGCGCAGCCCCCGGCGGCGACCGCGCAGACCACCGTGCGTACGAAGGGGGAGGCCGCCACGAAGACGGCGGTCAGCCGTCCTCCGACGACCAGCAGGTGCACCAGCGCTCCGACGCCGACCGCCAGCAGGACCGACCACACCACGTCCCCGGTGTCCAGGCGCGGCGGAGCGGTGGGGAAGCCGAGGGAGAGGCTGCCCGTCTCGAGGCCGGTCCAGCGTCCGAAGCCGGTGAACACCACGGCCCCGACGCCACTGGACAGCAGGGCGGGGAGCATGACGACGAACAGTTGAGGACCGCCCACGCCCGCCACTTCGATCAGGAGGACGGCGGCGATGAGCGGATTGCCGAAGATGGCGGAGACGGCCGCCGCCGCACCGGCCGCGCCCAGCAGCGCGGTGCTCTGCGGGGTGGCCGGAGCGCGGACGAGACGCCGGAAGAACAGCGCCAGGCCGCCGCCGAGCGCGATCAGGGGGGCCTCCGGCCCCAGGACGGCGCCGAGCGGCAGGCTCGCGACCGCGGCGACGACCACTCCGGGCAGGGCGGCGGTGGAGGCACCGCCGGCGTGCAGTCCCCCGGCCGGGACGTGCCCGCCCGCGCCGGGCAGCCGGGTCACCACCAGACCCACGACGACCCCCGCGACGGCGAGCAGCGGCAGCGGCCACCAGGCGGGAGGCGAAGCCCAGCCGAGCGCCTCCGGCAGGTCCGCCCACACCACGTGCTCCAGCTCGTGCAGGCCGACGAGGAACCAGAAGGCCGCCAAGGACACGGGGACGCCGATCAGGGCGCTGAAGACCAGGGCCTTGAGGTACGCGGGGGTCCGCAGGAGGGCCCGCAGCCGGTCGGCCTCCGAGGGTTCCTCGGGTCCCGGGGAGGAGGCCGGGACTGTTTTCGACGCGGTCATGGACTTCCGCCCTTCCGGACCTGGGGACGTGGATGCGGAAAGGTCATGGTTCGGGTCCCCCGGCGGAAGAGGAGGACCGGCGCCGCTCCAGCCCGATCCTGACCGCCCCGACGACGGCCTTCGCGATCACCCCCACGAGGACGAGGTCCGCCACCATCTGACACGTGGTCAACGCGCGAGCCGTCTGCGAGACGGGCACGATGTCGCCGAAGCCGACGGTGGCGAAGACGGTCACCGTGAAGTACAGGGCGTCGTTCCTGCTGAGCGGTTCGGAGAAGGACCGCCCTCCCTCTTCCCGCGCGTACAGGAAGTAGGTGCACGAGAACAGCAGCAGGAACAGCGGAACCGCTGTGCTCAAGGTCTCGACGGCGCGCAGCCGCGGGTACGGCGACCTGACGATGCCGACCGCCTGCAGGGCCAGGAGCGCGCCGATCCCCAGCATGCCCAGTACGAGCACGACGACGGTGTGCTGGTCGAGGGTGCTGTCGAGGGGCAGCAGGAAGTAGGCGGTGGTGCTCGTCGCCACCACGACCGCCGAACGCAGGAGGGGCAGGAGGGGGCGGACGCGTGGGGGACGCGGCCGCCGGTCCCGTTCTCCCCCTCGCGGCACGCTCATGTGGGCCGCGACTCTCCGGCGGTCCGTCCGTCCACCGCGCCGCAGGGGGGAGTGCCCGGCCCCGCGCCGGACGCCGTCGTGCCGGGGGGCGCGGCGGACGCCGGCTGCACCGGCTTCGGCTGCACTGCCATGAGGATCTCCTGCGGAACGCTTCACGGGCCGTCGTACCCGGCGGAGCACCCGCCTTCCGTCCAGCAAAAGTGCTTCCGCCGCGTCCCGCTACCGGAGACGAGCCGCATGCCGTCGTCCGGGTGTCGACGCGCCGCGGCGTCGGGGGAGACGCGCCGGGGCCGGCCCTCGGCGCACGGCGGATCGGGGACCGGTCCGGTTCCCGTCCCGGGGGCCCGCGGTGCTCGCGCCTCCGCGTTCCCGCCCCCAGGACCTCACCCGCTGCTTCCCCGCCGCCGTCCCGGGCGCTCCGGGCCCGCAGGCCGGGTGTCAGTACCTCGTCGGCCGGGGAGCGACGCACAGACCCCAGATGACGAGGGCGTCGATCACGATGAGGAGCGACGCCCACCACGGAGTGTGGGGAAGCCACATGAAATTGGCGATCATGCTGAGTCCTGCCAGGCCCACGCCGACCGCCCTGGCCCACGTGGCGCCCTTGTACACGGCGGCGCCGGTGACCGCGACGAGGATGCCCAGGATGAGGTGGATCCATCCCCACCCCGTCAGATCGAGCTCGTAGACGTAGTTACGGGTGGCCAGGAAGACGTCGTCCTTGGCGATGGCCGAAATGCCCGCGAGCAGCGTCATGATGCCGCTGAAGACCATGATGACGGAGGCGAAGACCAGCCAGCCGCTGCTGTGCGTCTCCCCGTGCCGACCGGATGCGCCCGTGTGGGTCGTCATGACAGGCTCTCCTTCCGTCGCTGCCCGCCGTGACCTCCCGTCCGGCGGACCGGATACCTCCAATCTGAGTCCCGGAGCCTCCTGACGCACGTCGGAGGAGGAGCCGTTCCTGCCGCCGTCGGCCCGGCGTGCGAGAAGGGCGCTCTCCGGCCTTCCCGACGACAGCGGGACCGGACAGGGTGCTCCTGTCCGGCCCCGCCACTCGTGTCCGTTCTCCGCCGGGGCCCGTCGTCACGGAAGGGAAGCCCGTGCGGACCGCGGAGCACGGAGCAGGAAGCCGCCCGTCGCCGGCCGCACGGGAAGGAGAACGGGACGCCGCCCGGCGCGTGTACGCGGGCGGACTCGGCTACCTGGCCGTCCGTGCGCGGCCGGCGGTGTCGCGGCCGAGGAGGAAGCCGAGGGCGATCATGCCGATGCCGAGGAAGAAGTGCAGCCAGTTGTCGGCGGTGTTGACGGGGACGAAGTTGGCGGCGCTGTCGTGGTCGATGAACATGCCGTACAGCCACAGCACCAGGTAGACGGCGCCGCCGACGACGAGGTAGTTGCGGGCGGTGCCGGCGCTGCGGGCCAGTGCCAGACCGGCGACGCCGAAGAGGAGGTGGACGATGTTGTGCAGGACGGACACCTGGAAGATGCCCAGGAGCTTGGCCTCGGAGTGGTGGGCGGCGAACTCCATGGTGTCGTAGTGGGTGGTGACACCCGGGACGAAGCCGAGGACGCCGACGAGGAGGAAGACCGCTCCCACGGCCAGAGCCGCCTGCTGGACCGGTGTTCTGGCGTTGCGGGAGGAAGGGGCGTGCGTCGTCACGACATCTCTTTTCGTTCAGGAGCGAAGGCCGTCCCGGTCGCCCGGTCCGTCATGGCTTCCTGCGGGTGCCCCCGGCTGTGGCGGACATGCCACGCCGGCCCGTGCGAATTCCCTCGCGCCGGCTGGGACCGGTGTCGCGTCACATGAAGGGGCTCACGGAGCGGGCCCGCTCCCACATGCCCGCCACCTGCTGACCGGCGCGCTGCTGCTCGCCGTGCAGGGCGTTGAGCACCACCAGGCATCCGGTGAACGCCGGCACCGCCCACTGGGCCCAGGTCAGCTGTCGGCGGGCCTTGTCCAGGTCGACGGGGTGCTCGGCCGCCTTCTCGGCGTCCTGGGGGTCGGAGGAGGAGGCCAGTTCGACCTTCTTGCCCAGGACACGGGCGTAGGCGGTGGCGGCCAGGGCCGCGGCGGTGACGGCGGTCTTGGCCGCCGTGGAGGCGGCGACGCCCTGCTGGGTGGCGACGCGGTGGGCGTTCACGGCCAGCAGCCCCCCACTGCCGAACAGGTGCGCGGCGATGGCGGCGGCGTTGACCGGCGTCCACTTCGCCCAGCCCGCCGAAGCGATCCGGTCCGTGGCCGCCTCCGTCCCGCCCTCGCTCCGGGCCGCGCCGTTGAGGCCGACCGCGCCCATCAGCGAACCGCCGAACCAGGCGGCCAGGCCCACGTCGTGCAGACTGCGGATGAGCGTGTTGCGTTCGGACATGACCGTGCTCCTTCTGGAAGGTGGGTCGCCCGACACGGGCGTCGGGCGGACGACACCCCACCTTCGTCCGTCCCGGTTGCCGTCGCCATCGCGGTGGGCCGGACGGGTACGGCCGGGGCGCCGGCGGCCGGTGCCGGCCCGGCCGTCGGCGCCCCCGGCCACGACGGCACCGAGGCGCCCGGTCCACGGGCCGGACGCCCGGTTCGAAGACGCGGTCCGGAGCCCGGACCCCGGGACGTCGGCCGCCCCGGCCCGTCACCGTCCGGGGCGGCTCGCCGCGGAGACCCGGGCGGGAGGGCACGGGGTGAGAACAACGTGATTTTCGGGGCAGAGAAACGTGCGGGAACGAGGACGCTGGGAGGCGGACATGACTGACCGGATCGGTTTGGCCGACGTGCTGGCCGCGGCCGAGAACGCCGCGCCCGTGGCCTCGCTGGATGTGGTGGCGCGCTACCTGCGGGAGCGGTTCGACGCGCGTTACGTCTCCTTCCTGTTCGTCGACGTCGTCGGCCGCACGGTGGTGCGGGTCACCGAGGAGACGTCCACGCGGCGGGACCGCAGTACCGAACGGATTCCGCTGGCAGGCAGCGCGTACCACGAGGTCCTGCGCTCGCAGAAGCTGCTGCGGGCCCAGGACGACGACGGAGGGCAGCGGATCCTGGCACCGGTCACCAACCGGGGCGACACGATCGGCGTGCTGGAGCTGTTCCTGCCCGACGCCACCGAAGAGGTGCTGGAGCAGGTGGAGCAGGCCGCGCACGCACTGGCGTACATCATCGTCACCGATCGCCGCTTCACCGACCTCTACCACTGGGGGGAGCGCACCACCGAAGTCAGCCTCGGCGCCGAGATCCAGCGCCAACTGCTGCCCTCCTCACCCTCCGTGGAAGCGGCCGAGTTCTCCCTCGCCTGCGCCCTGGCCCCCGCCGACAGCGTCTCGGGCGACACCTACGACTACACCCTCGACCACGACGTCCTGCACCTGTCGATCACCGACGCCATGGGCCACGACGTGGACGCCGCCCTCATCGCCACCCTCCTGATCAACGCCTCCCGCGGCGCCCGCCGTGCCGGAGCGGATCTGGCCGAACAGGCCCGGCAGACCCACCGGGCCATGCTCACGTACGGCCGGCGCACCTTCGCCACCGGCCTGCTCCTGCGCGTCTCCCTCGACGGCAGCGGCGCGCAGCTCGTCAACGCCGGCCACCTGTGGCCGCTGCGCCTGCGCGGGGACCGGGTCGAGGAGGTCCCCCTGGCCGTCAACCTGCCCTTCGGCGTCGACGCCCCGGCCCCCCACAGGGTGCAGGACCTCGACCTGAGACCCGGCGACCGCCTCGTGCTCTACACCGACGGCGCGCAGGAACGCCGGACCGAGAACGTCGACCTGCCCGGCCTGATCCGCGACACCGCGGGCGAGCGCCCCCGCGAGGTCGTCCGGATCCTGACCGCCGCGGTCACCGACGCCGCCGGAGGCCACCTCCAGGACGACGCCACCGTCGTCTGCCTGGACTGGTACGGCCCCGGCGCCGGGAGGCGGCACGCCGACACCGGCGCCGACGCGTAGGTCTTCGTCCCCGTCGGTCACGGCCCCGTGACGGCCGGTCCCGGGAGCGACCGGCAGAGTGGAACGGCCCCGGGGACTTCGTACGCCCTCGCCTCCCCCGGCCCGCGCGGGCCGGCGACACGTGTCGGGCCCCGTCCGAAGGCGACGCCGTCGCCCTCCGGGCCCGGCCGGAACCAGGGGTCGATCGCGGGTTGTTCGTCCGGATCGGTGCACCACAGCCGCACCCGTCCCCGGGAGGCCCGCCGCGCCGGGTGGCGGGGCGCGGTCGGCCACGCCTCCGTCCAGGATCGCGGCGTCACGGGAGTCGGCGTTCACCCGGCGCGTCCCGGCCCGGAAGCGGGCCGGTCGGCGGTGAGTTCGGCGACCGCGTCGAGCAGGGTGACGCGTTCGATGGCGTCGCTCCCGGTCGCCGGTACGGTGCAGGCGTACGCTCCGGCGACGGCGACGGCGACAGCGCCGTGCAGTGCGCACCGCCGCAGGTCCTCGCCGGCGAGCCGGGCGAAGGAGAAGGCGGCCGCGTACAGGGGAGTTCGGGGGCGTGGACGATTCCGTTGACGCCCGGTCGTCCCGGGACGAGGACGTCGTGGGCGCTGCTCACCGCTGTTCCTCTCGTGCGCGGGCGTTGCCGTCCGCCGCGGATCGCGGCTGGTCTTGCGGCCGTTGCCGGACGCGGCCTCTGCGCAGGTGGCGGGGCCGGGCACGGCGCTCTCCTCTCGCGGGTGCGCGGCGGGTGCGGACGCGGCCCGTGGCTTCCGGGGGAGACCGGAGGTCGTCGCCGCGGATTCCGGCGAGAACGTGAGCAGGACCGGGCCGCTCTCATCGTGGATCGATCGATCCGGCGGATCGTCCGGCAGCGGTGACCCGGGCCTCCGCCGATGCCCGTCCCGGTGCCCGGCGTGCCGGCTCCCACGGCCGGAACCACGGATCGGGCCACGCCTCGGCGGCGGCGAGCAGCGGGTAGAGGGTCGCGCCGTCGAGGCTCTCGCGAATGATGTCGGCATGGCCTCCGTGCCGGGCCGTCTCCTCGATCAGGTGCAGCAGGACCCAGCGGACCGACCACTCCTCGACCTCGGCGGGAAACCAGGGGAGCCCCCGCGGGACTTGAACGGCCTGCCCGAGGTCGGGAACCCCGGCGATGACCGCGTCCGTCCGGTCGGCCGCTTCCGCGTGCGCGGCCAGCGCCCAGGCCAGGGTCTCGTCCGGAGAGAGCCGGAACTCGTCGTCGTCCGGCTCGTCCGCCTTGCGCCGGGGCCCGCTCTCCTCCCCGAGGACGAGGTCCGTCCAGAAGGCCTCGCACCGCGCGGCGTGCTTGATCAGCCCGCCGATGCTCAAGTCACCGACCGGGGACGCCGTGCGGGCCTGTTCGTCGGTGAGGCCGTGGGCGGTGACGCGCAACGCACGCCGCTGGTGCGCGAGATAGGCGGTCAGGGCCGTGCGCTCGTCGCCGGCGGGCGGGGCGAATCCCGGCATGGTGGATCCCTCCGATTGCAAAATCTTGCAGAAAGTTTCGGTCGGACTCTACTGCCGTACCCGGCCGACGTATACCGGTACGGCGATGCCGCCCGGGTGTCGTGCGGATGCCGCGCCGCGAGCGGGAGCCGGCCCTGGATCCTCGCTGCTACCGCGCCGATCCGGGTTTCGGATCCGCGAGTTCGAAACGGTGGTGGCGAGCAGGGGCCGCGCTTGCCTCGCGGCGTGTGCACGGGGGATTCGAAGCGTGCTTCAGTCGGGAAACGCGCAGTGGCCCGTCGTTTCGCGCGAGTGACAGGGCTTTGGCTGAAAGATTATTCATCATCTTGCGCAAGCTTCTGCCGTGCCCCGAGGATGCGGGGCATGGCAAACGACACGAAGCGCATGGCGCGCCCCTTCGCTCTCGCCGCCGTGGTCGCGGCGGGTCTCCTGACGCCCCTGGCCGTCACCCCGTTCGCCGCGGCCGCCGCGCCACCGGCGCCGGACTGCGTGGAGCACTTCCAGAGCTGGCGCTACACCGAGGTCCACAACGGCTGTGCCGACACCGTCTCGGTCACGGTCGAGTACACGAACGGCCAGTGGGCCCCGTGCCGCGTCGTGGAGCCCGGTGGCCGGGTGACCTTCGCCGGTTACGGGACGAACGGCAACTACGTCACCGGGCTGAGGGTCTGCGACCCCGTCCTCGTCACCACCGGCCGCGCCTGAACCTCCGGTGCTTCTCCGGCCGGTGCCGATCGCGAAGCGGGGCGCCCCCGGCGGCGGCATCCCGATCACCGGTGTCGCGCGGCGTGCGCACGCCCCCGTGGCCGGGTCGGCGCCCACCCGGAGCGCGGGGCCGCCGCGCCCGACTCCGGCTCTCCTTCCTGCTCGACCCGTGGAGGCTCGCGCGTCCGGCTTGAGGTGTGGGCACCCGGTCGGGGCTCCGGTGGCCCGATGCGCGGTTGCCGGGGCGGTGCCGGCCCGGTGGAGCGGGAGCGGAACGGTGCGCCGCCGCACAGGAGGGCGGTCGAGGACGCGCCGGTGCAGGGCGCCGGGGCGGCGGCGGTCGAACGGCCGGCGCCGAGCACGGGCGTCCGTCGACGGGTCCTCAGGGCGTGGCGTGGAAGTACCGCACGCAGGTGCGCAGCAGACCGTCGTCCGCGATCGTGAACACGTCCACGAAGCGCTGTTCGGCCGCGGTGCTCTCCGGCGTGACCCGGTGGCCCGTGGCGATCACCGTGCGGTTCTGCGCGACGACCTGGTCCACGACGTGCCGGGCGCCCGGGAGGGCGTGCAGGACGTGGGCGCGCAGTGCGTCGGTGCGGCCGCGGGCCGCCTGCTGGCCCGGGAGTTCGAGGACCATCGCGTCGTGCAGGAGCGAACCGCAGCCGTCGAGGTCGCCGCCGTCCAGGTAGTCGTAGACCAGCCGCACGTGGTCGATGCCCGCGGCGGTCACCAGGTCCCCGCTCCCCGGGTCTCCGGTCGTCATGGTGTCTCGGCTGTTCAACGGTGCCAACCCCTTTCGCCTTCGTCCAGGATTCTGCGGCGACCGCCCAACTCCCCGTTATCGCCTCCCTATCGCGAAGCCGGAATCTTCACAGCATGGACAGGAGCGGGAGAGACGTGGAGACTGTCCTCACATGATCCTGACGTCCCGGCACGGACCGGCACGTTCCGGTGTGGCGCGGTGCGGTTCCGGTGTGTCGTCTCATCTGTTGCGTGGGGGAATCAGTGGCTGCTGCCGACGGCGGGTTAGGGGATCCGGACGTTCCGGGCGGGCCCCGTCTCACCTTCCGGGTCCTCGGGCCGCTCCAGGTGCAGGGCACCGCCGGGCCGCTGCGCGTGCCTCCCGGCCGGCAGGAGGTGATCCTCGCCGCGCTCCTCCTGGAGACCAACAGGGTCGTGAGCACCAGCCAGTTGGTCGACCTCATCTGGGAGGACAATCCGCCGGAGACCGCCAGGACGCAGGTGCAGATCTGCGTCTCCCGGCTGCGGAAGCTGCTCGTCGGCGCGGACGGCGAGGTCACCCTCACGACCCGACCGCCCGGGTACGTGCTCCACACCGGGGCCGGCAACGTCGACGCCGCCCTCTTTACGGGTCTGGTGCAGCGCGCCCGCTCGCTCGGCGAGGGCGGCGACCGCGAGGAGGCGGTTCGGCTCCTGAGATCCGCGGTCACGCTCTGGCAGGGCGACTGCCTCACCGGACTCGACAGCGGCCCGCTCGCCAACGCGGCCCGGCAGCTCAACGAGGAGCGCCTGGCCGCCGTGGAGCTCCGCACCCGGCTCGAACTCGAACTCGGCCACCACGACCGGCTCGTGGGGGAACTCCAGCGGCTCACCCGCGAGCACCCCCTGCGGGAGAAGCTGCACGGTCAGCTCATCCAGGCCCTCTACTGGTCCGGCCGGCAGGCCGAGGCCCTGGAAGCCTTCCGGACCGCCCGCCGCTACCTCGCGGAGGAGCTCGGGCTCGAACCCGGCCGCGAACTGCGCGACCTCGAGGCCGCCATCCTCGCGGGCGAGCTTCCGCCGCCCACCGCGGCGCGCCCCGCCCCGCCGTTCGCACGGGGCGCCACCGCGCCCGGCCCCGAGGCGCCGGACGGGGACCCCGCCGCACTCGACGCGGCGTCGCCCGCGCCCACTGCTGAATCGATTCGCCACGAGACCGTTCCCCATCAGCTCCCCGCCGACATCGCCGACTTCGTCGCCGACGGGCAGCGGCTCGGCACCCTGGAGAAGGCCCTCACAGGCGGCGACGGACGCGGCACCGTCGGCCTCGCCGCCATCACCGGCAAGCCCGGAACCGGCAAGTCGACCCTGGCCGTCCACGTCGCCCACGCCCTCGCCGAGACAGGCTTCCCCGACGGGCAGCTCTACTGCGACCTGCGCGGCACCACCGCCGCCCCGGCCACCCCCGCGGAGGTCCTCGGCCGCTTCCTCCGAGCCCTCGGGATCCCCGGCCAGCTCATCCCCGAATCCCTCGACGAGCGCGCCGAGATGTACCGGACCCGCCTCTCCACGCGGCGCGTCCTCGTCGTCCTCGACGACGCCGCCGGCGAGGGCCAGGTCCTCCCCCTGCTGCCCGGCAGCCGCGGTTGTGCCGTCCTCGTCACCAGCCGCGCCCGCCTCACCGCGCTCCCCGGCGCCCACCGCGTCGAGCTCGACGTCCTCGACGAGGACCGGGCCCTCGAACTCCTCGCCCGCATCGTCGGCGGCGACCGGGTCGCCGCCGAGGCCGCCGCCGCCGAGGCACTGGTCCGCACCGTCGGCCGCCTGCCGCTCGCCCTCCGGATCGTCGCCGCCCGCCTCGCCGCCCGCCCGCACTGGACCCTCGCCTCCATGGTGCAGCGGCTCGCCAACGAGCGGCACCGGCTCGACGAGCTCGCCCACGGCGAGATGACCATGCGCGCCAGCCTCTCCCTCACCTACGAAGGACTCGCCCCCGAGGACGGGGGGCTGCTGCGGCTGCTCAGCATGGCGCAGGCGCCGACGTTCCCGAGCTGGCTCGCCGGCGCGCTCCTCGACGACCACCGCCTCTTCCCGTCCGACCTGATGGAACCGCTGGTCGACGTGCAGATGCTCGACGTCGCCGGCGTCGAGCCCAGCGGCGGCTTCCGCTACCGCTTCCACGAGATCATCCGCGTCTACGCTCGCGAGCGGCTCGCCGCGCAGCACCCGCCGGAGGTCCGCCACGCCGCCTTCGCCCGCATGGCCGGCGGCTGGATGCACCTCGTCGAGGAGGCCCACCGCAGGGTGTACGGAGGTGACTTCACCGTGCTGCACGGCACCGCGCCGCGCTGGCGGCCGCCGTCCCCGTACACCGACGACGCCCTCGCCGACCCGCTCGCCTGGCTCGACGCCGAACAGGCCGCGCTCTGCGGCATGGTCGGGCACGCCACCGAAGAGGGTCTGCACGACCTCAGCTGGGACCTCGCGACCTCGCTCGTCACCCTCTTCGAGGTGCGCGGCCACTACGACCTGTGGGAGTCGACCCACCTCACCGCGCTCGCCGCCGTCCGCAAGGCCGGCAACCTCCGCGGGACCGCCGCGATCCGCGCCTCCCTCGGCTCCCTCTACATGAGCCGCAACCAGTACGACACCGCCCGGCAGTCGCTCAACTCCGCCCTCGACGTCTTCCAGGCCCTCGACGAGCCGATGGGCGAGGCGCTCTGCCGTCGTGACATGGCCCTGATCGCCCGGACCAACGGGGACGACGCGGCCGCCCTGGAGCTGTACCGCCGGTCCCTCGCGGACTTCGAACGCGCCGGCGACGTCGTCGGGCGCGCCATCGTCCTCACCCAGAGCGCCCACATCCGCATGAGGCAGGGCGAGACCGACCTCGCCCAGAAGCAGCTCGACGAAGCGCTCGACATCTACGAGGGCATCGGCTACGCCGGCGGCCGGGCCCGCACCCTGCGACGGGTCGGCCAGGTCCTCCTCGAACAGGGCAGGACCGACCTCGCGGTCCTCACCTTCACGGAGGTGCTCGAACTCTGCCGGGACTCGGGCGACGTCATCGGCGAAGGACACCTGCTGCGCGACCTCGGCCACGCCTTCGCCATGATGGGGCGGCCGGACCGGGCCCGCGACTTCTACGACCGCGCGGTCTCCTCGCGGGAGCAGGTCATGGATTTCAGCGGTGGCGCGCTGGCGCGCCTGGACCTCGCGCGGCTGCTGACGGACGAGCCGGGACGTTCGCGGGAACTGCTGGTGCCGGCGGTCGAGGTGTTCCGCGAGCGGCGGATGACACGGGAACTCGCGGAGGCGGAGCGGCTGCTCGGCGCCCGCTGAACGCCTCCGCGTGGAGGTCGGCGGGGCGGACGGGCCCGGCGGAGTGCCGGGCGGGGAGCGCCGTGGGCCGGTGCCCGTGACGGGAACGGGAGCGTGCGGGCCGATGCCTGCGGGACCTCGGGGCGGGATCGGTGGCCGACGGGATTCCGGGCGTCGGGTCTGACGCGCGGGCGTGTCGCGGGGGTGCGCCGGGACGTGCTCACGACCCTGCCCGAGGGGGAGTGGGGTCGAGCGGGGGTGGCGCCTGGAACGTCTCGACCGCGGAGGCCGCGGGCGGCGCGTCGGGTCGCGCCGCGCTTCCGGTCCGGGATGGTCCGGGACGGACGGTCCGGGACCGCGGGGACGTCAGTCCCAGGGGTTGTTGTCGGTGGTGGGGCTGGGGGTCGGGGCGGGGGCGGAGGACGTGGCCGGGGTGCCGGTGGCCGGGGCCGGGTCGTCGGCCCAGCTCGTCTGGAGGCCGAAGCCGGTCACCAGGACGACCAGGGCGGTGGTGACGGCGGCGCGGAGGGCGGTGCGGGCGGCGGCGGTCTTCTTCTGCATGGGACTCTCCGTCTCGTCTCGTGTTCCGTGCGGGCCCTTCGCGGGTCCCTTCCGGGCTTCGTCCGGGGCTGTCGTTTCCTTCTGGACACCAAGCTACGAAGGGGCGGATTCACCGCACCGCCCGCTGCCCTATCGCCTCGCTATCACCGCACCGCCTCCGCCCGCACCGGGACGCGGACCGCTATCACGGACCGCCGGACGGCCTTTCACCGCTATCTCCGTGACCCCTTCCGGACGCCCCCGGCACGGTTAGTGACGCGATGCCCCGTCGATAGGCGCCCCCCGGAACCTGGTGCCAGAAGACGGCGAGGAGCCGCCGCCTCCGGCCCCGACCAGGCCGGGCGCCCGGTCCCGCCCCCACCTGACCAGCGGGAGCACTCCATGACGACAGGTCTCTCCCCCGAGGGCACGTCGACGGCCACCGCCGCGATCGGCGCCCTCATCCGCGGACACCGCCTCCGCATCGGGCTCACCCAGCGCGAACTCGCGGATTTCTCCACCATCAGCGTCCGCGCCATCCGCGACCTGGAGAAGGGGAAGGCCCTCCGGCCCCGCGCCGACACCGTCCGGCTGATAGCCGACGGCCTCCGCCTCGGCCCCCGCGCCCGCGCCGCCCTCGAAGACGCGGCGAGACGGGGCCCCCAGGGCGGAGCCGGCCGCCACCAGCTCCTGGAACGGTGCGCGCCCCCCGTCCCGCTGCACCCGATGATCGGCCGGCAGGCCGAGGCCACCGTCCTCGCCGAGGAACTGCGCTCCGGCGCCGAGCGCCTGATCACCGTGGTCGGACTCAGCGGCGTCGGCAAGACCAGGCTCGCCCTGGAGACCGCCGCCCGCCTCCACGACGCCGGCCTCCCCGTCCTCTGGCACACCGCCCCCGGCGCGGCCTCCGACTGCCTGCCCCACGACGGCGACCCGCTCGCCGCCCTCGCCACCACCTGCGCCGCCCACCTGCGCCTCCCGGACCGCCCCGCCGCCCCTCCGCACGCGACGGAGTCCGGTACGCAGCACCTCCACGGTCCCGAGGCCGCCGCCGACACCCCGTACGGCTTCGGCGGCCGGGACGCGCAGCCGCCCGCGGAACTGCTCGCCGCCCTCGGGGACCGCGACGCGCTCCTCGTCCTCGACGGGGCGGACTGCGCGCGCCTCGACTTCGCCCGGCTGAGCAGGCTGCTGCGCGAACTGCCCGGTCTCCGCGTCCTCGTCACCGCCGACGCCCCCTGGGACGTGCCCGGCGAGCGCCTCTTCCTCCTCGCGCCGCTGGACGCCCCGCGCCCCGACGGCACGCCGTCCGCCGACGCGCCCGCCGTACGGTTCCTCCTCAGCCGGATCCGCCGTGCGCGGCCCGACATCGTCGCGGACGAGCGGAGCCTCGGCGACGTCGCCCGCGTCGCGCACGGGCTCGACGGGCACCCCCTCGCCCTCGCCGCTGCCGCGTCCTGGCTCACCGTCTGCGACCTGCCCACCCTCCGGGGCATCGTCGAGACGGACCCGGCCCCGCTCCTGGACCACCTCTCCGACGGCACCTCCGGCTCGCACCTCCGCGACGGCGTCGTCCGTGCCCTCGACGGCCTGCCGGCCGGCCCCCGGGACCTCGTCGCCCGGCTGTGCGCCGCGGAAGACGCCGACTTCGACCTGGACGAGGTGGTCCGGCTCACCGGCACCCGCCCCCGCCGCCCCGGCCGCCGCCCCCACCGCCCCGGCCGCCGTCGCCGCCTCCGCTGCCGCCTGACTGCCGCAGCGCCGCCGATCCGCTGCCTTACCGCCGGAGCAACTGCCGCTCCGGGCACCCGCGGACGGGTTGTATGGCCACTGCCGGCCGATCGCCACGAGCCGACCGGCCGGCCGGACGGAACCCGGCCGGACCCGCCCGGAGATCCCCGGGCGGGTCCGCCGGGCCGCTCCACCGCCCGGGACTGCGATCCGCCCGAAGGATCCCGCCCGACCCCGACCGACCCAGCTCCACGCCGATCCACGCCGATCCACCCCGATCCGCCGGGCGGCCCCCGCCGACCCGCTCCCGCCCGGCCCCCCCGGCCGACCCCGTACGCATCCGGTGCCGTCGGCACCCCCGCCCGACGTGACCCCACAGGAGCCTTCATGCCGTTCGACACGCCCGTCGCACCCGCACCGGCCGCCGTGCGGCTGCCGCTCTCGGTGGCCCAGCGGGACATCTGGACGGCCCACCTCCTGGACCCGACCGGCGTCAAGTACAACGTCGGCGAGTGCCGGGAGATCAACGGCCCGGTCGACCCGGAGCTCATGGCGGCCGCCTGGCGGCGGCTGGTCGACGAGGCCGACTTCCTGCGGATCCGGGGCTTCGAGGAGGACGGCGAGGAGGTCCGGCAGCTGCTCGACCCCGACGCGGGCGACCGCACGCTGCCGTTCCACGACGTCAGCGCCGCGGACGACCCGGAGGCGGCCGCCTGGCGGCTGATCGACGGCCTCATCGGCGCGCCCTTCGACCTCACCGGCGAGGCCCCCGTCCGCTGCGCGCTCGTCAAGCTGGCCGAGGACCGCTTCTTCTACTTCTACGGCTTCCACCACCTGGTCGTCGACGGCGTCGGCGTCGCCATGGCCCTCGCCCGGCTCGTCGAACTGTACGAGCGGGCCGTCGCCGGCGAGCCCTGGGGCGACTCCCCGTTCGGCTCCCTCGCCGAACTCCTCGCGGAGGACGCCGCCTACCGCTCCTCCGCCGACGCGGCCGCCGACCTCGCCGCCTGGCGCGACCACCTCGCCGGCGCCCCCGACGCCCCCACCGGACTCGTCAGGGGCCGCGACCGCGCGCCCGCCGCCCACGGCGCCCTGCCGTTCTCCCGCCGCAGCGTCCGCGTGAGCGCCGCCGACGCGGAACGCCTCCGCACCGCCGCCCGCGCCGAGCGGGTGAACTGGTCCGTCTTCCTCATCGCCCTGTTCGGCGTCTACCTGCACCGCGTCACCGCCCGCGACGAACTCGTCCTCGCCCTCCCGGTCACCGGCCGCACCACCCGTGCCGCCCGCAACACCCCCGGCATGGCGTCCAACATCGTCCCGCTCCGGCTGCGTATCCGCCCCGACGACACCTTCGGCGAGCTGCTGCGCGCCACGGCCGCCGCGGTCAAGCACGGGCTGCGCCACCAGCGGACCCGCTACGAGGACCTCCGCCGGGACGCCGGCGCGGACCGCCGGCTCGCCTCGCCCGTCCTCAACATCATGGGCTTCCACGCCGACCTGACCGTCGGCGGCCACCCCACGGTCAACCACAACGTCTCCAACGGCCCGGTCGACGATTTGAACGTCGCCGTCCTCGACCTCGGCGCCGCCCACGGCCTCCGCATCGACTTCGACACCCCCGTCGAGGGCGTCGCCCCCGTCCTCACCGCGACCCACCAGGACCGCTTCGCCGCCTTCGTCACCGCCGTCCTCGCCGCGGAGGAGGCCCCCGGCGTCCGCCGGGTCGCCGACCTGGACGTCCTCCGCCCCGAGGAGCGCACCCTCCTCACCCGTGACTGGGCGGGACCGGTCGCGGTGCCCACCGAGACGACCCTGGTCGCCCGCTTCGAGGAGCGGGTACGGCTCCACCCGGACCGCACCGCCCTCGTCGACGCGGACGGTGCCGTCACGTACGCCGCGCTCGACGCCGCCGCGAACCGGCTCGCCCGTCGTCTCGCCGACCGGGGCCTGGGCCGTGGGCAGCTCGCCGGCGTCCTCCTGGAGCGCGGCGTCCCCTTCTCCGTCGCTCTCATCGCCGTCCTCAAGACGGGCGCCGCCCACGTCCTCCTGGACCCCGACTTCCCCGACGAGCGCCTCCGCTCGGCCGCCGCCGACGCCGGCATCACCCACCTCGTCACCCGCCCCGGCCTCGCGGACCGCCTCACGGGTACCTGGACCACCCACACGGACCCCGCCGGCGCCGACGCGGCCGCCGCCCCGGACGCGCGGCCCGGCCCCGACACCGAACCCGGTCCGGGCGTCCGCATCAGCCCCGACGACCCCGCCTGCCTCATGTTCACCTCGGGATCGACCGGCCGCCCCAAGGCGATCCTGTCCTCGCACCGCAACCTGGTCGCCACCCTCCTCGGCCAGCCCTGTCTCCCCACCGGCACCGACCAGGTCTGGCTCCAGAGCTCGCCGGTCTCCTGGGACGCGTTCAGCCTGGAGTTCTGGGGCGCCCTCCTGCACGGCGGCACCGCCGTCCTCCAGCCCGGCCAGAAGCCCGAACCCGCCCTCGTCGCCGAGCTCGCCCGTCGCCACGGCGTCACCACGCTCCTGCTCTCCGCGACGCTCTTCAACTACCTGACCGACGAGCACCCCGAGGCCTTCGAGACCGTCACCACCGCCTTCACCGTCGGCGAGGCCGCCTCCCCGGCCCACGTCCACAAGCTCCAGCGGCTCAAGCCCGGCATCACCGTCCTCAACGGGTACGGCCCCGCCGAGGTGATGATCTTCGCCACCACGCACGCCGTCGAGCCCGCCGGGGCGCCGCACGAGGTCGTCCCCGTCGGAGCCCCGCTCGTCAACAAGCCCGCCTACGTCCTCGACCCGTACCTCAACCTCTGCCCGCCCGGCGTCACCGGCGAGCTGTACGTCGGCGGCGAGGGCCTGGCCCACGGCTACCTCGGACGACCGGACCTCACGGCGTCCAGGTTCGTGCCCGACCCCTTCGGCCCCGCCGGCGGACGGCTGTACCGCACCGGCGACCTCGTCCACTTCGACGCCGGAGGCCGCCTCGTCTACGAGGGCCGGGCCGACGACCAGATCAAGATCCGCGGCTTCCGCGTCGAACCCGGCGAGACCCAGGCCGCGCTCCTCACCCACCCCGCCGTCATCCGGGCCGTCGTCACCGTCCACCAGCAGCGCCTGGCCGCGTACCTCGTCCTCGACTCCGGCCCCACCGCCCCCGACACGGACGGCGGCGCCCGCCCGGACACCGCCCTCGGCACGGCCGCGCACGCCGACGCCCACCCCGACCCGGAGGCGTTCCGCCGGTACGTCGCCGATCGCCTGCCCGACCACCTCGTCCCCACCTACGTCACCGTCCTCGACCGCCTTCCCGTCACCCCCAACGGCAAGATCGACAAGCGTGCCCTCCCCGCCCCGGACACCTCCTCCTCCGCCGCCCGGCGTGCCCCGCGCGACCGCACCGAGGCGACCCTCGTCGCCCTCTTCGCGCTCACCCTGGACACGGCGGAGGTCGGCATCGACGACAGCTTCTTCGCCCTCGGCGGGCACTCCCTCCTCGCCGCCCGCCTCACCAACCGCATCGCCGAACTGCTCGGCACCCGCCTGACCATCCGCGACGTCTTCGAGCGGCCCACGGTCGCCGGTCTCGCCGAGCTGATCGCCGGGCGCGGCGGCGCCCCGGTCGCGGAGCTCCTCCCGCTGGTCGCGGGGGAGGCGGAGGGCGGGTTGCCGCCGGCGTCGTTCGCGCAGCGGCGGCTGTGGCTGCTTTCCCAGCTGGACGGGGGCAGCGCGGCGTACAACGTGCCGATGGTGGTCCGGCTGGAGCGCGGTATCGACGCCGACGCCCTGGAGTCCGCCCTCGGCGCCGTGATCGAGAGGCACGCCCCGCTGCGCACCGTCTTCGAGGCCGTCGACGGCGAGCCGTACCAGCGCGTGCGCCCCGCCGAGCGGGCCCGCCTCACGCTGGAGCACGTCGCCGTCACGTCCGACGCCGAGCTGGACGCGGCCCTGGACGAGGCCGCCGGCCGGGTCTTCGACCTGGGGGCCGACCTTCCGATCCGTGCCCGGCTCTTCGAACGCCCCGACGGTTCGGGGGTGTTGTCGCTCGTGTTCCATCACGTCGCGACGGACGGGCTTTCCCACGACGCCTTCTTCACGGATCTGGAGCGTGCTTATGCGGGTGAGGTGCTGGATCCGCCGGCGGTGCGGTACGCGGATTACGCGGTCTGGCAGCGGCGCGTCCTCGGGGCGGCCGACGATCCGGGCTCTCTCCTCGGTCGTGAACTCGCTTATTGGCGGGAGGCGTTGGCCGGTCTTCCGGAGGAGCACGGTCTGACGCTCGACCGCCCGCGTCCGGCTCGGGCCTCGCATCGGGGGTGGGGTTCTTCGTGAACACGTTGGTGCTGCGGACGGACAGTGCGGGTGATCCGACCTTCCGGGACCTCCTCGGCCGCGTGCGTACGGCCGACCTGGACGCGTTCGCGCATCAGGAGGCGCCGTTCGACCTGGTCCTGGAGGCCGTCAACCCGGCCCGGTCGCTCGCTCGGCACCCCCTCTTCCAGATCTGCCTGACGCTGGAGGCCGCCTCTGGCACCCCCGCCGGCGCGGCCCCCGTGTTCGGGACGGTGGAGAAGCGGGGCAACGGATCCGCCAAGTTCGACCTGGAGTTCTTCCTCCGCTCCGAGGACGGCGCCGAGCTGTCCGCCACTGTCCTCTTCGCCGCCGACGTGTTCGACGCGGAGACCGTGCGTCGGATGACCTCCCTCCTCGGCCGGGTATGCCACCAGGTCCTCGACGACCCCGGCACACGCCTCTCGGCCCTGGACGTCCTCACGCCCGGGGAGCGCGCGTTGCTCACCGGGCCCTGGGCCGGTTCCGTCGCCGAGACCGGTGACGCCTCGTTGGTGGTGCGGTTCGAGGAGGCGGCGGCCCGGTTCGCGGAGCGGACGGCTTTGGTGGACGGTGAGCGGAGGGTCTCGTACGCCGAGCTCGACGCCTCTGCGAACCGGCTGGCGCATCTGCTGAGGGCCCACGGCCTGGGCCGGGGTGATCTGGCGGGGGTGCTGCTCGACCGTGGTGCGGACTTCGCGGTGGCGGTGCTGGCGGTGGTGAAGGCGGGAGCGGCGTACACGCTGCTCGACCCCGACTTCCCCGACGAGCGGCTGCGTTCGGCGGCGGAGAACGCGGGCATCTCCCTTCTCCTCACCGTCCCCGCCCACGCCGCACGCGTGGAAGGCGCATGGCCGACGGTCCTGTTCCCGGCCCACGACGACTTGGCGGCCTTTCCGGCCGACACCTCGGAGGACGGTGAGCGGGCAGTCGTACGGGCGGTTCGGTCCGGGCGAGGTGTTCCTGCAGTGCTCGCCGGTGTCGTGGGACGCGTTCAGCGCCCACGTCCAGAAGCTGCAGGCGCAGCGGCCCGGGATCACCGTGGTCAACGGGTACGGGCCGGCCGAGTCCATGGGCTTCACCACCACCCACCTCATGGCGCCCGGCGTCGATCCGAGCCTTCCCGTCCCCATCGGCGTCCCGCTCCTCAACAAGGGCGCCTACGTCCTGGACCCCTGGCTGAACCTGTGCCCGCCCGGCGTCACCGGCGAGCTGTACCTCGCGGGGGAGGGCCTGGCCCACGGCTACCTCGGACGCTCCGACCTGACAGCCAGCCGCTTCGTACCCGACCTGCTCGGCGGCAAGGGCGGACGGCTGTACCGGACCGGTGACCTCGCCCGCTTCGACCGGGAGGGGCGGCTGGTCTACGAGGGCCGGGCCGACGACCAGATCAAGATCCGCGGCTTCCGTGTCGAACCCGGCGAGACCGAAACCGCCCTGCTCACCCACCCCGCCGTCACCCAGGCCGTCGTCACCGTCCACGAGGAACGACTCGCCGCCTACCTCGTCACCGGCGGCACTACCTCGCCGGACGAGATCCGCCGGTACGTCGCCGATCGCCTCCCCGACCACCTCGTCCCCACCCACGTCACCGTCCTCGACCGGCTGCCGCTCACCCCCAACGGC
>NZ_JNXJ01000043.1:0-51159 GCF_000716625.1 Streptomyces bikiniensis | reverse complement strand
GGCTGGACCGGGTCCTGCCGAACGTGGACGTGGAGGGCGAGGGCCTCGCCGGGCACGTCGGCGGGACCGGCTCGGGGGAGAGGCCGGGCCTCGTGGAGGGGGATCGTTCGGTCCGGGTGCCGGCCGGCCCCGCGGGAAGGGCCGGGGTCAGCCCTTCCAGACGGCGGCGACGGCCTCCGCGTGGCGGGCGGCCTGGACGCGTCCGGCGCGGGCCGCGGCGGCCCGGTGGGCGGGGTCGAGCACGTCGCGTCCGAAGGACGCGCGGGAGTCGGCGTCGGGGGTGATCACCTCGACGCGGGCCCCCGCGGCGGCGAGCTCGGCGCCCTGCCGGTCCGGCGAGGGCACCACCTTGCTCCCGCGTCCGTCGGGGGCGACGACCAGGACCCGCTCGTACCCGGCGGCGAGGTGGGCGTTGGCCGTGGAGTGGATGCCGCCGTCGATCAGCCGGCGCCCGCCGACGGTGGCCGGGGGCCAGAGGCCGGGGACGGCGCAGCTCGCGGTGACGGCGTCGGCCAGCGGGACGCCGCTGTTCGCGTCGTGGGTGACGAGCTCGCCGGTGGCGGCGTCGACGGCGGTGACGAGCAGCGGGCGGCCGGGCCAGTCCGTGGCCGGTCCGAGCCGCCGGACCACGGTCTCGCGGCGGGCCGCCTCGTCCACCGTGCGGGCCCCGAGGGCGAGCCGACCGATCCTGCGTCCGTACTCCTCCGGGGAGCGGGAGCGCAGGACGGCGACGGCGTACCGGAGGAGCGTGGGGACCCCGAGCCGCGCGGCGGGCTCCGTGTCCTCGCCGCCGAGCTCCCGCTCGTACAGCGCGTCGGGTCCGGCCGTGCCGAGCCTCGCCCCGACGACCGCGCCGGCGGAGCTGCCCACGACGAGGTCGGCCCCGGTCACGTCGAGTCCGGCGTCGAGGAGGCCCCGCAGCACTCCGGTCTCCCAGGCGGCCCCGGTCATGCCGCCCGCGCCCAGCACCAGTGCCGTCCGCTTCTCCGTCTGCTGCGTCATGTGCCCATTCTGGCGCGGCGGTTGGGAGGGCCCTCGGGCGGGGCCAGGTTCTTGAGGGCCTCGCGGACGGAGAGGGGCGAGAGCCGGGGGCCGTGGGCGGCGACGAAGGCGCGGACCTCGGCGGGGGCGGTCCTGGCGTACTCGCGCAGGCTCCAGCCGATCGCCTTGCGGATGAAGAAGTCGGGGTGGCCGGCGCGGCGCAGGCAGTGGTCGAAGAGGCGGTCCGCGTCGGTGTCCCCCTTGAAGCGGAGCTGGTGGAGGAGGGCGGTGCGCGCGACCCACAGGTCCTCGTCGTCGATCCACGCGTCCATCTCGGGGGCGAGGGCGGGGTCGGCGGCGACCAGGCCGCCGACGACGTGGGCGGCGAGGTGGTCGACGGTGTCCCACCAGGAGACGGTGGTGACGAGGCGGCGGGCGACGGGCAGGAAGGCGGAGGAGCAGCGGCGCACGTGGCGGCGGAGGTAGTCGACGGCGAAGTAGTGGTACTCGCGCTCGGGCAGCGCGAAGCAGCGCAGGGCGATCGCGGCGCAGTCGTCCTCGTCGGGGCGCGGGGTGCCGTCGAGAACGGCCCGGGACAAGGTCCGGCGCTCGGGCGTCCGCACCCCGAGGAAGGGCGCGACGCCCTTCATGTACGCGACCATCTCCTGCGCCCGGAAGGGGTTCCCGGCGGCCGGGTAGAGGGTGGTGAGCCGCTCCAGGACGACGTCGGCGAGGACGCTGTCGGGGACTTCTCCGGGCAGGGGGCGGGTCGTCATGGGGTTCCTCCGGACACGGGGACGGAATCGACCGCCGTCGGGCCCCTCCGGACGCGGGGCCGGCGGTCGCAGAGCCGCTCCGGGCGCGGGGCCGCGGGTCCGGTGGTCACAGGGATCGCAGGGTCGGTCGTCACAAAGCCCCTCCGGGCGCGGGATCGCGGGGTCGGTCGTCACACAACCCCTCCGGGCGCGGGATCGCAAGGCCGGTCGTCGCGAGGGGGCCTCCGCTCACGGCGCGTCCCGGAAACCCGCCCCGGACGGACATGACGCACATTACGGCGCCCCTACACCCGTGTCCGCTACTCTCCCCGGATGCTCGCTCCCGTCCCCCGGCCGCCGGGCTCCCTCGCCGCCCGCTGCTCCCGGGCCCTCCTCGCCCCCCGCTCGCGGCTCTCACTGCTCGTTCTGCTGCTGCTCACGGCGGCCTCCCTCGTGGTGCTCTACGAGCCGCAGCGCCTGCTGGCCTCGGGCTGGCCGCCGCGGGCGGGCGGCGCGGGCGCGGTGCTGCTGTTCGCCCTGGCGTACGGGGTGTGCACGGCGGCCTTCGTACCGCGCCCGGTCCTGAACCTGGCGGCGGGCGCGCTCTTCGGCTCGGCCGCCGGTCTGACGGGGGCGGTCGCGGGGACGGTCCTCGGTGCCGGGATCTCGTTCACCCTCGGCCGGTACCTGGGGCAGGACGCGCTGCGGCCGCTGCTGCGGGGCCGCCTCCTCACGGCGGCGGACGGGCAGCTGAGCCGGCACGGGTTCCGTTCGATGCTGGCGATCCGGCTGTTCCCCGGAGTGCCGTTCGCGGCGGCCAACTACTGCGCGGCGGTCTCCCGGATGAAGTACGTGCCGTTCCTCCTGGCGACGGGGGTCGGCACGGTCCCGAACACGGCGGCGTACGTGGTGGCGGGCGCCCAGGCCGGTTCGCCGGGCTCGCCGGCCTTCCTCTTCTCCGCGGGCTTCATCGTCCTGTCGGGGCTCTGCGCCGCGGTGGTGGCCTGGCGCAAGCGGCACGGCCTGCGGTCCCCCGCCCCGGTGCGGGACGCCACGCCGGAACCGGAACCGGTGGCCGGCGCCCGCTGAGGTCTGCCGGAGGCCTCCCGGGAGATACGGCGGGCGCTACCTCGCGTACATCCCGTGTCGGGGGATTCTTCACCTCGGGACGGTACGCTGCGCACGACCTTCTGACCACACACGTACATAACGGGACGGCCCTGGCCCCATGAGTTGGTTCGAATCGTTCATCCTGGGACTCGTCCAGGGGCTGACGGAGTTCCTCCCCATCTCCTCCAGTGCGCACCTGCGCCTCACGGCGGCGTTCGCCGGCTGGCACGATCCGGGGGCGGCGTTCACGGCGATCACCCAGATCGGCACGGAGACGGCGGTCCTGATCTACTTCCGCAAGGACATCGCCCGGATCGTCTCGGCCTGGTTCCGCTCCCTCACCGACAAGTCGATGCGGTCGGACCACGACGCCCAGATGGGCTGGCTGGTGATCGTCGGCTCGATCCCGATCGGCGTCCTCGGCATCACGCTCAAGGACCAGATCGAGGGCCCCTTCCGGGACCTGCGCCTCATCGCCACCACCCTGATCGTCATGGGCGTCGTCCTGGGCGTCGCGGACCGGCTGGCCGCCCGGGACGAGGTCGGCGGCCGCCACCGGGCGATCCGCGAGCGCAAGACGCTCAAGGACCTCGGCGTGCGGGACGGCCTGATCTACGGCGTCTGCCAGGCGATGGCCCTGATCCCCGGCGTCTCCCGCTCGGGCGCGACGATCTCCGGCGGCCTGCTCATGGGCTACACCCGCGAGGCGGCGGCCCGTTACTCCTTCCTCCTCGCGATCCCGGCGGTCCTCGCCTCGGGCGCGTACGAATTGAAGGACGCGGGCGAGGGGCACGTCTCCTGGGGCCCGACGATCTTCGCGACGATCGTCGCCTTCGCGGTGGGATACGCCGTCATCGCCTGGTTCATGAAGTTCATCACCACGAAGTCCTTCATGCCCTTCGTGATCTACCGGATCCTGCTCGGCATCCTGCTGTTCGTCCTGGTCGGCACGGACGTCCTGAGCCCGCACGCGGGTGAGTCGGCCGGCTGATCGTCCCCCACTCCCCGCATGGCGGGACCTCCGGTCCTCGCCGCCGGCGCGATCCGCGGTCCCGGCGTCACCGGTTCGACCGAACCGCAGGCGCGAACGTCCCGGCCGTCGGCTGCCGGGTCCGTGCCCCGATGGGCCGCGGCGAGCCTGCCGTTCCTGTTCGCCATGGCGCAGGATCCCGCGATCCCCGACCGCGCGTCGATCGTCGAACTCCTGGTCGGCGTCGGACGCGCGTCCATGGACCGCGGCACCGACGGCGCCTGCTTCACGCCGGACGGTACCGAGTCCACGGCCCACGCGGACGGCGTGGCGCTGATGCGCGAGAACGCCGACGTCTTCGTCCGCCACGCGGCGGACCCGGCGCCGTCCGTGCGCCGCGCGGCGATCGAGGGCCTCGGCCTGTTCCTCGACGACGGCGACCGCACGAGGGAGACACCGGACGGCCGCCTGCCGGCCGAGGGCGGGACCGAGGAACGGCGGCGGATCGCCGCGGCCGCCCTGGACGCGCTCGGCCCCTTCGGCGCCACGGCCGTATCGGCCCTGGAGGCGGTCCGCCCTCCGGCCGGCGCGGGGGACGTCGGCCTCCGCACGGCCGCCACGGCCGCGCCGTGGGAGATCGAAGGCGACCCCGGGGACGTCGTGCCCCGGCTGCACGATCTGCCGACGGCCGTCGCAGCCATGAGGCGGCCGACGTCCTCGGCCGGATCGGCCCGCCGGCCGGGGCGGTGCTTCCGCGGCTCCGGCGGACGCTGTCCGCCGGCTACGAGTGGCCCCGGGTCCGCTACGGCCGGAGATCCGGTGCCGCCCGTGCGCCAGGACGGCCGTCAGGACGCCTGGGCCAGGGACTCCCGTACGACGCGTTCGCACAGCTCGTGGGTCAGCAGGGCGTCGCGCGCGCTGAGCACCCGGCCCTCGCGTACCGCGTCGAGGAAGGCGAGCACCGCCTGCTCGATGCCGCGCTGCCGGGCCACGGGCACCCAGTCGCCGCGTCGGCGGACGGTCGGCTGGCCCTTGTGGTCGACCACGTCGGAGAGGTTGAGGACCTGGCGCTTGGTGTCCCGGCCCGAGACCTCCAGGATCTCCTCGGTCGAGCCGTTCATCCGGTTCATCATGCCGATGGCGGTGAACCCGTCGCCGGAGAGCTGGAGCACCACGTGGTGCATGAGCCCGTCGCGGACCCGGGCCCGCACGTCGACGTGCTCGACCTCGCCGGGCAGGAGGAAGCGGAGGGTGTCGACGACGTGGATGAAGTCGTCGAGGACCAGCGTGCGGGGGTCCTCGGGCAGCCCGATCCGGTTCTTCTGGAGCACGATCAGGTCGCGCGGGTGCTCCAGGCACTGGGCGTAGCCCGGGGCGAGGCGCCGGTTGAAGCCGACGGCGAGGGAGACGGCGCGCTTCTCCGCGAGCTCCACGATCCGCTCGGAGTCGGCGTACTCGTACGCGAGGGGCTTGTCGACGTACGTGGGGACGCCGGCGTCGAGAAGTCGCTCGGCGATCTCGGCGTGCGCGGCGGTCGAGGCGTGCACGAAGGCCGCGTCGAGTCCGGCGGAGAGCAGCCCGTCGAGGGTGGTGTGGCGCCGGTCGGCGGGCAGGTGGAGGGTGTCGGCGACCCGCTCCACGGTGGCGGGGGTGCGGGTCTGCAGGTGCAGTTCGACCCCGGGGAGGGTGGCGAGGACGGGGAGGTAGGCCTTCTGCGCGATGTCGCCGAGTCCGATGCAGCCAACCTTCACGGGGTCTCCCTTGTCGTCGTTCGCCGGCCCCGCTCGTACGGGCCGTTCGCGCCGGTCAGCTTACGCGGGACGGATCGGGGCGGGCCGGGCCGCCGGGCGGTCGCCAGTCGGCGATGCCGTCGAAGCCCTTCAGCAGGAATCCGGGGCCGAGGCGGGCGGCCGCGCCGACGAGGACCGAGCGCAGGGCGACGGCCGGGGGCGCGGAGAGCATCGTGAGCGCCCCGGTGCGGGCGGCCTTGCGGACGACGGCGGTGGTGCGCGGCAGCCGGTCCGCCGTGTACGCGGCGAGGGCGCGGCTCGGCGTGAACCCGCCGTCGGCGCCCGCGTGGTGGGCGAGGACGACGGCGTCCTCGACGGCCTGGTTCCCGCCCTGGCCGAGGGACGGCGTCATCGCGTGCGCGGCGTCCCCGAGGAGGGCCACCCTGCCCCGGTGGTAGGCGGGCAGCGGGGTGATCAGGTGGTGCACGTCGTGCCGCAGGACCCGGTCGGGGTCGACGGCGGCGAGGACCTCGGGCACCGGGTGGTGCCAGTCCCCGAAGAGGCGCAGGAGTTCGGCCTTCTCGTCGTCGGGCGCGCGGGCGCCCTCGGGGGCGGTGGCCATGGCGTACGCGTAGACCCGGCCGTCCTTGAGCGGCTGGGTGCCCCACAGCCGTCCGGCGCCCCAGGTCTCGTGCGGCGCGAAGGGGCGCCCGGGGGCGGGGACGACGACCCGCCAGGTGGTGCGGCCGGAGTAGCGGGGGCCGGGGTGGCCGGGGAAGAGCGCGCGGCGGGTCGCGGAGCGGATGCCGTCGGCGGCGAGGACGAGGTCGGCCTCCCACTCCGTCTCCGCTCCCCCGGCCACGGCCGTGACGCGGGCCGGGCGGCGGTCGTCCCCCGGGTCGGTCACCACGGCGGCCGTGCCGGTCCGCACGGTCCCGTCCGGGAGGGCGGAGGTGAGGATCTCCACGAGGGTGGCGCGGTGGAGGAGGACGAGGGGGCCGCCGAAGCGGGCGGCGGCGGCCGCCGCGTCGGTACGGACGAGCCAGCGGCCGGCGGGGGTCCGCACGCCGCCGTCCCCCTGCCAGGCGGAGAGGTCGCGGACCCGGTCGCCGAGGCCGACGACGTCCAGGGCCCGCTGGGCGTTGGGCGCGAGGGCGATGCCGGCTCCGACGGGGGCGAGGTCGGCGGACCGTTCCAGGACGGTGACCCGCCAGCCCCGCCGGTGCAGGGCGACGGCGGCGGTGAGCCCTCCGATGCCGGCTCCGACGACGACGGCGCGGCGCGCGCCGGTTCGGTACGTGTCGGTGCGGCGCGCGTCGAAGCGGTGGGCCTCGGCGCCGTTCACGTCGGTGCGGCGTGCGCCGGGGTCGTCCACGCCGGGACCGTTCGCGTCGGAGCCGTTCACCCCGGGTCCGTTCGCACCGGGTTCGTTCGCGTCGGGTTCGTTCGCGTCGGCGCGGTGCTGTTCCATGGCTGCTCCCTCGGGACGGGCGACCGCCGGACCCCGGGACTACAGGTGTAGTGAGTCCGACGTCCCGACCGTACTACAGGTGTAGTCCGACGTGCAGGGGGCGGTAGTAGGTTGTCCTCCATGACCGCAGCGCCGGATCCCTCCGCCCCGCGTGCCGACCGGATCGGCGACGCCGCCCTCGACCTGCTCGTCGAACGGGGGATGCGGGGCCTGACCCACCGCGCCGTGGACGAGCGGGCCGGGCTGCCGCAGGGATCCACGTCCAACCACGCCCGCACCCGCCAGGCCCTCCTGGAGACGGCCGTACGGCGCCAGGTCGAGCTGGAGTCCCGGGTCCTCACTCCGCGCGAGGTGCCCGGTCCGGACAGCGGCGGGGACGCGCTCGTGAACGCGCTCGCCCTCGCCCTCCACCGCTACCTCACCGACCACCGCCCCCTGCTCGTCTCCCGCTACGAACTGGCCCTGGAGGCCACCCGCCGCCCCGAGCTGCGGAGCTTCTTCGACCGGGCGGGAGCGGTGTTCCACGGACCGCTGACCGCGATGATGGCGGCGGCCGGCTCGACGGCCCCCGAGCGGCACGCCCTCTCCCTGATCGCCTGGTCCGAGGGGCTGATGTTCTCCTGCGCGGCGGGCTCCTTCCACTCGTCCGTGCCGGGCCTCGCGGAACTGCGCACCGGGATCGACGAGTTGCTGCGCGGCATGCTCGGGGACCGGGCCGGGACCGCACGGGCGTGAATTCACTGGCTTCGTCCCCCGGGCGTGGGGGACGATGCCCGGCATGACCAGCGAACAGACCGAAACCGTCCCGCGCGTCTCCCCGTCCACCACCTCGGGCGAGCGCGAAGCCCTGGAGCAGTGGCTCGACTTCCACCGCGCGACCCTCGCGAGGAAGTGCGAGGGGCTCGACGACGCCCAGCTGCGCACCCCCTCCGCCCCGCCGTCGGATCTCAACCTGCTCGGGCTCGTCCGGCACATGGCCGAGGTCGAGCGCGGCTGGTTCCGCCAGGTCCTGGCCGGCGAGGAGGCCCCCTGGCTCTACTCGACGGAGGAGGACCTCGACCGGGACATCCACACCGTGGAGGGGGACACCTACGAGGAGGCGTACGCCACCTGGCAGGCCGAGATCGCCCACGCCCGCGCCCTGGCGGCGACCCGTGACCTGGACTACCTGGGCACCGGGGAGAAGCGCAGCGGGAAGAAGTTCAACCTGCGCTGGATCTACCTCCACATGATCGAGGAGTACGCCCGCCACAACGGCCACGCGGACCTGATCCGGGAGCGGATCGACGGCGCGACCGGCGACTGAGCCGCCGGGGGCCCGCCGGGGCCCCTGCGGGTCGCGGCCGGGCGGGTCAAGGCCGGGCACGCCCCGGCTCACCCGTGCGGGGCATTCCCCGCCGGTAGGGGCGCGAAGATCGCCGCCGGAGCAGCAGAGTGGCGCGGGTGCATGGAACCCGAACCACAGCGAAGATCCTGTTAGGGGCGGCGATGGCCGCCCTGACCGGCTGCGTCTCGGTGGACGCGCCGCCGGCGGCGCCCGCCCCCGCTCCGGCGGCGGAGTCCGCACGCCCCGGGAAGGGCGCCGCGCCGCAAC
The DNA here is from genome assembly GCF_000716625.1 of Streptomyces bikiniensis. Lineage (NCBI taxonomy): Bacteria > Bacillati > Actinomycetota > Actinomycetes > Kitasatosporales > Streptomycetaceae > Streptomyces > Streptomyces bikiniensis. Next base: position 42,548 of record NZ_JNXJ01000043.1, on the reverse strand, counting down.
TCGTGGACGGCCCGGCCCGCGAGGCCCTCGAAGCGGCGCTCCCCGCTCCCCCGCCCTCCGCCGCGCCCCGCGCGACCCCCACGGCCGAGCGGCGGCGGACGGCGGCCCCGCGGCTCCCGGAGGCACCGCGCCCCGGCACCGCACCGCCCCGGAGCGAAGACCCGCGTCCGCCGGACCACCCGGACCGGTCCGGGCCGTCCGTGCCGCCCGGCCCGTCGGCACCGCCCGGCCCGCCCCGCGCGGCGGAGCCACCGGCGCGGCCCCCGCTCTCCCGCTCCGACGTCTGCGCCCTGGGCGAGCGGTACGGAGCCCTGGACCCCGGCGGCGAGCGGTACGGGGTCTCGCACCCCGGCGGCGACCGGTCGGGGTTCTGCCCCGGTCCGTACGCCCGGTGAGCCGGGGTACGGACCCCAGGGCGCCGCTCGCGGACGGTCGGCGGCCCGTCACTCCCCCCGCAGCCGCAGCTCCAGGCGCTCGATCGCGGCCCGTACCCCGGTCCCGTAGCCGTCGTCGTCGAGGTGGTCCGCCGCCGCGCGGGCCCGGTCCAGATGGGCGCGCGCGGCGTCGGGCCGGTGGAGCTCGGCGTAGTCGGCGGCCAGGTTGAGGTGGAGCGAGGGGTACAGCGCCCGGACCGCGGCCGACGCGTCGTGCGCGGCGAGCCGCTCGTCCGTGAGGTCCTCGGCCGCGCTCAGGGCCCGCAGGTCCCAGGCCAGCTCGGTGTCGGGGTCGTCCTGGGCGTCCGCCATGTAGTGCGCGAGGGTGCAGCGGTGCAGGGGGTCCCCGTCCGGGCCGATCTGCTGCCAGAGCAGCCCGAAGCGGTTGCGGGCCTCCTCGCGGTCGCCGCCGTGGAGCAGCATCAGGGCCTGCCCGATCCTGGTCATGACCCCGTCGTCCGACACCTGCTGCTGCTCGGTCACCGCGACCTCCACAAGATCACCACTGGGAGGGCCGACGCTAGCCGCCCCCGGCCCGGATCGGTCCGAGGCTCAGCCGAGGTCGGGGATGCGCCAGTCGATCGGCTCGTGCCCCTGGGCGGCCACGGCCTCGTTGATCCGGGTGAAGGGACGCGAGCCGAAGAACTTCTTCGCCGACAGGGGCGAGGGGTGGGCGCCCTTGACCACCACGTGCCGCTCCTCGTCGATGAGCGGCAGCTTCTTCTGGGCGTAGTTGCCCCACAGGACGAAGACGGCCGGGTCGGGGCGCGAGGCGACCGCGGTGATCACCGCGTCGGTGAACTTCTCCCAGCCCTTGCCCTTGTGCGAGTTCGCCTCGCCGGAGCGGACCGTCAGCACGGCGTTGAGCAGGAGGACGCCCTGCTCGGCCCACGGCATCAGGTAGCCGTTGTCCGGGATCGGCAGGCCGAGCTCGGCGTTCATCTCCTTGTAGATGTTCCGCAGGGAGGGCGGGGTCTTCACGCCGGGACGGACGGAGAAGCAGAGGCCGTGGCCCTGGCCCTCGCCGTGGTAGGGGTCCTGACCGAGGATCAGGACCTTCACCTTGTCGTACGGGGTGGCGTCGAGGGCGGCGAACACCTCGTCCTTCGGGGGGAAGACCGGTCCCTTGGCGCGCTCCTCCTCGACGAACTCGGTGAGCTGCTCGAAGTACGGCTTCTGCAGCTCCTCGCCGAGAACACCCCGCCAGGACTCGGGCAGCATGCTGGTGTCGGTCACGGTCACAACCTCCGGTGGACGTTCCTGCCTACGTCCCCGAACCTACCGGGGGCCACTGACAGCGGCCCCCGCAGGTCTTCACCGGTGCGCCCCCGCCGGCGGTCCCTCCGCCGGCGTCCGGCTACCAGCTGGCCCGGCGGTGCAGCTCCCACAGCTGCATGACCGTCTGCGGGTCGAGGGCGCGCTCGCCGCCGCCGATGTCCTCGCGGGCCGCGATGTAGAGCTTGCCCTGCCACAGGGGCAGCAGGCGGACGTCCTGGACCATGATCTCCTGGGCCGCCACGAACTCGTCCGTGACGGTCCCGCGGTCGCTCTGGCGGCGGGACTTGGGGATGAGGACGTCGGTGATCCGGGGGCTCACGTAGGGCGTGCCGAGGACGTTCTCCTTGCCGACGAAGGGCGCGACGAAGTTGTCCGGGTCCGGGAAGTCGGGGAACCAGCCGCGGCCGAAGACCGGGTACTCGCCCTTCTGGTAGGCCGCCTGGTACTCCGTCCAGGGCTTGCCGTGCAGGGTGACCTCGAAGAGCCCGGACTCCTCCAGCTGCCGCTTGAGCTCCTTGAACTCGGCGGCCGTCGAGGAGCCGTAGCGGTCCGTGGTGTACCAGAAGGTCAGCTTGACGGGCTCGTCGATGCCGGCCTCGCGAAGGATCTTGGTGGCCTTCTCGACGCTGGGCGAGCCGAAGCGGTCGAAGAACTTGGTGGTGTGGGCCGCGATGCCCTTGGGCACCATGGAGTACAGGGGTTCGGCGGTGCCCTGGTAGACCCGGTTGACCAGTTCGTCGCGGTCGACGAGCTGGGCGATGGCCTTGCGGACGGGGAGCTTGGCGACCGAGGGGTCCTGGGCGTTGAAGACCAGGTAGCGGATGTCGGTGCCGGTGGACTCGACGAGCTGGAGGTCCTGGTTCTCGGGCCTGTCGTCCTGGAGGGAGACGACCTCCTCGGCGGTGAGGCCGCGGTAGGTGGCGTCGATCTCCTTCTTCCGGAGCGCCGTGACCATCGCCTCGGACTCCTTGAAGTACTTGATGGTCACCCCCCCGTTCTTGAGGTTGGCGAACCCCTTGTACGTGGGGTTCTTCGTCAGCTCGGCCGACTCGCCCTCGGCGTACGCGTCGAGGGTGTAGGGCCCCGAGCCGGCGACCTTGCCGTCCTGCGAACGGAGCCGGTCGGCCGGGTACTCGGCCGGGTCCACGATGGACATGGCGGGGGTGGCGAGGATGAAGGGGAAGGTCGCGTCCGGCTTGTTGAGGCGAAAGACGACCGTGCGGTCGCCGACGGTCTCGATCTTGTCGAGGGACCCGAGCATGCCGTTGGGGCCGCCCTTGTGGTTGATCGTGCGGATGCGCTCGATCGAGTACTGCACGGCCTTGGCGTCCAGCTTGTGCCCGTTGGAGAACGTGAGGCCGTCGATGAGCTTGCACTCGAAGACCCGGCTGGCGGTGTCCGTGAACTTGCAGTCGGCGGCGTCCGACTGCGGCGTCGTGCTGCCGGTCGGGAAACTCACCAGAGTCTGGAAGACGTTCCGGAAGAGCTCCCAGGCATTGTCCCAGGACGCGGCTGGATCAAGCGTGGAGGGAGAACTCGTCGTGCCGATCACGAGTCTCTGATCCCCGGTGGATTCACTGTCCGAAAAGACACCGCATCCGGTCACCAGGGATATGGACACAAGGGCTGCAGCCGCCTGCAGACTGGTCCGGTTGAACACGTGCACGCTCCTCGTTCAGCCATGGGTCGGCCGACGATACCGCAGCACCCCGTCAGGTCAATGTTCGAGCCCGACGGGGCACTTGAGGCATTCGATGCAGAACCGGTGTCAATCCGGACATGAATTCCGGAAAGTGTCCGGTTATCGGTCACCCGACTCCGGCGTTCAGGAAAATGCCGCCGTCGACGACGAGCGTCTGACCGGTGATCCACTCCGACTGGGAGGAGGTGAGGAAGGCGGCCGCACCACCGATGTCCGCCGGCACGCCGAGCCGGCCGAGCGGATAGGAGGCGGCGGCCTCCGCCTCGCGGCCCTCGTAGAGCGCCTGCGCGAATTTCGTCTTGACAACGGCCGGGGCGATTGCGTTGACCCGCACGACCGGCGCGAATTCGTGCGCCAGCTGGAGGGTCAGATTGACCATCGCGGCCTTGCTCATTCCGTACGCCCCGATGAAAGGCGAGGCGGACACGCCGGCGATCGAGGCGATGTTCACGATCGCCCCGCCGTTCTGCTTCTGCCAGGCGTGCCAGGTCCGCTGGGCGAAGCCGAGCGCGGAGATCACGTTCGTCTCGAAGACCTTGCGCGCCACATTGAGGTCCAGGTCCGCGATGGGGCCGAAGACCGGATTCGTACCGGCGTTGTTGATCAGGAAGTCCACCCGGCCGAAGGCGTCCATCGCCGCCTCGACGGCGGCGGCCTGGTGGGCCTCGTCGTGGGCCTTGCCGGGGACGCCGATCACCCGGTCGGCGCCGAGGCGTTCCACGGCCTCCTTGAGGGCCTCCTCGCCGCGTCCGGTGATGACGACCCGGTCTCCGCGGGCGACCAGCGCCTCGGCGATGCCGTAGCCGATGCCCCGGCTCGCGCCGGTGACCAGGGCGACCTTGCCGGACGGTTCCGGCGGCTGCTGCGTGCTCATGCTCGTCTCCTCCTCGTTCCCGTCGCCGCCGGCCGTCAGTTGAGCGGGCCGCCGGCCACGTACATGACCTGGCCGGAGACGAATCCGGCGTCGTCGCCCGTGAAGAACGCGATCGCGTTGGCGACGTCCTCGGGGCGGCCGACCCGCTGCACCGGGATCATGGAGGCGGCGGCGGCCTGGAACTCCTCGAAGCCCATGCCGACGCGCTCGGCGGTCTGCGCGGTCATCTCGGTGACGATGAAGCCGGGGGCGACGGCGTTGGCGGTGACGCCGAACTTGCCGAGCTCCTTGGCGAGGGTCTTGGTGAAGCCCTGGAGACCGGCCTTGACGGCGGAGTAGTTGGCCTGGCCGCGGTTGCCGAGCGCCGAGGAGGAGGAGAGGGAGACGATCCGGCCGAAGCCCGCGTCCACCATGTGCTTCTGACAGGCCTTCGCCATCAGGAAGGCACCCTTGAGGTGCACGTTCATGACGAGGTCCCAGTCCGACTCGGACATCTTGAAGAGCAGGTTGTCGCGGAGCACGCCCGCGTTGTTGACGAGGATCGTCGGGGCGCCGAGCTCGGCGGCGACGCGCGCGACGGCGGCCTCCACCTGGGCGCCGTCGGAGACGTCGCAGCCGACCGCGAGGGCGGTGCCGCCCGCGGCGGTGATCTTCTCGACGGTGTCCTTGCAGGCCGCCTCGTCGAGGTCGAGTACGGCGACGGCGCGGCCCTCGGCCGCGAGGCGGAGCGCGGTGGCCGCGCCGATGCCCCGTGCGGCACCCGTGACGACGGCTACGCGCTGCTCGGTGGTGGACATGCTTGGTTCTCCTCGCCCTTGGATCGTCCCTGGTGGCGGCCGGACCGGCGTCCGCTCCTGCGTCCCGCACATGAGCGACCGCTTAGTATCGTCCGCAGACGAGACGCTAGAAGCCCTGGCACCCGGTGTCAACGGCCCACCGGGTGCACCTGGTCACCCTCCGTCCGGGGGGCGGGCGCTCAGCGCACGAGGAGATCGAGCAGGCGTTCCACCTCGGCCTCGGGGTCGGCGGTGAGGCCGGTGTGCACGGGGCCCGGCTGGACGACCGTGGAGCGCGGCGCGATCAGCCAGCGGAAGCGGCGCCCCGCGTCGTCGCGCGCGGCCTGCCCGGCCGCGTCCCCGCCGAGGCAGACCCCCTCGACGGCACGCAGGGCCGCCCGTACGCCGGTCACGTCGGCCGCCGGGTCGAGGACCGTCAGCTTGGCCTCGTCCAGGTGGGTGCGGGCGGCCACGAAGGAGCGGGCGCGGCAGTAGACGACCACGCCCGCGTTGAAGCACTCGCCGCGCTCGACCCGCGGCACCACGCGCAGCAGCGCGTACTCGAAGACGTCGCGGTCGCTCACGTGGTGCCGTCCTTGTCGGTGCTCTTCTCGGTGTTCTCGCCGGCGGGGCGCGGGCGGGGCGCGAGGCGCTCGGCGAGCCAGCCGGGCGGCTGCTGGGGCCGGCCCTCGGTGCGCGGGCCGAGGGTGATCCGCTCGTGGATGGTGGCGGCGCGGGGCAGCAGCGCCTCGACGTAGGCGGCGCGCACCTCGTCGGCGCTCGTGAAGCCGGGCTCGTCGACGAGCCACTCGTCGGGCACGTCGGCGGCGACCTCGTCGAGGAGTTCGCGGGTGACGAGCGGGGCGAGCTCGGCGGCCGCGGCGGCGATGTCGGGGCCGAAGGGGGCGAGCGCGTGGTCGGAGGCGTCGTACGGCTTGGCGGCGGACGCCTGCGCGCCCGGCCAGTTGTGGTGCCAGATCATGGTGGCGCCGTGGTCGATGAGCCACAGGTCGCCGTGCCAGACGAGCATGTTCGGGTTCCGCCAGGACCGGTCGACGTTGTTGATCACCGCGTCGAACCAGACGACCCTTCCCGCCTCGGCCGGGTCCACCTCATATGCCAGCGGGTCGAAGCCCAGCGACCCCGGCAGGAAGTCCATGCCCAGGTTGAGCCCGCCGCTCGCCTTGAGCAGCTCCTGCACCTCCTGGTCGGGTTCGGAGAGCCCGATGACCGGGTCGAGCTGGATGGTGACGAGCTCGGGCACCCTCAGCCCGAGGCGGCGGGCGAGCTGCCCGCAGATCACCTCGGCGACCAGGGTCTTGCGGCCCTGCCCCGCGCCGGTGAACTTCATGACGTACGTGCCGAGATCGTCGGCCTCGACGATCCCGGGAAGCGAGCCGCCCTCCCGCAGGGGCGTGACGTAGCGGGTCGCGACGACCTCTTTCAGCACTTTCCCAGGCCACCCATCTCTTCAGCCCTGCCATCCATGCACGCCGAGCCCTTGCTGTCGGCCTCCGGCATGAAGTGAGCATAGTGACCGCGAGTGATCGTCGGCGAGGAGTTTCCGGGCCGTCGCGGCCGGGCCACGACGGACTGCCCGGCCGCGACGGCTCGTGCGCCGTCAGTCTCGTACGGCTGCCAGGACGCAGCTGTGGCCGTACTGCCACACCGTGCCCACGGACGGGAAGCCCGCCTTGCGCATCAGCTCCATGTGCTCCCGGGCGCTGAGGCCGTTGTCGCTCCCCAGGTCGAGGCCACGACGCCGCCGCTCGGCCGGCAGTTCGCCGAAGTCCGCGCATGCCTCGACGGCGGCCCACCAGCCGTACCAGTCTTCCCCGGCCGCGGTCCCGCCGGAGCGTCGCCCGTGTCCGCGGGCGACCGCCGCAGCCAGCTCCCTGACCGGACCGTCGTCCTGGTAGAGGTGGTCCGCGTTGACGAGCACGCCGCCGTCGCGCAGCAGGTCGTGGACGCGCTCGTACACCGAGGACAGCACGTCCGGTGGGAGGTAGTGCAGTGCGGTGGTGGAGACGACGGCGTCCAGCGGCCCCTGCGCGGCCAGCCGTTCGTCCCAGGCCCCGGTGCCGATCCGCGCGTCGACGAAGGTGACCGCGTCCCCGTGGCAGGCGTCGCCCAGGGCCAGGAGCAGCGGGTCATGGTCGACGGCCAGGACCCGGGCGTGGGGCAGGGCGGTCGCGATCCGGGCGGCGAGCGAGCCCGGCCCGCAGCCCAGGTCGGCGACGAGGGGGCGGTCGGCGTCGCGCACGGCGTGGCGGACGACGTCGGTGATGACCTCGAAGCGCTCCTCGCGGGCCGTCGCGTACACCTGCTGCTGGGCGTCCCAGCGGCTGATCCAGCGGGCGGCCGTCCGCGCGTTCAACCGGTGTTCCATGGCGCTTCCTCACGGTGATCGACGTGTGATGTCTCGTCCAGGACCTCCGGATCGGGAGTGGCTGGTTCGAGCGTTCCCGTGGCGGCCGCCACGGCGGCGAGCGCCGTGGCACCGGCAGCGGCGAGAAAGCCCCAGATATGCCCGTCGGGGCGGTCGGCCAGGGCGCCCGTGACGGCCGAACCGAGGGCTGCCATCGCCAGGTTGACGGTGGTGAGCCAGGTGTATGCCTCGTTGAGCATGGGCTCGGGAACGGCCTGGGAGACGAGTTCCGCCTCCACGGTCAGCGCGGGGGCTATGACGGCGCCGGAGACGAACAGGAGCGCCCCCAGCGCGTAGGAGTTGGGCATCAGGGCCCATGCCGCGTACCCCACCGCCAGGACCGCGAGCAGGGCCAGGAACCGTCGGCCGAGGGAGCCCCGGAACGTGCGGCTGCCGTACCACAGCCCCGCGGCCGCGCTGCCGATGCTCCACACGGCGATGAGGACGCCCGTCACCCCGTCGGCGGAGGTTCCGTCGTGGGCCTTCGTGTAGGCGGCGATGGCGACGGGAGCCCCGCCGAAGGAGAAGGCGATGCCCGCCGCGCAGAGGAGTACCGTCCGCAGCGCCGGTACCCGCAGCGGGCCGATGCCCCGGGTGGGCGGTGCGTCGTAGTGCAGTCCCCGCATGGCGCGTCCCCTGGCCACCACGAGGGTGCCCAGCCCGGTGCACAGGGAGGCGAAGACCAGGGCCGCGGCCGGACCTGCCGTGGAGGAGCCCATGCTCAACGCGTCGCCAAGGGGCGTGCCGAGCAGGACGAAGGCGGAGAAGATCAGCGGACCGACGACGAAGACCAGCTCGAAGAGGGTGGATTCCGCGGCCATGGCGACCTGTCGCATCCCGGACCGGCCGCTGCCGGCGTTGGTCAGCGTAGTCCAGGCGGCCCGCAGGGCGGGGCTGATCGCGGGGAAGGCGGCGCCGGACAGAGCCCCCAGCGCGCACAGCAGGATCAGCGGCATACCGGCCAGGACCGCGGCCAGCAGGAGCAGTTGGAGGACCGCGTAGGCCGTGGCGTACAGCGGGAGCACGCGGCCGGGTCCGTACCGGTCGGCGAGGCGGCCGGCCACCGGGGCGGTGGCGGCGGTGGCCAGGGAGACGCAGGCGACCACCAGGCCGGCCTCGCCGAACCCTCCCCTGGCCGCCTCCACGAGCAGCAGCCACGCCAGTACGGTGACGCCCTGCCCGAGGCGCGCGACCACTCCCCCGACCAGCAGGAGGGGGGCGCCGGGGACCTTCCACAGGTGGGTGTACTGCGCCAGGCCGCTCATCGGGCACCTCCTTGGCTGCGTCCGCTCACGCGGAACGCGCGGGCGGTTTCGGTGATGGCACGCCTGACCTCGGCGCTCGTGCGTCCACGGAACCGGAACCGGCCGCCCACGTGCTCGTAGTACGCGTCCGCGTCGGGCAGCACGTCGCCGACGTCCAGGAGGTCCTCCGCGTACGGGCCGGGCGTGCGGCCGGTCATGGGTGTGATGGCGGTGATGACGCAGGGCCTGGCCGCGGGCGCGGGTACCAGGAGGAAACCGCCCCGTTCCCGTTCGGCGGGCGGCGCATAAGGCGGTGGCGGCTCGCCCAGGGCGATGCGGAAGGCGGCCTCCATCAGGTCGTAGCCGTGTACGTCGCGCCAGACGATCGGGATCTCGGCGCCTCCGACCCGCGCGCCGACCTCCAGGAAGACGCACTCGGGTGCCGCCGTTCCCCGCTCCTTCACGAAGAGTTCCAGGTGGAAGGGGACGGGGTCGCGGGTCAGTGCCCGCAGGACCCGGGTGGCGAAGCAGGCCGTGGCGTCGGCGATATGGGGCTGGTCCTCCTCCACCGAGCCCACGGGATTGCCCGCGCGGAAGCCGAGGCAGTCGTTGAGGTAGCGCGAGCTCTTCCAGCAGAGCAGGTCGCGGCCGTCGAAGACGCCGTCGACGTGGTACATGGCGTCGGGGATGTGGGCCTGTACGAGGAACCGGGCGCCTTCGGGGAAGGAGAGCCGGTCCAGGTCCTCGGCCGAGCGCAGCAGTGTGACGCCCTCGCTGCTGCTGCCACTGGTCGGTTTGACGATCAGAGGCAGGCCGTGGTCGCGCGCGAAGGCGCGCACCGCTTCGGCGTCCGGAGCAGGGGCCGTCGCCGGTACGGCGAGGCCGGCCCGGGCGACGGCGTCCACCATCAGGGACTTGTCCCGGAAGAGGGCGACCTGGTCCGGGCGGCGGGCGCGGCAGTCCCACTCCTCGGCGAGATGGGAGGCGACGAGCAGGTCGTCCTCCTTCAGCGCGATGACGGATCGCGGCGGGCCGTGCCGCTGGGCGAGGCCGTCGACCTCTTTGCGCACCCGGGCGAGATCGTCCGTGGCGGGGACGACGACGACCTCCGCGGCCGACTCCGGCACGGCCTCGGCGCCGACGTCCGTGGTGACGTAGGTGACGGCGTGGGTCCCGTGGTCGACGTACCGCTCGTACGCGGCGTAGGCGGCGCGCCAGCGGTGCAGGACGACGATGTGGGGTCGGACGTCCCTCACGCCGGCTCCTCGTCCTCGCGGAGCACGTAGAAGCCTGCTCCGTCCAGGTAGTGGATGGTGTTGAGGTCCCGGTGCAGGACGTGTTCGGAGGAGTGGGCGAGGCCGACCATCATGGGCTCGGTGGTGTCGTCGACCGTCAGCGGCAGCCGGCCGCCCTCGGGCACGGCGATGTGCAGGTTGTGGAAGCTGTCCAGCGCCTCGACCTGGGGCAGCAGCGGGTAGGAGGCGAGCGTGCCCGACACCGGGGAGGTGAGGTAGGCCATGGCCACGTGCTGCTTCGTCGACTGGGCGGCCGAGAGCGTGGCCAGGAAACTGTCCGGGCGCAGGTACGCGTCGACGGTCCGCTCGATCTGGGACTCGCCGGCGGCGAGCCGGGCGAAGTAGGCGGCGTCCGCGCCGCACAGCCGGATCCCGGCTTCGACCAGTCGGGGACCGGCGTCGGTGAGCATGATCTCCAGGTGGGCGGGCCCGTACCGGACCTCCAGCGCGTCGAGCACGTCGAGGGCGTAGGCGGACAGGCGGGCGCGCTCGGGACTGCCGAGCGGTACGGAGACGGCGGCACTGATCCGGTCGCTGACGCCGTTCGCGGAGATCTTCATGTACCGCCAGACGTCCGTGACCCGGTGGCGGCCCTGGCAGCTGACGGTGTTGACGACGTACTCGGTGCCGTCGAGATGCTCCTGGACGACAACGCCCTCGTTGCGGACGGCGAAGATGTTCCGCGCGGACATGATTTTGTCGTAGGCGGCGGCTGTCTCGTCCGGGCTCTCGCTGAAGGTGACGTGGTCGTTGCCCGCACTGCGTACCGGCTTGACCACCGCCCGGCCGCCCAGCTCCCGGTGCCAGGCGGCGGCGTCCTCGGCGGAGGCCGGCAGGTGCTGGCGGGTGCCGGGCAGACCGGCTGCCTTGATCATCTCGGTCTGGGTGTACTTGTGACGGCGGGCGGCGCTCATGCGGGTGCCGTTGGTGGCCAGGCCGAGGGCCTGGCTGAGCCGGTCGGCGAGTTCGACCCCGAGTTCACCCCCGGTCAGTACGGCGACGGGGTCGTGGGCGGCGACGGCTTCGAGGGTGGTCTCGAAGTCGCCTTCGTGAATGATGTCGGCGCTGAACTCGTCGGTGCGGAAGGGACGGTAGACCGGCGGTATCTGCGGTGTGCTCTGGACGCGGACCACCGGGTGGCCCTCCTCCTGGAAGGCGCGGGCCAGCCGCATGGTCGGCGCGTACACGTCGACCATGACGACGGGCGCGTTGTTCTCGTGCATGGCTCTCTCAGCTTTCTCGGTCGAGGCCGGCCAGGACTTCGAGGAGGTGGTCGATGTCGTCGGCGGTGTTGTAGAGGTGCAGGCTGACGCGGACGGAGGAGTCGCTCTCACCGGCGCTGCCCTGGCAGTGGCTGTCGGCGCGCACCATGAGGCCGTGGCTGGCGAGGATGAAGCCGAGGTCGTTCGAGCCGATGTCCCGGTGCCGGAAGGTCACGATGCCCTGGCGGCGCTGCACCGTGGACTCGGCGGTGAGGCTCATCTGACAGCCCAGTACCTCGTAGGAGGGGAGCCGGGTCAGGCCGTCGGTGAGACGGACGCCGAGGCCGACGGTCCAGCGTTCGATGGCGTCGAGGCCGGCCTCCTCCAGCCAGTCCAGCGCGGCGTGCAGACTGACGATGCCGGTGGTGTTGGGGCTTCCGCTCCACCCGCCGGGTTCGAAGGCCGGCCCGCGTGCGCCGCGCGCCCACACGGCGCCGATGCCGGGCAGGGCCATGGCCTTGTGGCCGGAGAAGACCGCGAAGTCGACGTCGAGGGTGCTCAGGTCGACGTCCTTGTGGCCGATGCTCTGAGCGGCGTCCAGGCAGATGACGGGCTCGGGGCCGACGGTCTCGCGGATGCGGTGCACGTTCATGTCGGCGCCGTAGACGTGGTGGACGTGGGTGGCGGCCACGAAGCGGGTGCGTTCGTTCACCAGGGCCGCGAGGGCCTGCTGGTCGTAGTCGTGGGAGTCGCTCTCGTACGGCATCTCCCGGACGGTGATCCTCGTGCCGCGTTCGGCGAGGAGCCTCGCGGCCTCCAGCCAGGGCTGCGCGTTGGCCTGGTGGTCGGCGAAGGGGACGATGATCTCGTCACCGTCGCGCAGGTGGGTGACGAGCCAGTCCCGGGCGACGGTCCGCAGACCCTCCGTAGTACCGCTGGTGAAGTGGACGCGGGAGGAGGCGGGGTCGGGGTCGTGCAGGAAGGTCCGCACGCGGTCGGCGGCCTGCTCGATGAGGGCGGTGGTGCGGTTGGCCCAGGGGTAGGTACCGCGGCCGGCGTTGGCGTTGGAGGTGGTCAGGTAGTGCGCGACGGCGTCGAGGACGGCCTGGGGCTTCTGTGAGGTGGCGCAGCTGTCCAGGTACCGCACGTCGGGGTGGCCGGTGATGATCGGGAACTGGGCGCGCAGCGCCCGCTGCCACGCGTCGAGGCCGGCCGACTGGTGCGCGGAGGTGACGGAGGTGAGAGAGGTGGTCATGTCAGTCACGCACCAGGGGAGCGCCGGCGTCCCGCCACGCGACGACGCCGCCGGTGAGGCTGCGGACGTCGCCGTGTCCCATCCGGGTGAGCAGGGCGGCGTACTTCGCCGACTGTTCGCCGACCGGGCAGGCCAGCAGGACGGGCTGGTTGCGCCCGAACGGCATGCCGCCGTGGAGGAGTTCGGCGAACACCTCGTCGACGATGTTCACGGAACCGGGGATGTGCAGGGCGTCGAAGGCGAAGGAGCCGCGCAGGTCGACGACGAGGGGCCGGGTCTCCTCGATCCACCGCTGGGCCGCCGGGGTGTCGATGGACACGGCCGCCGCGAGGTCGGTGTCGGTCAGGGAGGCCAGGGAGTTCGGCCGGGCGGGCCTGCGCAGCAGTTCCGGGCGCCGCTTGTGGACGTAGCTCATGTAGCTCTCGACGCGGTCGCAGACGATGAACACGGCCGTCCTCCGGTCGGTCAGCTGCGCGTCGACGGCCCGCAGGTGCCGGACGGCGCCGAAGTAGGCGGCGCCGCCGGTCGGGCCGGCGAGCATCCCGCAGCGGCGTACCAGGGTGAGCATGCCGTCGATGGCCTCGTCGGCGGAGACGGACTCGATGGTGTCGTAGGTGCCGGGGTCGAAGAGACCGACCTCGTGGACCTCGTCGATGTTCCGGATTCCGGGGATGAAGTCCGACTTGTGCGCCACCAGACCGACCACCGAGGTGTCCGGGTCGTGGGCGCGCAGGGCGCGGGCGCAGCCCGTGGAGGAGCCCGCGGTGCCGACGGCGGCGATGAAGTAGTCGGGCGCATGGCCCCCCAGGTCCTTGATGATCTCGGGACCCGTGGAGTTGCGGTGCGCCTCGATGTTGCGCTCGTTGTAGTACTGGTCGGTGTGTACGTAGGAGGCGGTGTCCGCCGACAGCAGCTGGTGGATCTTGGTGAGGGGGTCCTCGGTGTTCGTGGGGTCGAGACACTCGGCCTGTCCGGGGAGCTCCTCGATCTCCGCGCCCAGGAGCAGGAGCAGGTCCTTGATCTCGGGCACCTTCATGCGGTTGGTGACGCTCTTGAACGGCAGGCCGTGCATGGCGGCCAGGACGGCGAGGGCCTTGGCCGTGTTGCCGCTGGACAGTTCCACGACCGTACGGTCGGCGCCGCCCCGCTCCAGGTGGGGCTGGAGCATGTTCCAGGCCGCGCGGTCCTTGACGGAGCCGAAGGGGTTGAGCATCTCCAGCTTGGCGTAAAGGTCGATGTTGTCGAGGCCGTGTATCTCGGGCGCTATGCGCACCAGCGGGGTGTCACCGATGACCTCGGTGATGGAGTCGTACTTCAACGGGATTCCTCCGTGCGGGAGATGGGCCAGTAGTTCTCGTCCAGGCACCAGTCCCAGGTGCCGGCGGTCCGGTAGGCGGCGACCTTGCGGGCGATGGGCTGGTGCAGGGCGTGGTCGGCGCTGAAGTCCATGAAGTAGCCCGCGGTGTTGGCGAAGGCGAGGAGGTCGCCGACCTCGGGCCGGTGGGGCAGGAAGACCATGCGGCGGGTGATGAAGTCCGCTTCCAGGCAGAGGTTGCCGATCAGGTACGCCCCGGTCGGGTTCGTCCCGGCAGTGCTCGGGGCGCCCGGCCGGCGGACGAGGACGGGGTCCATCAGGACGCCGTGCTCCTCCAGGCTGACGTCGGAGGCGTTCATCTCCAGGCGTACGACACACTCCCCCTCCGGGGTGTCCCGCACCTCCAGGACCCTCGCCAGGACGGCACCGCACTGGTCGACCAGCGCGCGGCCCGGCTCGACGTGCAGGTCGTGCAGGTTCTCCAGCAGCAGGGTGGCCAGCGGCCGGCCGAGCGAGGCCGAGGACTGGCTGAGCAGCTCGTCGAGGTAGCGGGGGCCGGACACGGGCCGGTGGGCGGGGTAGAGGCCGAGCGCCCCGCGCAGGGTGCCCGCCTCGCTGCGCAGTCCGTAGCCGTGGCCCTGCCAGGTCAGCGGGGGCCGCTTGCCCAGGACGGCGTTGGTGAGTTCGGAGGTGTACGCCTCCCACTGGGCGCCGTCGGCGAGGTAGTCCACGCCGAAGCCGCCGCCGATGTCCACCGCGCGGGGGCGGAAGCCCCGGGCGGCGCATTCGCGCATGACCCGGACGCAGCCTTCGAGGGCGGTGGCCTTCTCGGCGAGGCCGATGGTGTCGAGGTGGTAGGCGACGCCGGTCAGCTCGGTGCTGTCGCGGTGCTTCTCCAGTGCGTCGAGGAACATACCGATCCGGCCGACCGGAGTGCCGAAGCGGCTGCGCTTGGTGAGGACGGTGGTGCCGCTGCTCTCGAAGTCGGACAGCCGGATCAGCACGCGCGCCTTGGGGAGGCGGTGGCGCGTCACCAGGTCGGCGAGGAGGTGCAGTTCGTCGACGGAGTCCAGGTTGACGCTCACCCCGGTGCGGGCGGCCAGCCACAGCAGTTCGGGGTTCTTGGGGCCGGTCGCCATGATCCGGTCGGGGGAGAATCCGCTGCCCAGCGCGTGCTGGAGTTCGCCCAGGGAGGCGATGTCGATGTGCGCGGGTGTGTCGGCCAGCCGGCGGACCAGCGCGCTGGAGCGGTTGGCCTTGTGGGCGTAGTAGACGGTGCCGCTCAGGCGGTGGCGGTCGTGGACGGCGCGGAACCGTTCCACGTTCTCGGCGATCTGGTCGGGCAGCACGATGTTCAGCGGTGAGCCGAGCGCGTGCGTGAGCCGGTGCAGGAAGTCCGGGTCGTCCAGCAGGGACGCCAGCCGGTCTTCCAGTCTGGGGGTGAGGTACAGCGGTGTGGTCATACGGGCAGCCTCTTGCGGGGTGTCGTCGTCAACGGACGTGCTTCGCGTAGGGAGTGGTCAGGGGCGGAGCGTGGGCGCGGTGGCGGCGGGGACCACCGCCGAGTGGGCCGTGTGGTGGCAGGCGGCCGTCCACGCGGTGGCGTCCGGCCGTGGCGGGTGGGGCTCCCGTGACGGGGAGGGATCCCGTGACGGATGGAGCCCCCGTGACGGGGAGGGGTCCCGCTCCGCGCACAGGCGGCGGGAGCCGGGGTCCAGGTCGGTGAAGAGCGGGCAGCGGGGCCGGAAGGCACAGCCGGTGCCGCCGGTGGTGGGAGTGGTGCTGTCCTCGGGCAGCAGCACCCGCCGGCGGTGGCGTTCGGTGTGCGGATCGGTGCTGAGAGCGGCGTCGACCAGTGCCCGGGTGTAGGGGTGCCGCGGCCGGTTCAGGGCGGCGGCCGTCGGGCCGTGCTCGACCAGGCGCCCCCGGTAGAGCACGGCCACGTCGTCGGCGCAGCGTCGTACGAGGTGGACGTCGTGGGAGACCAGGACATAGGCCAGACCCAGCTCGCCGCGCAACCGGTCGAGCAGGTCCATGACACCGGCGCGCAGCGGGGCGTCCAGCGCGGAGACGGGTTCGTCGAGCAGCAGCAGCCGAGGCCGGGTGGCCAGGGCCCGGGCTATCGCCACGCGCTGACGCTGGCCGCCGGACAGGCGGCCGGGCCGGGCGCGGGCCACCGCCTGCTCCAGCTCCACCAGGTCCAGAAGCTCGGCCACCCGCCGGCCGCGCGCCTCGGCCGGTTCCCCTTCGAGGGCGAGCGGCTCCCCGATGAGGTCGGCCACCGTCATGAGCGGGTCGAGCGAGGAGGACGGGTCCTGGAACACCAGCTGCATCCGGCGCCGCAGCGCGTACCGGTCCGCACGGTCCAGGGTGGCCAGGTCGTGCCCCAGGACCTCCACCCGGCCCGCCTGGGGCGGTCGCAGCCCCATGATCTCGCGCAGCACCGTGGTCTTGCCGGACCCGGACTCTCCGAGCAGGGCCAGGGCCCGGCCCTCGGCAACAGTGAAGCTCACCCCGTCGACCGCCCGGACGCCGTCCCGCCGCCCGGCGCCCGGAAGGCCGCGTGCCGGGTAGTCCCGTCTCAGGGCCTCGACGCGCAGCACGTCCGGCGCGGACACCAGGGGGCGCGGGCCGGTGGGACGGGGGCGGGCCAGCTGCCGTGTGGCCGTGAGCAGTTCCCCGAGTTCGCCGTCGGGTGCGGACTCGGCGGCGAGCAGCCGTGCGACCTCGCCCTGCTGGACCAGGGCGCCGTCGCGCATCACGGCGATCCGGTCACAGGAGCGGGCCACCACCCCCAGGTCGTGGGTGATCATCAGCAGGGCGCATCCCGTGTCCGCGCGCAGCGAGTCCAGCAGGTGGAGGATCTGTGCCTGCACGGTGGTGTCGAGCGCGCTGGTCGGCTCGTCGGCGATCAGCAGTTCCGGCCCTCCGGCGATGGCCATGGCGATCGCGGCCCGTTGGCGCATGCCCCCGGAGAACTCGTGGGGGAAGGCGCCGGCCCGCCGCGCCGCCGAGGGGATGCCCACCCGGTCGAGCAGGCGTACCGCCTCCTCCCGTGCCTCCTTCCGCGTCGTCGTCCGGTGGAGCCGTACCGCCTCGGCGATCTGCCGGCCCACGGGGATCACCGGGTTCAGGGCCGTCAGCGGGTCCTGGAACACCATGCCGATCCGCCGCCCGCGGATCCGGGAGAGTTCCCGGTCGGACAGGTGGAGCAGTTCCCGCCCGTCGAAGCGCACCGATCCCTCGACCACGGCGGGCCCCGGAACGAGCCCGATCAGGGCGGATGCCGTCACGGACTTGCCCGAGCCGGAGGGACCGACGACGGCCATGGCCTGCCCCGCTGCGAGGCGCAGGTCGACTCCTCGTACGGCCCGGCGCGGGCCGCCGCCGGACCGTACGCCGTTCCGGAAGGTGACCGAGAGCCCGGACACCTCCAGCAGCTGTGCCGTCGGCGGCGGTTCCGAGCCGTGTGGCGTGTGTTCAGTCTTCATTCGATCCCCCTCTGCCTTCCTCCAGGGCGCGACGCAGCCCCTCGCCCAGCAGCCCGACGGCGCTCACCGTCACGACCAGGAACCCGACGGGGGCGAGAAACGCCCACGGGTATGTCAGTGCCGATCCGCTCCCGGTCGCCACGAGGGTGCCCAGCGACACGTCGGGAGGCTGGATGCCGAAGCCGAAGTAGCTCAGACCCGCTTCGCCGAGGATCGCGGCGCCCACATGAAGCGTGCAGTCGATCACCAGCAGGGGCACCAGGTGCGGAAGCAGATGGCGCCGCATGATCCACAGAGTCGGGGCGCCCATGTGGTGCGCGGCGGTGACGAACTCCCGCTGCCGCAGGGCGACGGTCCGCGCGCGGACGACCCGGGCGGTGAGCATCCACTGGAACAGGGCCAGGACGAGGACCATGTACAGCCAGGACCGCTCCCGCAGGAGGGGGGAGAGCACGGCCGCGACCAGGAAGGGCGGCAGGATCAGCAACATGTCGACCCCCCACATCAGGCAGCGGTCCACCCAGCGGCCCAGGTAGCCGGCGGCCAGTCCCACCGCGGCGGACAGGGTGGTGGAGAGCACGGCGACGAGGAGTCCGATGACCAGTGACTTCCGGAGCCCTTGCAGGCACTGGGCGAGCAGGTCCTCTCCCAGGCGGGACGTGCCCAGCCAGTGCTCGCCGCCCGGGGGCACCAGCATCGCGGTCCGGTCCTGGGCGACGTGGTCGTACGGCCACAGCAACGGACCCAGTACGGCCGCGCCGGCGAGGGCGAGCAGCAGCGCCGCCCCGCACACGATCGACGGGCGGCCGGGCGTGCGCCGGGCGGCCGACCGGAACCGCCCGCGGCCTTGGGCCGAGGTCCTCTCCTCGGTCAGGGTGTTCACGGGCCGGCCCTCCGGATCCGCGGGTCGAGCAGGGCCAGCACGCCGTCGGCCAGCATTCCGGCCAGGACCACGAGGACCGCGATGAACAGCGTCACCGAGGCCACGATGTTCGCGTCCTCGTCCTGGATCCCTCGGAGCAGCCAGTCGCCCATGCCGTTCCAGCCGAAGACCCGCTCGGTGAACACCCCGCCCGTCAGGTGCAGTCCGAAGGTGAACGCGAACAGCGTCACCATCGGGATGAGTGCGATCCGTACGCCGTGCCGGAGTACCGCCTGACGGTGGCGCAGCCCCTTGGCGCGGGCCGCGCGCAGGAAGTCGCTGCCCAGGACGTCGAGCATGGCCGCCCGTTGGTAGCGGCTGTAGAAAGCGGCCTGCGGAAGGGCGATCGCGAGGGTCGGCAGCGCGAGGTGGCGCAGCCGGTCGCCGATCGCCGCCCACCCCGTGTGGTCGGCTCCGGGCGTGGTCTCGGCCGAGAAGTACAGCAGTTGGGTGCCGGCCGCCTCGTTCAGGGGCAGCCAGAGCATCTTGAGGACCGTGCCCAGGACGAACACCGGCACGGCGAGGATGATCAACGACGCGAACAGTGACATCCGGTCCGACGGCCGTCCGTCGCGCAGCGCGTTCCACAGCCCGATCGCCACGCCGAGGACGATCGCGAGCAGGCTGCCGGCCAGGAAGAGACGCACGCTGGTGCCGCAACGCCGCCACAACTCGTCCCCGATCTCCTGGCCGGTGACCGTCTCGCCGAAGTCGCCGTGGGGGACACCGGCCAGCCATCCCAGGAAGCGCTGGGGCACCGGGTCGTCCAGGCCGAGGCGCTGCGCCTGCGCGTCGATCACCGCCTGGGGCGGCGGCGGTTGCTGCCCGCGCAGCTCCGCGAGCGGATCGAAGCTGATCGACGCCAGGACGTACGCGGTGAAGGTGGCGGCCAGGCACAGGCCGAGCCGCCATGCCAGGCGGCGCAGCAGGCGTCCCGCCGCCCCAGCCGGTGGGCCGCTCGGTGCGGCCACCGCGCGGACACCGGCTGCGCGGGGCGGCGAGAGGGAGGTCACTTCAGGAATCCCGCATTCCCGAACCCGTACGCCCCGAGCCCGCGCGCACCGTAGTTGGCGACTTCCTCGCGGACCGCGTAGGCGCCGGAGCCCGCGTACAGCGGCAGGTGGTGGGCGTGGCGCCAGGCCAGCACATCGATCTCGTTGGCGATGTCGCGCCGCTTGGCCGGGTCCAGTTCGGCCAGGCCCCGGTCGTACAGCGTGTCGATCTCGGGGATGTAGACGCGGCCGAAGTTGCTGCCGGCGTCGTCACCCTGCGGCTTCTGGAACACCGGACGGTCGTGGGCGAACGGCGAGGCGGACTTGGTCCATTCGAAGGCGATCAGGTCGAAGTTCCCGGGGATCAGGTAGCTGTCGTAGAACTTGTCCAGGGGCACGGAGGTGATCCGGGCCTCGATGCCGGCCGCCCGCAGCTGGTCGGCGATCAGGCCGCACACCGACTTGCCGACGGGCGTGGCCTGTCCGACGAGTCGGAGCGTGAGCTTCTTGCCGCCCTTCTCGCGGCTCTCACCGGACTTCTTCCAGCCGAGGGCGTCCAGCTGCTTGCCCGCGGCAGCGGGGTCGAACGGCAGGGTGGCGGAGTTGTCCCGGTAGCCGGGGTCGCCGGGCGGCAGGATGTGGTTGCCGACCGGCTTGGCGTCCGGCACGATCCGGCCGATGAGCGCGGTGGTGATGGCCTTCGGGTCGATGGCCTGGGCGACGGCGCGGCGCAGCTTCTCGTCCGCCAGCGGGGCCCCGGGCGCGCCGTTGAAGGTGAGCTGCCCGGCGAGCCGTTCGGGCGCCTGCCGGATCTCGACGCCCGGCATGCTCTTGGCCCGGCTGAAGAGGTCGAGGTCCGCGCCGATGGGGTACAGGTCGATGCCCCGGTTGGCGAGTTCGTCGGCGCGGGCCGCCGGGTCGAGTGCGCGGAGGATGACCCGCTTCAGCGGCGGCTTCTGCGCCCACCAGGAGGGGTTCCGCTTGAGGTCGATGGTCTTGCCGGTCTTGTCGATCTTCTCCACGGCGAACGGGCCGGAGGTGATCGCGGGTGACTCGAGCCAGCCCTTGTTGAAGTCCTGCGGTGAGCCGGTCACTTCCTTGGGCAGCAGCGGGGTGAAGAGGCCCTGCCACTCGGCGAACGGCTTGCCGAACGTGACGACGGCCTCCTTGTCGGAGGCGCCCTTCCGCACCGAGGACATGTCGGCGTAGCCGACGTTGCTGTAGCCCTCGTACGCCTTGTTCTTGCCGTTCAGGGCCTGCCACTGGCCGTGGAGGTCGCTCCAGTTGATCGGGCGGCCGTTGCTCCAGACCGCGTCCTTCGCGATCCGGTACGTGAGGACCTGGGGTGAGGTGGAGGTCAACTCCACCGAGTCGAAGAACGCCTTGTTCACCTTCTGCGTACCGTCGGGTGCGTCGCTGAACGCTCCCGGCAGGATCGCTTCCGCCAGCTGCCAGGTCACCACGCGCGCCCCGTTGAGCTGGATGGGGTTGTAGTTCGTCGGCAGGGCGTCCACCGGCACCCTCAGGTCGCCGCCGTCCCGCAGTGCCGCGACCGGCTGCGCGTTGATGTCCTGCGCGCCGCGCACGGCGGGTGTCCGCGGCGCCTTCGCGTCCTGCTCGCCGTCGGATCCGGCGCACCCCCCGGCGAGGAGGGCGACACCGAGGGCCAGCACGACCGCTTGGCCGCGTCTGCGCGTTCTGAGCATGCCTGTGAGTCCTTTCCCGGCGGCCATCCGGACGCCTCACCGAGGAACGTATAGAAAATGATTATCAGTTTCAATAGGCGCTTCCGACTCGTCTCGCCATCCGGACGCCGGCGCTGCGTCACCGAGAGCAGGCGGTCGGGGGCGCTTTGAAAACGGGATCCATTTGCATGTAGCGTGGGGACGTACCCACGTGAGCAGGAGAACACCATGGCCGTGCCCAAGCGGAAGATGTCCCGCAGCAACACCCGCCACCGCCGCGCGCAGTGGAAGGCCACCACGCCGCAGCTCGTGCCGGTCACGGTCGACGGAGTGACCTACTCCG
Source organism: Streptomyces bikiniensis (assembly GCF_000716625.1). Classification (NCBI taxonomy): domain Bacteria; kingdom Bacillati; phylum Actinomycetota; class Actinomycetes; order Kitasatosporales; family Streptomycetaceae; genus Streptomyces; species Streptomyces bikiniensis. The sequence goes on along the minus strand of NZ_JNXJ01000043.1, from coordinate 21,312 downwards.
TACCGCAGCGGCTCGCCAAGGCGTACCAGCGCGGCCTGCTGCGCCCCGAGGGCTGAAGGGCATGACCGAACGACTGCCGGTCACCGTCCTGTCGGGCTTCCTCGGGGCGGGCAAGACCACCCTGCTCAACCACGTGCTGAGCAACCGCGAGGGGCTGCGCGTCGCCGTCATCGTCAACGACATGAGCGAGATCAACATCGACGCCGCGCTCGTCCGCGGCGGCGACGCCGCACTGTCGCGGACCGAGGAACGCCTCGTCGAGATGACCAACGGCTGCATCTGCTGCACCCTGCGCGACGACCTCCTGGAGGAGGTCGACCGCCTCGCCCGCGAGGGCCGCTTCGACTACCTGCTGATCGAGTCCAGCGGCATCTCCGAGCCCATGCCGGTGGCCGCCACCTTCGCCTTCCCCCGCGACGACGGCGCCACCCTGGGCGATCTCGCCCGCCTCGACACCATGGTCACGGTCGTCGACGCCGCCAACTTCCTGCCCGAGCTGGAGGGCGGCGACGGGCTCGCCGAACGCGGGCTCGACCAGTACGAGGACGACGAGCGCACCGTCAGCGACCTGCTCATGGACCAGATCGAGTTCGCGGACGTCATCGTCCTGAACAAGCTGGACCTCGTCGACGAGGAGCAGGGCACGCGGCTGCGCGCCGCCCTGACACGCCTCAACCCGGTCGCCCGGATCGTCCCGGCCCGTCATGGCCGGGTGGACCCCACGCGGATCCTGGGCACCGGCCTCTTCGACCTCGAACGCGCCCAGCAGGCACCCGGCTGGGTCATGGAACTCAACGGCGACCACGTGCCGGAGACCGAGGAGTACGGGATCTCCAGCACCGTCTTCCGCTCGGCCGCCCCCTTCCACCCGGGCCGCCTGTGGACCTTCGTCACCGAAGGACTCGACAGCGGCGCATACGGTCAGGTACTGCGCTCCAAGGGCTTCTTCCGGCTCGCGACCCGACCGCTGGTGACCGGCCTGTGGTCGCAGGCCGGTTCCGTCGCCCGGTTCGAACCCGCCGGCGCCCAGGACCCGGGCGCGCCGCAGGGCCAGGAACTCGTCTTCATCGGCACCGGGCTGCGCCCCGAGGCCCTGCAGACCGCGCTCACCGAGTGCCTCCTGGCCGAGGGAGAGACACCGCCCGCCGCCGACCCGTTCCCCGAATGGGACGCGTACGGATTCGGCGACGACAGCTGCGAACACGAGCACGCCCCTCCCCTGCTCGCGGCGCAGAGCTGAGAACTCCGGGTCGGGCGGTGGTCGCAGCCACGGCACCGCCCGACCCGGTACACCTGCCCGCGCCCTCCCCCAGGAACGGAGGGCTCGTCGCAGCACACCATCCACCGGATCCGTCACGGCGACAGACGCGCAGGAGGAGACCATGGCCAAGCACGGCGTGCACCTCGGAGCGGTCCAGGAGACACTGCTGATCCCGCTGTACGGCCGGGCGGTGGAGAACCGGAAGCCCGACCCGGCGCTGCGCGATCCGCGCGCCGAAGAACTCGTCCGGGCGATCGACTACGACTTCTCCCCCTTCGACGAACTCCCCAGCCTCGTCGGGACCGTGCTGCGCACCAGCCTGTTCGACCGCTGGGTGGCCGAGTTCCTCACCGCGCACCCGACCGGGACGGTCGTGGAGATCGGTACGGGCCTCAACACCCGGTTCGAGCGCGTCGACAACGGCCGGGCCCACTGGTTCGACCTGGACCTTCCGGACGCCATCGAGCTGCGCCGGGCCTTCTTCACCGACACTCCGCGCCGCACCATGATCGACGCGTCCGTGACCGAGGAATCCTGGACCCGGACGGTGACCGAGGCCGGGGGTCCCTACTTCTTCAGCGCCGAGGCCGTCCTGCCGTTCCTGGACGAGGCGGAGGTACGGCACGTCATCGGCCTGATCGCCGGCCGCTTCCCCGGCTCCCTGCTCGCGCTGGACACCGCCGGCCCCGGCTTCATCACCGCGCAGGACACCCACGACGCCCTGAGCAAGGTCGTAGCCCGCATGCGGTGGTCCTGCCCCGGCCCGGCCGTCCTCGCGGAGTGGCAGCCGGGCGCCCAGGTGCTCGCCTCCCACACCCTGAGCGGACTGCCGCGGCCGATGTTCGACGCGCTGCCCGTCGCCTACCGGAACATGCTCACCGAGCTCGCCGTACAGCGTCTGCCCCAGGTCGAGGAATACCGTCTCAGCCTGCTGCGCCTGCCGGACAGCCCCCACACGACGTCACGGTGACGTGCGAACGAGTGCGCCCCGCCGTCGCGGGGCGCACTCGTTCACTCACCCGGAACCGACTGGCTAGTGGTCGTCCCAGTGGCCGTCGTGTGCCGCGTGCCGGTGGCCGTCGTGGACGTAGTCCACGTGGTCACCGTGCGGGACGGCCACATGTCCGCAGCCTTCGCCGTGCGCGTGATCATGACGAGAGTGCTCCCGGTGCTCGCCGGTCTCGCACTCGTCCACGTGGTCCTGGTGGCTCCGGTGCAGATGCCCGTCGTGCACGTAGTCGACGTGGTCGCCGTGCGGAACGGCCACGTGACCGCAGTCCTCGCCGTGCGTGTGGTCGTGCCCGGGGTGCGGCCGGTGTTCCACTGCTGTGGCCACGCTGATCAACTCCTCTGGTTCGGGCCGCCGGATTCCGCATGGCGGCGACTATGCCGAATGTCCTTTCCCTCCCCCGTGGCAGAGTGACATACGGGATACGCACCTGCAAAAGGTCATCGTCTTATGACGTGTCGTGAACTCGATAACGGTTTCCAGTGCGCACGTTCACTTTCGCGACGCGGCGCCCGTGCCTTCCGTGAGTCAGCGCACGCGGCGTTCCTCCAGGGGGGCCGCGTGCAGGATCTCTTCGCTCACGTGCGGAAGGTGGGGGGTGTGGTTGACCAGGCGGGCGGAGTTGCCGACGACGGCGATGCTGCTGGTGTTGTGGAGCAGCGCGGCGAGGACCGGGTTCATGGAGCCGCCGGCGCCCGCGACGAGACCGAGCAGGTTCACGCCGATGGCGAGGCCGTAGTTCTGGCGTACGACGCGCAGGGTGTGGCGGCTGAGTTCGACGACCGCGGGCACCTGGCGCAGGTCGTTGCCGGCGAGGGCGATGTCGGCGGTCTCCAGGGCCACGTGCGAGGAGTGTTCGCCCATGGTGATGCCGACGTCCGCGAGGGCGAGGGCCGGGGCGTCGTTGGTGCCGTCGCCGACCATCGCGACGACGTGGCCCTCGGCCTGGAGGTCGCGGATCAGCTGGAGTTTCGCCTCGGGCAGCGCGTGCGCGTGGACCTCCGTGATGCCGAGCGCGTCCGCCACGACCTGGGCCGTCTCCGGGGCGTCGCCGGTGAGCAGGACCAGCCGTGAGACGCCGAGTTCGCGCAACTGCCGTACGACGGTGTCCGCGCCCGCGCGTACGGCGTCGGAGACACCGAGCAGGCCGATGAGGTCGGCGTCGTGAGCCAGGCAGATGACGGTCTCCCCGCCGCGGCGCAGCCGGTCGGTCCACCCCTGGGCGGCGTCGGTGAGGTGGATGCCGTGCCGGCGCAGCAGCGCGGGACTGCCCACCAGGAGGCGGGTGCCGTCGAGTTCGGCACGCATCCCCATACCGAGGACGACCTCGCACGCCTGGTGGAGGGGGACGTGCAGGTGCTGTTCCTCGGTATGGGCGACGATGGCCTGGGCCAGAGGGTGGCGGGCGTGGAGCTCTCCGGATGCGGCCAGGCTCAGCACCTCGTCGGCGCCGAACCGTTCGCTGAGCGTGACCACACTGGTGACCAGGGGCCTGCCGAAGGTCAGGGTGCCGGTCTTGTCGAAGACCACGGCCGTCACCCGGCCGACGCCTTCGAGGTGGGTGCCGCCCTTGATGAGGGTGCCGCGCCGGGCGCCGTTGCCGATGGCGGCGCTGATCGCGGTGGGGGTCGCCAGGCCCGCGGCGCAGGGACAGGCGATGAGCAGCATCGTCATCGCCCGGCGCGGGTCACGGGTCACGGCGTACGTGAGGGCGGCCAGGGCGAAGGAGACGGGGACGAAGCGCTGGGTGAAGCGGGCGGCGACGGTCTGGATGGGGGCCCGGTCGCTCTGCGCCTCCTCGACGCGGGTGATGATCCGGCCGACCGTGGTGTCACGGCCGACGGCGTCGGCGCGGACGGTGAGCGAGCCGGAGGTGACGATGGTGCCGGCGTAGACGTGGGCGCCGGCGCGTGCGTACACGGGCAGCGCCTCGCCGGTGACGGCGGCCTGGTCGACCAGTGCCTCGCCGCCGGCCACGTGCCCGTCGACGGGGATGCGGTGGTGCTCGTACACGGCGACCGTGTCGCCGGGTTCCAGCTGCTCCAGCGGGACCTCGATCTCCACGCCTTCCTCCCGGACCAGCCAGACGCGCTCGTCGCCGATGGTGAGCAGGTCCTCGATGGCCCGGCGGGTGCGGCGCAGGGTGAGGGTCTGGAGGAACTCCCCGATGTTGAGCAGCCACAGGACGGTCAGGGCGACGACGTTCTCCCGCAGGATCAGGGAGATGACCGTGGCGGCGGTGACGAGCGTGTCCGTACCGGGGCTGCTCCGGCCGCGCAGGGTTCGCAGGGCCCCGCGGAAGAACGGCAGGCCGGTGAAGACGGTGATCGCGCCGAGGACGCCGGAGGAGCCGATGCCGATCCTGGGGCGCGCGAGCAGCCTGCGCAGGGCGACGACGGCCAGCACGGCTCCGCCGATCACGAGCCGGGCGACCTCGCCGGTGGAGGAGTCGGGTGCGGACCGGGTGGCCTTGGCCGGTGCGGACGGCGGCGGGGCCGGTTCGAGGGCGGCGGCAAGAGCGTCCACGTCGAGATCGGCGGGGTCCATCCAGATGACGACACTGCCGGTACGGGGGAAGACGCGCAGCGCGCGGAACCCGGACAGTCCGGTGAGCCGGTCGTCCACGAGCCCGGCGCAGCCGGGACGGTCCCTGAGCCAGGGGACGGTCAGCCTCGCCCGCCCCGTTGCGACCGAGCGGACGAGCACCGTCGACATGATCAGTGCTCGTGACCGTGGTCGTGGTGGTCGACCTGGACGGCCGAGGGCGGCGGAGCTTCCTCACCGAGCGAGGTACGGGCCTCCGCGAGCATGTCCCCGGCCTTCAGCCGGGCCTCCTCCGCGGCCGAGGACAGCCACCGGCCCGCCACGATGCCTCCCGCGAGCCCGCCCACCAGCGCCTTGCGGGCGGCCGGTTTCGCATCGGGGAGCTTCTGCACGATCAGTACGCCCACGACACCGGACACCGCGTAGTGGGCCAGCTTGCCGGCGGTGGCGCCGACGACGGCGAGGGGATGCATGACAGCCTCCTTCAGCGCGCCCCGGGGGTGCGACAGGCTTCCCCTTCCAGTCTGGCTCCCCCGGCAGTCACAGTCGAATGGGCCCTCTCAGGCGCGGGGAACTCCCGGGCGCTCGGCGACAGGGACGGCTCGGGCGGTGCCGGCGGCCCTGCGCGAGCCCACGAGGCGGCAGGCCAGGTAGAGCAGGAACGCGAGGGTCGTCACGTACGGACTGATGGGGATGGAGCTGCCCAGGGAGAGCAGGATGCCGCCCTCCATGGAGACCAGCGCGAACAGGACGCTCAGCACGGGCAGCAGCACCGGGGAGGTGGTGACCCTGGCCGCGGCGGCCGCGGGGGTGACGAGCAGGGACAGCACCAGCAGCGCCCCCACCATCTGCACGCACAGCGCCACCGCCAGACCGAGGACGAGCATGAACGCCAGCGACAGGGCCCGGACGGGCACTCCTCGGGCCTCGGCCACGTCGGGGTCGGCGCTGGCGAAGGTCAGGGGCCGCCAGAGCACGGCGAGGGCGGCCAGCACGACGACCGACGTGCCCACCAGCCAGGCCGTCTGCGGGGTGTCGACGGCCACGATCTGCCCGGTCAGGATGCCGAACTTGTTGGCAGCCCGGCCCTGGTACAGCGAGAGGAACAGCACGCCGAGTCCCAGCCCGAACGGCATGATGATGCCGATCACCGAATTGCGGTCGCGGGCGCGGACCCCGAGCAGGCCGATCGCGGCGGCCGCGAGCAGCGAGCCGACGATCGACCCGGCGACGATGTTGACCCCGGCCAGCAGGGCGGCCGCCGCACCCGCGAACGACAGCTCGCTGATGCCGTGCACCGCGAAGGGCAGGTCCCTCATGACCACGAAGACGCCGACGAGGCCGCCCACGAGGCCGAGCAGGGCTCCGGCCAGCAGCGAGTTGTGCACCAGGGCCAGCAGCTCTCCGTAGTCCGTGAAGTCGAAGATCCGCTGCCAAACGCCCGGGTCGGTGCCGTTGGCGGTGGGCGGCGGGCCGGTCGGGGCGCTCATGGCGGTGCGGCCCCGTTCGGCCGGGCGGCGTGGTGCGGGGAGGCCGCGTCCGGCGCGCCCACGACCACGATGCGGCCCCGGACCCGCAGGACGTCCACCTGGGTCCCGTACAGCCGGGACAGAACGGCGCTGGTCAGCACCTCTTCCGGTGGGCCGGTGCGGAAGCCGCCGCCGGCCAGGTAGAGCACCCGGTCGGCCGGTCCGAGGACCGGATTGATCTCGTGGGTCACGAAGACGACCGCGGTGCCGGCGGTCCGGCGCCGCCGGTCGACGAGGTCGGTGACGGTGCGCTGGTGCTGGAGGTCGAGGGAGAGCAGCGGCTCGTCGCACAGCAGGACCCGGGGGTCCGTGGCCAACGCTTGTGCGATGCGGACCCGTTGCTGTTCACCGCCGGAGAGCCGGCCGACGGGGACGTCGGCGTAAGGCAGCGCTCCGACGGAGTCGAGCAGCTCCTCCACCCTTCGGTGGACCGCCGACCGGGCGAGCGGAAGGCCCCAGCGGTGCCCGTCGAGGCCGAGCCGTACGAGGTCTCGTGCGCGCAGCGGGGTGTGGGCGAGCGGCGCCTTCTGCTGGGGGACGTAGCCGATGAGCCCGCCGCTGCGGTGCGGCGGCCGGCCGAGGACCGCGACGGACCCCGCGGTGAGAGGCAGTCTGCCGAGGAGGACGCGCAGCAGGCTCGTCTTGCCCGAGCCGTTGGGGCCCAGCACGGCGAGGAACTCGCCCGGTCGCACATCGACGTCGAGGCCGCTCCACAGGACGCGCTCGCCGTAGGAGAGCGCGGCGCCCCGGAGGCTCACCGCCGGCGCGTCGCCCTCGCCGGCGGTGTGGGCGACCCGCTCCGTCCGAAGCGGCCGGGGCTGCGGCCCGGGGACGTCGGTGCGCCGCATCAGCGGTCCAGGGCGCGGTCGATGGCCGTGATGCTGGCGCCCATCCAGCCGAGGTAGTCCTCGCCCGGAGGAAGCGTCTCGGTCACGGGTACCACGGGTATCCCGTTGTCCTCGGCGGCCGCCTTCACCCTCTCCGTCTGCGCGCCGGTGGTCTGCTCGTTGTAGACCAGTGCCCGCACGCTGCGGTCGGTGAACAGTGCCAGCGTCTCGCCGAGCACGCGGGGCGGCACGTCGTCGCCCTCCTCCACGGCCTCACTGAAGGCGGCGGGGGTCTTGTTGACCAGGCCGCACGCCTCGGTCAGGTAGAGCGGGACGGGTTCGGTGACCGCCACCGGAGTGCCGGTGTGGTCGGCCTCGATCCGGTTGGTCCGCTGTTCGAGTCCGGCGAGCCCGTCCTTGAAGTCCTCGGCGTTCTTCTCGAAGACGCCGGCGTCGGCGGGCGCGATCGTGGCGAGGGTCTGGGCGATCCGGTCGGCGAGACGGCCCATGGTGGGCAGGTCGTACCAGACGTGTTCGTTGAGCTCTCCGTCGGCGCCGGGCGACTTGCCCGAGACCTGCACGGCGTTGATCACCTCCGCCGAGGTGTTGTCCGTGCCGCGCAGCATCGTGCCGACGAAGTCGTCGTAGCCGCCGCCGTTCTCGACGACCACCCTGGCCCGGGAGAGATCCAGCTGGGTACGGGTGTTCGCCTCGTAGGAGTGCGGGTCCTGGGCAGGATCGTTGATGATCGAGACGACGGCGACCCGATCGCCGCCGATCCGCTCCACCACGTCTCCGTAGACGTTCGTGGAGGCGACCACGGGGATCGGGGTGGGCGCCGCGGCCACGGGAGCGGGCATCCACGCGCAGAGCAGGGCCACGGATGCTCCGAGAAGTACGTGCGGTGGGCTGATCGACACGCCACTCATGGGTCCTCCCTGGTCGCGGGAAGCGAAATGGCAATCACTTCGATTGTCGCCCCATGCGCCCAGGCTCTCCAGCGGACGGGTGGGAAATCCAGGTCGACAGTATTGAAAATGGATGCCATTGGCGCTTACGGTCTGACCGTCCGCGTGTGGCACACCCCGGGCCCGCGAGGGGGACCGGCAGTGCCACGCGCGGACACCTCGACCCCCGGAGCCGGACCACCCAGGGTCGTTACCGCCCCAGGGGCGGGGCGCGAACGACAGCAGCCGACGACCTGCCCGCATGAGCGGCTCGCATGAGCGGCTCGCCCCCACCTCCTGCACCGCGGAGCGCACGTCGCCCCCACGGCGTGACCGCCGGCTCGTCGGCGATCTCGTACCGCATCCATCGCCGGCCGGTACGACCGCGACGAGGCCCCGGGCGCCCGGACGCGCGGACACAGGGCGGACGACTTCGCGAGCCGCGGCCCGAGACCTTACGATAATGATTATCGTTTGCGATACCTTGGGGTCTCGCGCCGGACCACTACGTGTCGGCCGCCGAACCCGTTCCAACCGGCCCCCGTTCCCTGGGAGGTGGGCGTCCTGCACGACGCGATGACACCGAAACGATCCGTACCTCCGCGCAGCACCCGGCAGCGGCAGGCCGTTCTGAGCGCCCTGCATGCGCGTGGCGCCTTCACCTCCGCGCGAGACCTCCACGAGGCGCTCGAAGCCGACGGGGTCGCCATCGGCCTGACCACGGTGTACCGGGCGCTGCACGTCCTGAACCGCACGGGACGGGTGGACGTCATTCGCGAGAAGACAGGGGAACGGCTCTACCGGCCACGGCCCGAGGACGGGCACCGCCACTACCTCGTCTGCCGTGCCTGCGGCCTCAGCAAGGTGGTGGAGGCGGACGCGGTGGAACGCTGGGCCGAGAACGTGGCCGAGGCCACGGGATTCGCCGAGGTGGAGCACACCGTGGAGCTGACGGGCGTCTGCGGCGACTGCCGCGTCGGCCCGGCCGCGCGGGACTCGGCCGGTTAGACACTCCACCCGGTGGAAACCTTCTGCGCGGGGCTCGCCCGTCCGTACTGGACGGGCGAGCCCCGGGGAGACCTGGCGATACGTGGCCGCTCAGTGGCCGGCGGTGACGCCGGACAGCTCGTTGGTGCCCTTCGGCAGGGTGACGCTGCGGAGCTTCTTGCCCGACTCCAGGTCGTAGGCGTGCAGTTGACGCTTCGCCGGCTCCGACACGTACGCCGTGTGGTCACGGACGAAGAGAGTGGGCCTGGCCTGCTGCCAGTCCAGCGGCTCCTGCCAGTCGCCCACGGCCTCGATCTTCTTCTCCACCGTGCCCGTCTCCGGGTCGATGACGTGGAGGACGCCGTCGGTGCCGAGCACGAGCGCCTCGCCGTGGGGGCCGCGGGCGAGCGAACGGAAGGAGTAGCTGGTGCCGAGGTCGATCACCTTCATGGTCGCCTTGGCGGTGTCGATCAGCGACACGCGGGTGGTCCGTTCCAGTTCGGCCTTCGGGTCGGTCTTGTAGTCACCGAGGAGGACGGGCGAGAGGTCGCTGCCCACCTGGGTGCCGACCGCTCCGTGCGTGTCGGGGCTGTCGACCTTGACGAAGTCGCCGTTCTTGTAGAGCAGTACGCCGTCCTCGCAGCCGAAGGCCACCACTTCGTCCTTCGCGGCGGCCTCTCCGTGGACGCCGGGGCAGTTCTCGGCGCGCTTGATCTCCTTGTTGTCCTTGTCGAGGACGAGGGCGCCGGTGCGCTTCTCCTCGGTGCCCAGGGTGCTGACGAGCTGTCCGCCGGCCAGCTCGATGGCGACTCCGTGGTGGGGCGCGGCAGAGGTGTAGGTGCGGCTCCGGGGCTTCTTGCCGCCGGCGAGACCGGTGGGGTCGAAGACGTTCACCTGCCCCGTGCCGTCGGTGAACAGGACCGTCCGGCCGGCGTGCCGTACGACGTGACCGGGCTTGGCGCCCGGGTACTCGGCGCCGGTGAAGGCGCCCCGGGTGGCGTCGAACACGCGGAAGCCGGCATCCGTGGAGACGATCACGTGCCGGTTGTCTCCGGCCGCGTTGACCCGGTTGAAGCCGGGGAGTTCGACCGTCCTGGCCGGCTGCAGGCTCTCGCCGTCGAGGACGTAGAGCCCTCCGTCGAAGGTGGCGACCAGCGGGTTCTTGACCGCTGCCGCCTGACTGGCCGTCGCCTGTTCCGGCTTGACCCCGCCGGACGGCGCCTTGGACTGGCCGCAGGCGGTCAGGGCCAGGGAAGCCGCCAGCACGAGGGCCGTACCGGTGAGCGTTGTGGTGCGTATGGGCTTGTTCATCGTGTGTGTTTCCTTCTCCTGCCCGTACGGGGCGGGGTTCTGGGGTGATGGGGCGGTCGGCGTGCGGCACACGGGACCGCGGGGGTGGTTCGTCCGGTCAGTCGCGGGTGAGGCTCCCGGCCATGGCCGCGGTGTTGGCCCGCATCATCTCCAGGTAGGTACCGGCGCCCTCGCCCTTCTCGGTGAGCGACTCGGAGTACAGCGGGACCACGTCCACGTCGCCGCCCGTCTCCTCGCGGAGCACCTCGGCGAGCCGGGTGGGCTGGGAGGAGTCGGCGAACACGGTGCGTACGCCGGCCTTCTCCATGGCCCGGGTCAGGGAGCGCAGGTCGGCGGAGCTGGGTGAGGCGAGGGTGGTGCCGCTGGGGATCACCGCGCCGATCACACGGAAGCCGAAGCGGTCCGCCAGGTATCCGAAGACGTGGTGGTTGGTCACGAGGGCTCGCCGGTCCGCGGGTACGGCGGCGAAGGACTTCTCCATCCAGGCGGTGAGGTCGGCGAGTTGGCCGTCGTAGTGCTCGGCGTTGGCCCGGACCGTCTTCTCGCTCACGCCGTCGACGTGCTCGACCACCTGGCGGGCGATCAGGCCGGCGGCCTTGCGTACGCGATCGGGGTCGGTCCAGAAGTGCGGGTCGGGCTCTCCGGCCTCCTCCGCGGAGCCGCCCTCGTCTCCGGTGTGGAAGGTGAGCGGGTCCGCCGCCTCTCCGGCAGCGAAGGTGGCCACGCCGGACCCGCGGGCGGCCTCCACGTGCCGCAGCACGTTCTCCTCCAGGCCCAGCCCGTTGTAGACGACCAGGTCGGCGTTCTCCAGCTCGGCGGCCTGCACGGCCGACAGGCCGAAGGAGTGCGGGTCGGCGTTGGGCTTCATCAGGACACTGACGTCCGCCTCCTCCCCCACGATCTCGCGGGTGATGTCACCGAGGATGTTGGTCGTCACCACGATCCGGGGCCGGTCGTCGCCGCCGGAGCACCCGGACGCCGTCGCGCCGACGACGCAGAAGCTGACCAGGGTCAGCAGCAGGGCGCGGATCCGGGCCGTCTGTACGCGCACGTTCATCGTCCCGTCTCCGCCATCAGCGACGGCCGGATGTCCAGGTCGAAGGTGCGGGCGACGCGGAGGCCGTCGTTGTAGTCGATCTCGTACACGCGCTTGCCTCCGGGGTCGTTGAGGTAGGCCCGGCTCCTGTCGACCTCGATCACCGGTGCCGTGGCCCCGTCGGTCGCGGGTTCGGGGGCCCCCTCCAGCAGAGGATCGGTGACCGTGGTCTCCTCGCCGTCGGCCATGTCGTAGCCGTGCAGGGCTCCGTCGGTCTCCAGGACGATCAGTGGGGAGCCTTCGCCGGCGGTGTTGGCGGCGACCACGGGACCGGTCTCCACCCGGGTCCAGTCGCGCTTGGTGACGTCCAGGACCCAGACGGCGTCCTTGCCCGCGGGTGCGGTGAGCGTCGTGCCGCCCGGGCGGTACCGGAAGTCCGCTGCCCGCTCCGCCTTCGGTACGTCCTTGCCGTACGGGATCTTCTCGGCGGTGAAGGCGCCGTCGTCCTCGTACACCAGCAGCGCTCCGTCGGCGCACCCGAGGACGACGCCGCGGCGGGTGACCGCGTCGCCGCGCGGGCTCTCGCATGCGGCCGCCGGTACGGCGACCCGCTTGCCCGAGCGGTCGAGCACGGAGACCTTCGCCGGGCCGCCCCCGTCCCGCGTGAGAGCGATCAGGTGTTCCGCGTACGGCACCACCGGCCCCGCGTAGGTGCCGGGAAGCTCGTCGGGGGCGCCGATCACGCCCTTCTCCAACACGGCGCGGGGGTGGACGGCCGACTTTCCGTCCGCGTCCGTCACCACGGTCACACCGGCGTCACTGCGGATGCCGGCCACGGTGCCGCCCGGGAGTTCGCCCAGTTCCCGGATCTTCGCGCGGTAGTAGTGCACATGGTCTCCGTGGTCGACCATCCAGGCGCCGCTGTCGAGGACGTGGGTGCCGTTCGGGCCGTGGAGGTACCCGAAGCGGCCGTCCGTGGTGAGTGCGGTGACACCCGCACGGTGCGCGAGGTCCTGGAACTCGCCGGTGACCAGGTCCAGTACGCCGGTGTCGCCACTGCCGGTGTCGACGAGGACGAGCCGCGACTGCTGCTCGGCCGACTCGGTGGCTCCCTCGACATGGCCGTGCGGAGCGGCGGCGGGAGGGGATCCCGCCGGCTGCCCTGAGTCGTCGGCGCCTGCGCAGCCCGCGGTCAGCAGGGCCATGGCCAGCAGGGCCGACGCCGTGGCGGTGACGTGTGTTCGGACGTGCATGGGTGTTCGCCTCAGGCTTCGTTCGGTCGGGTCGCGGGGGCGTTCGTGGTGCTTGCGGAAGGAGGCGTGGGGAGTTCCACGCGGTGCGCACGGCGTCGGCGGTGGACTGCGGATGCCAGGCGGGACAGGAAGAAGAGGCTGACGGCGAGGGCCGAGACCGTCGCGCCCGCGGCGGTGCGCGCATGCCAGGAGATCAGCAGTCCTCCGAAGGTGGCGAGGGAACCGAGGGCTGCCGCGAGGAGCATCACGCCTCGCACGCCGCGCGCCCAGGGCAGGGCCGCCGCCGGCGGGGCGATCAGCAGGCCGAGGACCAGCAGGGTCCCCACGATGTGGAAGGAGGCGACGATGGCCAGGGCCAGCAGTCCGAGGAGCACGGTGTGTGCGAGCCGGGGACGCAGCCCGAGCGTCTGGGCCTTGCGCTCGTCGAACGCCAGGGCCAGGAAGGCCCGGTGGCCGAACGTCGCGATGCCCAGCGCGAGCAGCAGCGCCGCCGCCAGAAGCACCAGGTCGCCCTCGCGCACCGCGAGTACGTCACCGAAGAGGAACCCGGTCAGATCGACCGCGAACGACTGGGACCGCGACACGATGATGACGCCGAGGGAGAGCATGCCGACGAAGAGCAGGCCGATCCCGGTGTCCTGGGACAGCCGCGGAGCGCGGCCGAGTGCGGTGACGCCTGCCGTCATGACAGCCGCGCTCACCAGCGCTCCCAGCAGCAGGTTGCCTCCGAGCAGCGCGGCGACCGCGACTCCGGGCAGGAGACCGTGGGACATGGCGTCGCCGAGGAAGGCCATTCCCCGCAGCACCACCCACGTCCCCGCGAGGGCGCAGATGGCCGAGACCAGGATCCCGGCCCACAGGGCCCGCTGCACGAAGGTCACCTCGAACGGCGCCGTCAACCACTCCATACGAAGAAACTATAATGACAATCATGTTCAACAAAATCCATGCCGACGGCCAGGCTCACGCGAAGCGGAACCCCTGCATCCGGCTCACCGACCTCGAAGCCGGCTACCCGGGCAGACCCGTGCTGCACCAAGTCACCCTGGATATAACGGCGTTGACCATGACCGCGCTCGTCGGACCGAACGGGAGCGGGAAGTCCACCCTGCTCGGCGTCCTCGCCGGTGTGATACCGGCCACATCGGGACAGGTCTGGCGCTCCGAAGGGCGCCCGCCCGCGTTCGTACCCCAGCGCACCGCTGTCGGGGACTCCCTGCCGCTGACGGTGCGAGGCACCGTGGAGATGGGACGCTGGGGCCAGCGAGGTCTGTGGCACGGGCAGAGTCGCCAGGACCGGGCGGTGGTCGACTCCGCCATGGACCGCACGGCCGTGGGCGACCTCGCCACCCGCCAGCTCGGCGAGCTGTCGGGCGGTCAGCGCCAGCGCGTCCTGATCGCCCAGGGCCTCGCCCAGCAGTCCGGCCTCCTGCTCCTCGACGAGCCGACGACAGGACTCGACCCCGCGTCCCGCGAGCGGATCGCGACCCTGCTGGCGGGACTGGTCGCCGACGGCACCACCGTCGTCCAGGCCACGCACGACCTGGAGGCAGCCCGCGCGGCCGATACCTGTCTCCTCCTCGCCGAGGGGCGACTGGTCGGCCGGGGAGCCCCCGGGGACGTACTCACCGACGACGTCCTCGCACGTGCCTGGCGGCCCGCCTGAGGACGGGCCGAGCCGGTCAGTCCTTCATGGCCACGAGCACGCAGCTGTCCCCCACCTGCCACACCGGCGCGACATGACGGAATCCCGCCTCGCTCAGCAGTTCCGCGTGCCGGTGGACCGGCAGATGATGGTTGGCGGCATCGGCACCGGCCAGGGGACGGCCCCGCCCCCGGCGTTCGAAGAAGTCCGCCAGTTCGGGGTCGGCCGCGGCCGCCAGCCACCAGGACTCCCAGTCCTCGTCACGGTGGCCGCCCGCCCGCTCCGCCCGGCAGCGCCCCACATGGGCGGTCAGATGGGAGCAGGGCCCGAGGTCCGGAGGGAAGTGGTCCCCGTTCACCAGCGCCCCGCCGGGACCGAGGAGGGCCGCGAGACTGCGGTAGGTCTCCAGCAGGACGGGGGCGGGCAGACAGTGCAGGGCGGTCGTCGAAACGGCGACGTCAGGACCGCGGCGCAGCCGGAGGGAGTCGGTCCAGCCCTCCTCTCCGATCACCGCCTCCACGAAGCGGGCGGCGCCCCCGTGGTGGGCGCGCCCCAGTTCCAGCAGCACGGGATCCATGTCGACCGCGACGATCTCCGCGTCCGGCAGGCGGCGGGCCAGCCGGGCGGACAGGGAGCCGGGTCCGCAGCCCAGGTCGAGCAGGAGCGGCCGGCTGCGGCCGGCGCAGACGTGCTCCACGACATCGGAGATCACGGTGAACCGCTCCTCGCGCTCCACCGCGTACCGCTGCTGCTGCCGCTCCCAGCGCTCCACCCACGTTCTGGCCGCTGCCGTGCTCACGCCCATGCGGTCATGCCACCTCTCCCGTCCGGTCACCTGCCACTCATCACGCTCAGCGTACAGATGGAAACGGTTATCAGTAGCCTTATGCCCGGTGGAGTCGCCGGCATCACCCCGATGAAGCGAGGACCGTCAGCAGTCGGCCGATCTCCTCGTCGGCGCTGCACGCGTGCAGGCCGACGCGTACGAACCGTCCTTCCCGCCGGTTCCCTCCGGCACAGGTCGTCGGCACGGACCATGAAGCCGTGACTGAAGAGGGTCCGGCGGTCACCACCCTCCAACTCGGCGTCGGCGGACGCCAGATGGCGGACGGCTCCCCGGTACGCGGCGCCACCGGTCGACCCGGACAGCAACCCGCAGCGCCGGATGAGCGTCACCATGCCGTCGATGGCCTCCTCGTCGCCCACCGCTCCCACGCGCCGGCATCGGCGACGCTGCCCAGGCCGAACCCGCCGCTGACGTCGATGGCGTACGGCTGAGACCTCTCGCCCGGCACTCGTCCCTCTGCAGCACACAGCGTTCCGGCGCCCTGGCCTTCTCCTCCAGAGGTGCGGGAGGCGCTGGAGCGGCACCGCGACGCCGTCGAGCCGACCGGACTGGCGTACGACCTGGACACCACCGCGCACCGGTCGCCATCACCCGATCACCCGTGAACCCGCAGCTCAACGCATGCCGCAGCTCCTCCAGAGAGGCCACGTCGATCCCCACGGCGCGCCGGCATCGCAGGCGGCCGGCCGCCGCACCAGAGCGCTGGACCGGTTCGCCCTGTGCGCGAAGTGCACCCGGCCGGAAAGGTGGTGACGCCGGCAGACGGACCGGAAGCGGTCGGCGTTCTCCGCGACGACCTCCGGCAGCAGCACGTTCAGCGGCGATCCCAGCGCGTGCAGGAACGGCCCGTCCCGAAGGAGCGAGGCGAGTTCCGCAGCCACCCGCGGCCGCGGGTACAGCGGCTCCGCGTCCACCAAGCCCGCTGGCCCACCGGTCGCCGCCCCGGCTTCACGATGCCCGCTCCCCCGCAGTCGTGCCCCGGGTCCAGGTGCCGCCAAGGCCGGAGAGCCCGATAAGGCGGAAAGCAACTACTCATCCCGCGCCACGGGTTGGCGCCGCGGGCAACACCCCGCGCTTCTCGGTCCCGTCTCCGGGGCGCCATGGTATAAAAATGGGAACCATTTTCATTAGGGGCATCGATGCACGATACCGAACACGACACGGCGGGCCGCGGACGCTCCCGCCCCTCCACCCGCAGCAGCCGCGCCGCGCGCGGCGAACGGACAGACAAGGCCGCCCGTCGCATGCCGCGTGCCGCATGCCGGCCGGGCCGGCACACCACCACGCGCCCCGGGCGCGCTCGGGGCCTGTGATGCCGGCCGACAGCCCCAAGGGGGTGTTGAGCGTCGTGGTCGGCAATACGCCCGGGATACGCGGCGAGCTCGTCGCCCAGCTCCAGCGGACCCATCCGGAGTCGCTCGCCCTCTCCGTGTCCGTACAGGAGAGCACCTCCGGCCACTACCCCGTGGTCCAGCGCATGATGACCACGGCCGACGGGCGCCCGACCGCCACGGCGACCATGGGCGCGACCGGCGACCCGGCGATCATCCTCCGGCAGGACCTGGTCTCGCTCCGGCGGGCGCGGAAGTCCGTTCACGTCATCCTGGCCCTGCCCGAACACCTCGACCCCCTGCCCTTCCTGCTGGACCTCTGGCGCTCCCGCGTGGGGGCCGACAACCTGGAGGACCACTACGACCCCGCTCTCGTCCTCGCGGGCGTCACGGCGGGCACCCTGCTGGCGGACATCGGGTGCGTGCACCGGGCGGTTCGCGTCTGGAGCGGTGGCGGACACAGCGAACCGCTCACCCCGGCCGAGATCGCCGCCCGCCAGGTGGAGGCGGCCGACGCGGTCGTCCTCGCGGGCGCCCCGACGGAGAGCGGAGCGGAGACCCAGGAGGCCGCCACGCTCCTCCGTCACCTCAACCCCCGCGCCGGCATGGTCACCCTCGACCGGGTCATCGCCCGGCAGCCGGCGTCCGGCCGGGTCCTCGCCCGCGCACAGGCGCACGCGCCCATGCGTGCCCAGTGGGAGGCCCGGCTGGACCCGACGGGCTCTCCCTACGCGGCCCCGGAACCCGGCCCGAACGTCTCCACGGTCGTCTGGCGGGCCCGCAGGCCGCTTCATCCGGGGCGCCTCGCCGACGCGCTGGGCGAGGTCATGCTCGGCGTACTGCGCAGCCGCGGCCATCTCTGGCTCGCCAGCCGGCCCGACGCGGTCGTCACCTGGCGCTCGGCAGGCGGCCACCTGGAGATCATCGAGGCGGACCGGTGGCTGGAGGCCCACGCCTCACCGGCCTGGGAGGCCGCCTCTCCACAGCGCCGCACCCTGGCCTGCTGGTTCTGGGACGACCGGTACGGCGAGCGGCGCAACGAGATCGCCTTCACGGGCACAGGTCTGGACGCCGACCGCATCACCGGCGCGCTGGACGGCGCGCTGCTCGACGAGACCGAGGTGGCCCTCGGACGTGAGAGCTGGAGCCGCTGGCACGACCCCCTGCTCGGGAACGCATGAGCCCCCTGCCGAGGCGGGCGCACCGGAATCCCGTGCGCGTCGGCCGGAACCGCACGGGAACGAGCGGGCCCACACCCCGCCGGAGGTGTGGGCCCAGTCGGATCCGCCGTGACCGCTACCAGGAGGACTTGGTGACTCCGGGGAGGAATCCGGCGTGCGCCTGCTCCCGCATCCGGACGCGCGAGAGCCCGAACTTCCGCAGGTGGCCGCGGGGACGACCGTCGACGCTGTCGCGGTTGCGCACCCGGGTGGCGCTCGCGTTACGAGGCTGCCTGCGCAGCTCCGCCAGGGCCTCGGCTCGCTGCTCCTCCGACGAGGACGGCCTGCGGATGATCTCCTTCAGCTCGGCCCGGCGGGCCGCGTAACGCTCGACGATCGCCTTGCGCTTCTCGTTCTGCGCGATCTTGCTCTTCTTGGCCATCAGACCTTCACTCCCCGGGCGCGGATACGGGCCACCGCGGCCTCGATGCCGATGCTGTCGACCGTCTTGATCGCCTTCGTGCTCAGCGTCAGCCGGACGTACCGGCCCTCGCTGGGCAGCCAGTAGCGCTTGCGCTGGATGTTGGGGTCGAAGCGGCGGGAGGTCCGCCGGTGCGAGTGGGAGATGGTGTTGCCGAAGCCCGGCTTGGCGCCGGTCAGCTGGCAGTGGGCGGACAAGGTGCTACCTGCTCTCTGGACGGAGACGGCTATTGGAAACGATTTCCATTCCCTTATAGTAGCGGCATGGCACGCAACGAGGTACGCCCGATCATCAAGCTCCGCTCCACCGCCGGAACCGGCTACACCTACGTCACCCGCAAGAACCGCCGCAACGACCCCGACCGCATGGTCCTGCGCAAGTACGACCCCCTCGTCCGGCGCCACGTCGACTTCCGCGAAGAGCGCTGACCCAGCCCCTCCCACCCGAAGGACACCCCATGAAGCCCGGAATCCACCCCGCCTACGGCCCCGTCGTCTTCCGCGACAAGGCCGCGAACCACGCCTTCCTCACCAGCTCCACCATGACCAGCGACAAGACCGTCGAATGGGAGGACGGCAACACCTACCCCGTCGTCGACGTCGAGATCTCCAGCGTCAGCCACCCCTTCTACACCGGCACCGCCCGCGTCCTGGACACCGCCGGACGCGTCGAGCGCTTCGAACGCCGCTACGGAGGCCGCAAGTGACCCTGCCCGTCGCCCTCGTCGCCGGGCTCCACTCCGACGCCCGCCGCGAGGTCGTGGACCGACTGCTGCACGCCGTCCCCGGCAGCGTCGCCCTCCACCACGACCTGTCCACTGCGGCCGACGGCACCGTCCAGCGCGTCGTACGCGATGCCACCGGTGAGCTGTCCCGTGGTGAGGCTCCCCTCGTCAACGACTGCGCCTGCTGCGCGCTCCGCGAGGACCTGGTGCCCGAGCTGGAGCGGCTGGCCGACGGCAGTCTGACCCGGCTGGCCGTCGTCGAACTGTGGGACTCCGTCGAACCCAAGGCGATGGCCGAGGCCATCGCCCAGCACGGAGCCGACGCGCTCGACCTCACCGGCGTGATCACCGCGGTGGACCCGGCCCTCGTCCTGCCCTACCTCGTCAACGGCGACGACCTGGCGGAGGTCGGCCTCGCGGCGGCCGCCTCTGACCAGCGCACGGTCGGCGACACCTGGGCACGCCAGCTGGAGTACGCGCCCGTACTCGCCCTCGTCGACAGCGGGGAGGCCGACGACGAGGACCGCGCCCTGCTCGCCCAGCTCCACCCGACCGCTCGACGGGTGGATGCCGGATCCGGCGAGCTGGCCGCGCTGGCCTTCGCCGGCTTCGACGTGGAGGCCGCGGCCGCCGCCCAGCACCCGGCCTGCGCCCTGCTGCCGCAGGAGGCGGACGAAGCGGGCGTCACCACGTTGGTCTGGCACCGCCGCCGCCCCTTCCACCCCGAGCGCCTGTACGAGGCGCTGGAGGACCTGTGCTGTGCGGCGGCCCGCAGCCGGGGACGGTTCTGGCTCGCCGACCGCCCCGACACCCTGCTGGCCTGGGACGCCGCGGGCGGCGCCCTGTGCGTGGAGAACGCCGGCCCCTGGCTCGCCTCGCTGCCCGACGCCGCCTGGGAGATGGTCCCGCCGATGCGCCGCGCCGCCGCCGCTCTGGACTGGCACCCCGAGCACGGCGACTGCTGCCAGCACCTCGTCTTCACCTCCCCCGGCCTCGACCGCCACGGCCTGGAGCAGCTCCTGGAGTCCTGCCTGCTCACCGACGCCGAGTACGCCGCGGGCCCCGAGGCATGGAAGTCCCTTCCCGCCGCGTTCGACCCCCTTCTCGACCCCGTTTCCTGACCCACCGGCCCCGACCCCGAGGACACCCGCCCATGGCACGCCGACAGAACCCCCACAAGCCGCTGAAGTCCCGCCCCAACCCGCTCGACGCGGCAGGGATCACCTACATCGACTACAAGGACACCGACCTGCTACGGAAGTTCATCTCCGACCGCGGCAAGATCCGCAGCCGCCGCGTCACCCGCGTCACCGCCCAGCAGCAGCGACAGCTCGCCGCCGCCATCAAGAACGCCCGCGAGATGGCCCTCCTCCCCTACAGCAGCGCCCGATAGGACGTCACGCCGCGGGCGCCGGCCTCAACGGCGACACCTCTGGGAAGCCGGCGGACACGAACGCGCACGAAGCTCCCCGATTCCTCCACCTGACTCGCCACGATCAGGTCACCCCCGAGCTGCCGACGGAACTGATCGCGTGCTGGGAGACGGTGACCAACACCGGCGGTGCCGTGATCGCCGCCGGCTTCCCGCTGCCGCCGGTGAGCACCTGCGACGTCGGTCCGGCCGTCCACGTACAGGCCGCCCCCGATTCCGCGGTCGCGGACTCGGGGGTGTCCTCATGAGGCAGGCCCAGCAGACCGCCCAGGAGCGCACTCCGGGTGGCACCGGGCGACGACCGGGACGAGAACCTGATGAGCCTCGCCCTATGACGTCGGCCGGCGATCGTGGCCACGGCACCCCTCAGCAAGGCTTCCCCCCAATACGACACGGGTGCGGCCACCGATTCGGTGGCCGCACCCGTGTCGGTGCCGACGGCAGCCGGCAGGTCCTACCGGGAACCGGAGCGCGGCGCCGGCACGGTGGCCGTTCGCGTGGCAGTGGCCAGGTAGGTGACGCGGAGGGTGCCGGTGGCCGGTTCGCGGTCGACGAGCACCTCCACGCCGTAGACCCGTTTGATCTGGTCCGGGGTCAGCACGTCCTCCGGGGCGCCGGCCGCGGCCACCTTCCCGTGGTCGAGGAGGACGAGGTGGTCGCAGTACCGCGCCGCGAGGTTCAGGTCGTGCAGGGCGACGACGCAGGTGACGTCCAGTGAGGTCAGCAGGTCGAGGAGTTCGAGCTGGTGACGGATGTCGAGGTGGTTGGTGGGCTCGTCGAGCAGGATCTCCCGGGGCTCCTGGGCGAGGGCGCGGGCGAGCTGGGTGCGCTGCTTCTCCCCGCCGGAGAGCGTGTGCCAGCTCCGGTGCTGCTTGTCGGTGATCTCAGTCCGTTCGAGCGCCTCGTCGACGATCCGCCGGTCGCGCTCGGTGAGCGCGTCGAAGCGGCCGCGGAACGGGGTGCGACCGAGTTCCACGACCTGGCGGAC
>NZ_JNXJ01000042.1:0-51715 GCF_000716625.1 Streptomyces bikiniensis | reverse complement strand
GTCCACAGGCGAGCAACCCCCGCGGGCGCGGGGACGACCCCCTCAAAGACGCAGTCGAGGCCCTCGACAGGGAGCAACCCCCGCGGGCGCGGGGACGACCAGCTACCACCTGAGGGCAGCTACCGAAGTCGCGAGCAACCCCCGCGGGCGCGGGGACGACGCGCCGTGGGCCTGCTGCTGCATGGCCATCACCGAGCAACCCCCGCGGGCGCGGGGACGACACCATGGCGGCGGGGGCGACGAGCCCGTGGTGGGAGCAACCCCCGCGGGCGCGGGGACGACACTTGGTGACCTGTGGTGTTGTCACATGATCATGCTGTTTTGCTTTACGTGGTTTGGGGGTGCCACGTCTGTCCGCCTTGGCGTGGGCGGGCGATGAGAGTGAGGCCCTCGAAGTCAACGGGGGTCCAGCGGTCGCGGCCAGTGGTACGGGTGGTCCAGCCCTGTTCGGTTGTCGCGGGTTCGATCATGACGGCTTGACCGTCGTGGATGCGGTCGGTAAGGGTGGCCCAGAGGCGGTCACGAATGCGCGGGTTGGGGTTGCCGACGAAGATGCCGGCGGCGACTTCGACGAACCACCGGGTGAAGTGGCCGCGGAGCCCGGGCGGGGCTGCGATGAGGACGATCACAGTGGTGCCGGTGCTCATGGGGCTGGCTCCCCTGAGGTGGTGTCGTCCGGGTCGGGCCGTTCCGAGGGCTCGGGGGTCTCCGGGATGATGTCAAGGTGGTCAGTGGCACTCCAGTTGCGGCCGCTGCTGACGACGGTGTCGCCGTCGTCCCAGAGGGCGCCGAGGTCCTCGTCAACGAGGTCGGTTTCTTCGGGAACGAGGAGCCGTTTGATGTCAGCAACGACGCGGGGAAGGAGTTTGCCGCGGACGATGGCGTCCCTCAGGGCGGTGCGTGCGTCGCGTTCCAAGGTCAGGCCTTGGGCTGTGAGGTCGAAGGCGAGCGGGATGGTGAACTCGGCTTTGTAGAGGTCGGCAATGTCCAGTACGAAGGAGAGCGCGTTGCCGGTGTGGACGAAGCCGAGGGCGGGACTGGCGCCGAGCCCGGTAATGGCCGCGTGACAGATGCCATAGAGGGCAGAGTTGGCGGCGGACAGAAGACGGTTGACGTCGTCGCCGGCGGCGAAGGCGTCGCCGGGCTTGTAGTCGCGTTTCGTCCAGGGGACGCCGGTGCGCTGCGCGTGCTGGGAGTAGAGGCGGCGGATACGGGTGCCTTCCCTGCCCCTCAGTTGCTGAAGGGTTAGGCCGGTGGTGTCCTCGCCAGGGAATCGCATGTCGTACATACGGCGAGCCACGGCGACGCGTTCCTTGGGCCGGGTGACCAGCCATGCCTGCCGTAGCTGAAGCTGTGACCCTCTTGCTGTGCTGGTGCCGGTGGCGTAGAGGCGCACGCCCTGTTCGCCGACCCAGCACACGGCGGTGCCGGAGTCGGCGAGCAGAGTGACGGCAGGGTGGGTGATGCGGCTGCCAGGGCCGACAAGGAGGACGGCGAGCCAGGCGGCCGGGACGTGGATGATGCGTGCCTTGTTGACCAGGACGATGGCGTTGTCATCCCGGTCAATGTGGCAGCGTTCGGCGTAGAGGCTGCTGATGCGGTCCTCGAGCCGGTGGACGTCCTGGGGCCCGGTCCGCCACCACGGGTCAGCCATGGTCGGCCTTTCCCGCGGTGCGCAGTGGTGCCAACGTGAGGAGGCCCTGTCCGTAGCCCTTGGCGGGTCCGATGCCGCCGAGGAGGGCGGAGCGAAGCGCGTCGGGATCGGTGACGCGCAGGCGTCCTTCGAAGGTGGCGGTGGACAGAGTGATACGGGGACCGGCCTTGTGCTTGGTGAAGCGCAGGATGTCACGGCTGACGATGGCGACCGCCGGCCCCGCCGACGGTGCCAGCGCTTCTGGCTCGTCATCGTCTGCCTGCAGGCCGGGCCCGGGAGGCGTGGCCGTCGCGTCGGGGATGGTGAAGCCGTGGCGTTCGCTCCGCCTGAGCAGCCATGTGAGCTGCTGCTCCACGGTGCGGTGGGCTACGCGGAATCCGCGGTGCCGGTTTCCGTGGTCGGCTTCTTCCTTGAGGCGGGCCGCCTGTTCCTCACTCGGCCGGATAGGTCGGGGGACGCTCTGGACGGGGTTGGCGGTGAGGCGGAAGCCGAACTCCCGGCCGCGGACGATGCGCTCAAGCAGTGGTGTGTAGTCGGCGATGAGCGGGGCGGCTCCGTCGGCTCCGGGCCAGCCGGCGTCGTCGATGAGGTGTGCCCAGGAAGGACGGCTTTCGGTGAGGACGAGGACTTCGGCCCGGTACGGGGTGTTGTTCTCCAGCCGCCACAGCACCCGTTCGGTGACGGGCTGCACAGCCAGTCCGGCAAGAACGGCGGCGTGCAGGCGGTGGGGGCTGGACAGCAGAGACACGGTCGTGCGACGGCGCGGGTTCAGTGCAATCTTCGACAGGTAGGGCATGTAGGTCACCAGCCCAGGAGAGCGAACGGATCGTGGTCGGCCTGTCCGGCGGGGCCGGCGTCCGGTGAGGCGGTATCCGGCTGGGCGCGGCCGGTGGGCAGAGTTACCCAGAAGTGGCACACGGCGCGGCGGCCGAAGCGGGTTCCGGACTTGAGGTCGAAGGTGTCGGGGACATCGATGGCGAGCTGGTCGCCGGCAGGGTCCTCGACAGTGGCCTCCAAGGACACGGTGGTGCCCTGCGCCTGGACGCGTCGGTGGCTGCCCGCCTGCCACGGCACGTTCTTCAGCGCGTCCTCCAGCTCCGTGTCAGAACGCAGACCGAGGCTGACGGGGCCGACCGGCGGGCAGGAGCGACGGCCGAGGGAGAGGGGATACACAGGGTTGCGTACAGCCTCTTCCAGACTCTTGAGCAACGGCTTCGGCCCGCGTAGGGCGGCGACGAAGACGGCGTCCTGGAGGTAGAAGCGCTGGGTGACGCCGGTGTGCTTGGCCGGGGTGGTGCGGGTCTGCTGTCCCTTGGCATTGGTCTTGGCCGAGAGCAGCGGGATTCCTCGGTAGTCGCTGTAGGTGTGGTAGTCGCGCAGCAAAGTGCCGGGTTGATCGACCCGGACGCCGAGTTGCAGGCCGACCAGGTCGGTGAGGGATGCCTCACGGTCGCGGCCTTCGGCGGCGGCCAGAAGGCCGAGGACACCGGACTTGGTGGGCTGGGGGCGGGTTTCGCGCCGGTTGTAGCGGGAGGAGCCGCCCCAGGACTGCAGGGGGGCGGCCAGCCGCAGCACTAGGACGCAGCAGTCGGTGGTGGTCGTCACGCGCCGGCCTCCGAGGCCTCGGAGGGGGCGAGCGCGCCGCCGTCGAGCCACTCGCCGACCAGTGCGTTGACCGAGTCGAGGAGGGCGGGGAAGGGCAGGGAGGAGCCGAATACCTCGGTGACCTTGTCGCCCTCGGCGGTATAGGTGGCCAGGGTCCGCAGCGGCTTGTTGCCCCAGGTGTTGCCGACCGCCCGAAGCTCGTCGGCGAGCCGCACGATGGACTCGGCGGCCAGGCCAGTGACACCGGTGACGGGTTCCTCGTAGGCGGAGACAAGGTTCACCGGCTGGTCGGTGCGAACCGTCAGCAGCACCAGGTGGGGCAGGGTGCGGTGGGCGAAGGAGTTCTGGTGCCCGGTCGGCATGGAACGGGCGAACGCGTCGATGAAGCGGACCGCTGTTTCGCGGGTCTCGTCGGCGTCGGAGAGGTTGTCACGGAGCTGGTGCACGCCGAGGACGGCGTACCGGTACAGCGTGGAGGAGTTGTACTCGACGGTGCCGATCATCCCGGCGCCGTGGTCCTCGGTGTTCTCGTCGTCGACCGCGGTGTAGTAGTCGAACTCGGTGCGCACGGCGTGGGTGGACAGGGCGTGTGCGACCTGGACGGAGGCGTCCACGTTCAGCGTGGGGAGGTCGGCGACCATGCGGCCGAAGAGGGCGACCTCTGCCGGGTGGCCGGTGGACAGCGTTTGCACGACGGCCAGCTTCTTGACCTCGCTCTTCAGCTCGTCATCGGCCAGGGCGGCCAGCTCGGCGGCACGGCCGTCGAGCAGCTTCACCAGGGCGTCGAGTTGCTTCTTGCCGAAGAACAGCAGGTAGGCGGACTGGTCGTCTTTCTTGGCGGACTTGGTGATGCCCAGGGGCTCGAGCAGAGCGGCGGCCAGGCGGTCGGCCTGCTCCTGGGTGAGGCCGGCGCCGCCTTGACCGGCGGGCTGGATGAGTCGCTGGGCGAGCAGGGTGGCGATCCGCTTGGTGCGGGTGGCCCGGTCGGCCTCGGGTACCTGCCGGGCGTACTCGGTTCGGGTCGCCCGCTTCCAGGCCTGCGAGGAGACGCGGGCCCGGCGGGCCCCGCCGTAGACGGCCTGCTTCGGGGTCCCGGAGTCGTCCCGGTTGACGTTGGAGGGGGGAAGGCTCTGCAGGATGTGGACCTCGACGAACAGATGCTTCTGGCTCATGACATGACTCCTTGAAGGCAGAGGGGCGCCGCGGAAACGGGCGCGAACAACGCGGACACGGAAACAGGTTGACGACATGAGGCCGCGTGGCCGGCGTCCGGAGACCCGGACGCCGGTGACCCGGCCCCGTGCCGGCGAGGCAGGCGGAACTGCCCTCGATCGGTGGTGTCAGGAAGTCGCGGCGTGGTGGAAGTCGTGGTCCCACCGCTGCCGAAGTCTGCTGGCGGCGTGCGGCCTGCGGGGGTCGTCCCAGACTCGCAGGGCGGAGCGGAGCAGGTCGTAGTCGAGTTCAACGCTCGCTCGGTTCAGCAGCGGGATGAGGGATCGCAGATGTGCGGCGAGTTCGTCGGAGTCGCCGGAGGTCAGCAGGACCCCGAAGCGCTTCTCCAGCGATGCGGTCGCGCTCTTCCCCTCGCTGCCGGCGGCAGCTTTTCGCGCAAGCAGACCGGCGGCCGTGCCAGGGCTTGCTCCCGGAAGGTGCATCCGGTGTGCGTGCGTCTGCTGGTGCCGGGCGAATAGGGTGAGGGCCGTGTGCTCGGCCATCAGGTCCCGGGTCAAGGAGCCCCGGTCACGCTGCTCGGACGCCATGCGGGTGCGATGGAACGGCCACATCGCGGCGACCGTCCCCGCTTCCCGCCCTGTGCCGGAGCGCAGCGCGGCCAGCTCGGCGCCGGTACCCCGGCTGCCGGGGACGAACGTCACCCAGTACGGCGCTGGCTCCTCTCCGGCACGGTCGCTTTCCTCCTCGCCCGGGTCGGTGTACTGCAGGCCCCAGGCCCGCAGCACCCGGTTGCGCCCCGGCCCGTCCCACTGGGTCATCTCATGGAACAGACGCGTGTAGTCCACACTAATGCCCGCCTGCCGCAGAAGCGGCACAAGCCGCCGCAGGTGCTGCTCCAGTTCGTGCAGATCCTGCGCGGTGGCCGCCGCGATCAGCCGTCGTTCCACCGAGGACTCGGTCAGTGCCTGGCTTTGCTGCAGCCGCAGGCACGCGGTTCCCAGCCCAATGCCTGTCTGGTGGACCGGGCTGGACGCGGCATGCTGGTGCAGACCGAACAAGGTGAGCGTGTAGTGCTCGGCAAGGTAGGAATCGGGAAGACGCTCCGGCTCACCGTCCGGAAGGAAGATCCGGTGGATCGTCCGTATCGACGCGACGGTGCCGGCCTCACGGCCGACGCCTTCCCTCACAGCTCTGAGTTTGCGTGTCACATACTCCGGAAACTCCGCACGCCGCCCCTCACCCCGTGCCGCATGCCACTCCTCGGTGGCCTCTTCCCAGAAGAACGGCCGTGCACGGCCCGCCGTGCCGCGCGCTGCCCGTGAACTGTGGAGAGTCGTCATGCCGCGGCCACCTCCTCCGCCTCGGTGTCACGTTCCTCGGCGGCACGCTCCAGGATCTCTGCCAGTTTCTTCCGGAAGACTCCGATGGCCTTGCCGCTGCGGTACACGAACTCCTTGTCGCCGTTCTTGACCGTGCGCCCCATGATGGCGCGCGGCGGGGCAGCGGCGAGCAGAAGGTCGGCCTCCCTGCCTGCGGCGATCCACACGGTCTGCTCCCATGCGAGCTGGGCGCGCTCCAGAAGCTCATCGTCGTCCGCATCGACGGTCCGCAGCCCGACGAGCAGGCGGCGCATCGTCCGGTCGAGGGAGTGCAGGAATTGCGCGGAGGGCCGGCTGCCTTTGTCCCGGGGCAGCGGATCGCCGCCCGAGGCGCGCCGCAGGTCGTTGTTCAGACCGTCGAGAGTCCGGGCGACCAGGTCGGCCTGCTCGACGCACTCCAGCAGTGCCTCGCGCAGCCACTTGTCCTGGGCGAGCAGAGCGTTCACGGGAAGGGGCAGGTCGTCGCCGATGGCGTTTTCCACCACGGCGGACTGGTTGCCGTACTCCAGGCCCGAGATCTCCACGCCGAGCGGATACTGTCCGGCGAGTACCTGGTCGGACTGCAGGTCGCCGATCTGGCGCAGCAACTGTGACGTGTAGGGGCCGTCGCTCTCCTTCGGCAGGGCCATTGCCAGCAGGGTGCTCAGTCCCTGCCAGGCCGCCCGGCCGGAAGCATGACGGCGGGGTCGCCGGTGGGGCTGGTCCTTCTTCGGCTTGGCCGTGTGGTGCCAGGCGGTGTGCGGGTCGTAATCGGGTGTTCGCGTCAGCCGGTCGCCGGCGGACACAATCACTCTGTTCACCCGCAGGCCCTGCTCCGTCTCGCAGGTGAACAGACGGACCCGGCGGGCCTGGAAGGTCAGCAGGTCCAGCAGACCACTCGCCGGGCGCTCCGACCACGCAGGGGAGGTCGGCGACTTGCAGCCGAGGCTCGCCGGGCGCTCGTCCCACGCCCACTGCGGCCGGTCGTCGGCCGCCAGACCGTCGGGCACCACCGGCGTGTTCAGCAGCAGCGTCTCGTAAAGCGTCTCCCCGACAGGAACGACGATGCCGAGCTGACCGAGCGGCCCGATGGGGTTGCCGGTCGTCTTCCCGTTCTTCGCCTGCGGGTCGCCTTCGGCGCCGGTCTTGATCGACGCCGTGTCCCAGCAGTGCACGTGCAGCAACCAGAGCAAGGCATCCCCGGGCGTCAGCAACAGCTCATCGGCCTCGCTCAGAGCACTGAACAGCGGAACGTTGTTGCCCGACGCCACCGACGGCACCAGCTGCGCGGCCGACTTCGTCTCCCCGCTCAACGCCTTCAGGCCAGCGACCTGCGCGAACGGCCGCTCGGCAGCGAACAGCCGGAAACGGTCCCCGTAGCGCTCGGGCCCCAGGTAGTGCGCGAGGCGCTCCAGCTCCTGCCCGGAGAACCTCCCGCGCCTGAACCGCTCACCCCACTCCTGTCGGTTCCGCGGCACGCCCAGGGCATCGAACATGACCGGCAGCAACAGCTGGCGGATTACCACCGGCAGCATCGTGTGCACCGGAAGCTCAAGACGCCGGATGCTGTGCGCTTGAGTCAAGACGTTCAGCAGACCGACGGGCTTCGTGGCACCGTCCAAGCCGACCGCGGTCAGCGCCGCACCGTGGACCAGGTCTCCATCGACGTCCATGGCGGCTTCCCCCTCCATGATGCAACCCACGTCCTCCTGGACATGAGGGACGGCGGCCCGATGCGGTTCTCCCCAGGCCCGCATCGCCTCGCCACTCCCCACGCTTGCACACAAGGTTCGATGCTTACAAGCTGGTTGAGTAATCTCCCCACGGCGACATTCAGCCAACCCCGAACTATGGCCAAAGGCTCGATAAGCTCTGCCTGGCGTGGCGTATGGAGCGCTTTCCGTCTCCCCGTAAAGCCGGGGGTGTTCCCGTTCGGTGCTTCACGTAGTCCCCGCACAGGCGGGGTGGCGGAACCACGGGGGCGCTTCACACGCCCCACCACTCACTGACGCTCGACGACCAGACCGAGAACATCGTCATACGCCACCCGATCTGCCCCCAGCAGCCGTGTGCCGTCCTCCTCCAGCACCAGCGCCAACTGGTACTCCAGCCACGGCCGGCCCACCCACCCCGGAAGCGGGCGCAGCTCGGCCCGGGCAGCGGCCGCAATCCTGGACGGCAGGCGAACGATGCCACCCATCAGCCGGTCCGTCACCTCGTCGTCGTCCACCTCACCGTGCACTCCGAGCCAAGCACCGTCGTAGGCCCGGTAACCGCCGGGCACCCGACGGACGATCACCGCTTCGACGGTGGGATCGCCGTCCCGGACAACGGCGTCGAGCTGCTCCTCTGTTGCAGCCCGGCTGCCCGCGTAGTGGAGACCTTCAAGCGTGGGGAAGGCCCACTCCCGCTGACGACACAGGAGAAACCCCACTGCCCTCCCCGCCCGCTCCAACTCCTTGGCCTGCCACTCCTCCCGGGCCTCGGCCTCGGGCCAGCCCACCGGGCAGACCGCCTCACTCCCGTAGGCCCGCGCCACCAGACCCGGCACATCGGCCGGAATGCTCCACCCCTCGCCCTCCCGCTCCCCCCGCAGCAGGTCCCCACCATCCGGGGCCGGCAGAGGACCGGCGGCTTCCACGACGAGAGCCGCCGCCCGCAGCAACGACCACCGGCCGTAGATCACCTCCGAAGCCCTCAGAAACCGTGGAATCCCCTCCCGCGCACCCGCCACCCCGGTGACCAGTACCCGCGGCACCCGGTGGGCGTCCGGCCGATGGGTGCCACTGTGGCGATGCAACCTGCCGATCCGCTGCAGAAGCAGGTCAGTGGGAGCCAGATCGGTGATCAGCACATCGGCGTCCACGTCGAAGGACTGCTCCGCAAGCTGGGTGGCGATCACCGCCATGCGCTGAGGCCGCTCCTTCCCGGCCTTCGGTCCCATCAGACGCAGGCACTCCTCGGTCCGGTCCCCACGGTGCGCGGCGCACAGCCGGGCGTGCAGCAGATGCAACTCGCCGTCAAATCCGCCGTTCCGCAGCTCCTCGTAGACCGCCTGCGCCCGAGCGACCTCATTGACCACCACCAGGGCGACTCCACCATCGGCCACGGACGCCCGTACCGCTTCGGATACTCGCGCACCGGCAGTCTCGGTGTCGGGCAGCCAGGCGAGCTTCACAGGTACCGACCCACGCCACGACGGCACCACCTCACGCGAGGTCTCAGCAACCGCCCTGCCTTCCACACCGTAGGCGACCGTCACACACGGATACCCGGCCGGCTCCGGGACCGGCTGGTGCACATCCGCCTTCCCCAGCACACCGGACAGATAGGCGTCCACGAACAGCTGCCGTTGCGCGGGCGGCAGCGTCGCCGACAGCAGCACCACTGGAACTCCGGCCTGCCCAAGCCACCGAAGGGCCTCAACGAGGAACTGCCGCATGTACACATCCGCGGCATGCACCTCGT
This sequence comes from Streptomyces bikiniensis, assembly GCF_000716625.1. Classification (NCBI taxonomy): domain Bacteria; kingdom Bacillati; phylum Actinomycetota; class Actinomycetes; order Kitasatosporales; family Streptomycetaceae; genus Streptomyces; species Streptomyces bikiniensis. The sequence continues at coordinate 42,457 of NZ_JNXJ01000042.1, read as the reverse complement.
CAACGATCACGACCTTTCCCGCCAGCCCGGCGAACCGGAGCATGACATGCCGCGTACGAGTCGCCGCATACAGCAGATGATCCACCGTACCCACCGCGAACGCGGTGAGTAGTCCCCGCTTATGACCGAGAAACCAATGCGCCGGACTGTCCGCCTCCGCGCCCGTACCACCCGCGAACGCCGGTTCAGCCGGCGGTATGCCGTACTCGGCATCCTCACCAATGGCACCGAAGTCATCGTCCGCGAACGCAACCTCCGCCCCGACACTGTCACAGCCGCACCCCTCGCCGTCAGGTCGCGGCTTCCCCTCCCAGATAGCCCGCCACCAAGCGTTGAAACGCCGACGCCCATGCAGGAGCGCCACTTGCGACTCGAGTTCCGGATCGAAGGTACGCACCCACTGCAGCACCTGCTCGTACATCGGATCGCTCGTCGCCTGAGACGGCATCGCCACGAACACACCATCGAGACCGAACCGCGCCGCGAGGACCTCGGCAGCCGCAAGCGCCCCCTTCGTCTTGCCCTCCCCCATCGGAGCCTCGACGAGCATGAGCCCCGGCACCGGCATCGACCACGCCCGCTCCAGCACCTCCCGCTGCGACGCCCGCGGCGTCACATCCAACCGCGCGGTCAGCGAATCCAGCCGCCCCCGCGGCAGCGGCAGACTCCGCCAACCACCCCGCAGACCCAGCCGCTCCCACGCCACCTCCGCACGCCCCTGGGCTCCATCAAACGAAACCAGCTCCGCATCAGCCAGGCCCACGAACTGGCGGCTGTCGCTCGCAATCCAGTCCGCCATCACAATCAGCCCCGACAGAACAAGCTGCTCCGCCTTCCGCAAGACACCCACCGGCCGCACGTCCGCCAAATCATCGAAGCCGACCGCGCGGGTGAACACGTCCACCACCGCACGCTGCGCCTCCTCCCAGGCAGCACCCCGGCCCTGGACCTCCCGGTGCGGTGGATCAATGTCACAAACCGACGGGAACGTCCCGTGGTGCCCCGCCACCAGCGGCCACACCCACCCAGCCGCCTCCTCACTCCCCCATTCAGCGACCAGCCGCGGCTTCAACAGCGCCGCCCCAGCCACATCATGACGCCACATCTTCCGCCGACTCGTCGGCAGCCGCCCCCACCCCAGACCTGCCGCCAGCACCGGCGCGGCCTCCACCACGTCCATCGCCTGAAACGCCGGACAAGCCTTCCCACAATCGTGAATACCGCACACCCACATAAACCACAGACGGCCCCGACCACTACTAACCTCGTCCAACCGCCGCCGGAACGCCACCGACAGGTACCGATCCCACACCACGCCAGCCACAGCCGCTGTATCCAGCAGATGCCCCAGCAGCAGATGCGTCCGGCCACCGTTCCTCGCCGCCGACTTCCCCCACAACCGCGACACCCGCTCCACGGCCTCCGGCGACAACCCCATCGCCTTCATCAGCGCGACGACCGAACCCCCGCGGTCTGCCATTGTTACCCCCAGTGCCAAAGTCCTGACACCCTAGGCCCTGGCACTGACAACGCCCTCGGGCCAGCCATCGGAGCGAAATGCATGTAAAGGAAGACCGTGGCCGTTGCTAGCATCACCGCAGGTCACAAAGTGTCGTCCCCGCGCCCGCGGGGGTTGCTCCGGCCTGAAGGCCGGCGCCGAGGACCGGTACAAGTCGTCCCCGCGCCCGCGGGGGTTGCTCGTCCGGGCACATGGCGTTCCTCACCCAGTGCTGGTCGTCCCCGCGCCCGCGGGGGTTGCTCGCTGTCTCCGAACGCCCGCGCGTTCGCGCTCCAGTCGTCCCCGCGCCCGCGGGGGTTGCTCGCCGTCGCCGTGATCCTGGGCGTGGAGGCTGGCGTCGTCCCCGCGCCCGCGGGGGTTGCTCCTCCGGCGGGATCACCCGCGCGAACTCGCTGGCGTCGTCCCCGCGCCCGCGGGGGTTGCTCCGGGGTGGCCAAGTCCCACGTGGCCGGGGTCGCGTCGTCCCCGCGCCCGCGGGGGTTGCTCCGAAGTCCTGGGTGTGGTGGGGCCGATCGTCACGTCGTCCCCGCGCCCGCGGGGGTTGCTCGACGGTGTCCGGCGGCGGGAAGAAGGCGCCCGCGTCGTCCCCGCGCCCGCGGGGGTTGCTCCTACATGTCGCTGATCAAGACGGCCATGCCCCCGTCGTCCCCGCGCCCGCGGGGGTTGCTCCAGCCTGCCCGAGGCGTACAGGGCCACGCTCCTGTCGTCCCCGCGCCCGCGGGGGTTGCTCGCTCAAGGCCCGGCTCGGAGTGGACGAGGTCAGGTCGTCCCCGCGCCCGCGGGGGTTGATCGACCGCGGCCCGCGCCTGGCGCTGGGGCCCAGAGTCGTCCCCGCGCCCGCGGGGGTTGCTCGCTGATGTTCAGCGGCAGGGGGTTGGTGGTGGTGTCGTCCCCGCGCCCGCGGGGGTTGCTCGCGTGGCGCATGGATCGCTCCAGGTCAAGCGACGTCGTCCCCGCGCCCGCGGGGGTTGCTCCGGGCACCACAAGGGGCGCCGGATTCGGGGGATGTCGTCCCCGCGCCCGCGGGGGTTGCTCGTACGGGCGGGTCAGCCGGTAGTCCACCGCACTGTCGTCTCCGCGCCCGCGGGGGTTGCTCCGACGGCTGCATGGTCGTCGCGCTCCCGCTGTCGTCGTCCCCGCGCCCGCGGGGGTCGTTACACCCGTCCGCAGCGCGGCGAGCAGGGCGGTAAGTCGTCCCCCGCCCGCAGGGGTTGCTCCTCGTCGACGTCAACGTGGGAGGGTGAGGCCCCGGCTGGCGGGGGACATTGACCGGGCGGTCTGATTCCGCCCGTGCGAGCAGGAGATCGGCGTGCCTGTCGTTGGGCGGCCTCGCAGTCCACACAGCTCCGGTGCATGTACAGCGTCAGTTGGGCGGCGGAGTTCGAGTCGGGATTACCTCGCGGGCTTCGCCGACGATCGGACATCCAAAGGTCTAGTGCCTCATCGGGTCTCCTTGTGGCATGGGCAGTCACAGCGCTCCGGCGGGAAAACCTCGACGGCGCCGGGAGCGTCGGCCGGGACACGGCCGGTGCGGTTGACGTAGACCCCGTTCGTCTTGCACCACGTGTGCTCGTCGTACTCGCAGTCCGGCCGGATCACCCGGCCACTCGTCGTCGCGGCGGTCACCGGGCTGGTCCCGGAAGGATTCGGTACAGCCACTTCACGCCCCGGACCGCTGCGCAGATCCGGTGGGCGTAGACGTGCAGGCCGCCCTCGGGGGACGGGTGTACGCGGATGCAGCAGTCGGCCCCGGGGTGCGGGCACCAGTTGCAGGCGCGTGAGCTGGGGATTGACGTCGCCATGGGTCGACCGTAGGGCGCGGAATTTTATGGGCGTCGGACGATTGCGCCGGATTGCACAGGCTCGGCCCGGGGTTTTACGGGGTTGCTCAGGCCTGTGCAATCGCGGCGCGGATGCGGCCGATGAGGTGCTGTGCCTGGAGCCGGCGGGCGGCGTGCTCGGAGAGCTGATCCCAGACCCGGGTGTAGAGGGCGAGGTCGTCGCCGCCGTTGTACTGAAGCTCAGTGTTGATGGTCTCTACGACGACCCGCTGCTCGTCGAAGATCCAGAATCCGTGCTTCGGGGTGAGCGGCATGGGCGCGCGGAGGGGGACGATGCCGAGGTCGACGGTCGACATGCCGAGGAGGCCGACGAGCCGGTCGAGCTGCCCGGTCATCGTGTCGGCGGTGCCCACCTGGGCGTAGAGGGCGGCCTCCCAGATCAGGACGCGGAACAGCCGCTCGGGCTCGTACAGCACCTCCTGGCGGCGTATGCGGGACTGGACGGCGGCCTCGGTGTCCCGGGGCGAACGCATCAGCGCGGCGTTCTGGGTGAGGAGGTGGCGGGCGTAGTCCGCGGTCTGGAAAAGGCCCGGGATGACGCTGGTCTCGTAGCCGCGGGCCGTGGCCGCGCGCCGGTACTCAACGACGTACCGGTCCTGAACGGGGGCATGGCCGGCGGCAAGTTGGCGACGCCAGTGCGCCGGCTGTGACTCCACTCCCCGCAGACGAGCGAGAAGCTCGTCGAGGAGATCGGGCCGCCCGGCGGCCGCGGCCCACTCGGCGAGATCCTCCGGGCTCGGCTTCTGCTTGCCGGACTGGAGCCGGGAGACCTTCGACTCCTGCCAGCCAAGCCGGGCGGCGAACCCTTTGCCAGCCAGGCCGGTCTCGGCACGGAGCTCGCGGAGCCGCGCGCCAAGGGCTTCCCTGCTGCTGTCGGGGTCGGTCACACCGTAGACCGTACCGCCGCCCATGCCGAGGCAGTAGGCATGGCGGCGGCCTGGGCTGTATCGCGCGCCCGGCACGCGGCGAGAACCTGCGCCTGGTCCTCGACGAGCTCGACGCCGACCGTGGTGTCCGTGTCGTCGATGTGCATCCGCACGAGGACGCGGGAGTCGAAGAGCCAAAAGTCATGGGTGAGGTCGATCCCGAGGCGCTCAGCTGTAGCCCGGTGCAGGACGCGGATGTCCTCGCCGGCCACGACGTTCCCGGCGGCAGTCGCCATGAGGAACCGCTGCCCGTCCGTAGGCGGCTCGTCGATGATCCGAACCCGGGAAAACCGCGCGCCGGCCCGGGTCTTCTCGCGCACGTTCACGTTCCACGGATGATCCGGCTCTGTGGCCGGAAGGGTGCCGCGCATGAACGCTTGGAAGCGGGTACCGGCCCGGTCGGTGGCGTAGCCACGCCGGGTCTCCAGCCGGAACGCGCTGTGCTGGAACTCGGCGAACAGGTGGGTGATCTCCTCGAAGGGGGCCAGCGGGGGCACAGTTACTCCTTGGGAGCGAAGCGGGTGAGAAGCTCGCGGGGGATGACGACGGCGGTCTCGGCTACGCCGAGGTCGCGGAGCTGGGCCCGTTGCTCGGTGTCGATCTCGTCGCCCTGGACGACGAGGTCGCCGGTCTCGATTACCTCGTACAGGGTGGGGCAGTTGCCGTGCTCGCTGGTGGTGCCGATGAACCTGAGCGTCATGGCGGGCTCCGTCTTCGTCGGGTGAAGTACCAGCATGGTCGACGAGCAGACCGAGTGCAGGAGGGTTGCGCGAGATTGCGCGACTCTGGCCGGGGCCAGCGGTGACCGTTCTTAGCCTGGTTCGTTGCCCGGGTGTGTCCGATCCGCTCGCCGACTGGTTCGACCTCCTCGGGGACGTCGTCGCCGGCTCGAAACCGCCAGCAGCACCGGCTGGTCGCACTCTTAGAGTCGTTCCCCGTGCCCTCGAGGGTTGCCCCAACCTCGGCGCGCAGCTCCTCGGCGCCGTCGTGTCGTCCCCGCGCCCGCGGGGGTTGCCCGCGGACGGGCTTCTTCGCGATGTCCTGGATGCTGTAGTCCTCGTGCCCGTGGGAGTTGCTCGACGACCGTCTTCCCGGCGCCGGTCGGCAGGACGTCGTCCGCGCGCCCGCGGAGGGGGTGTCCCTTCTCACGTACGCGCCGCTTCTGGAGTAGCGGTGTCATCCCCGCAACCACAGGGGTTATCACCAAGCCCGCCCCTTCAAGACGCCCCAGGCCCTGGCACTGACAACGCCCTCGGACCAGCCGCAGGAGCGAAATGCATGTAAAGGAAAACTGCGGCCGTTGCTAGCATTACTGCAGGTCAAGAAGTGTCGTCCCCGCGCCTGCGGGGGTTGCTCCCGCGGGCGGACGGCGGCGGCCCCGCCGAAGAAGTCGTCCCCGCGCCTGCGGGGGTTGCTCCTTCCCCTCGGGGGATCGGCGCCCGGTGCGCGTGTCGTCCCCGCGCCTGCGGGGGTTGCTCCAGGTCGTCGGACTGCTGCTGGGGGTTGTTGGTGTCGTCCCCGCGCCTGCGGGGGTTGCTCGCGGCCATATCCAGCTCGGCCGCCCGCGCGCGAGTCGTCCCCGCGCCTGCGGGGGTTGCTCCGGAGACCGATGACCCAGCCCGAGCCCGAGCTGGTCGTCCCCGCGCCTGCGGGGGTTGCTCGTCAGTGTTACACGCGGTGCACAGTCGGCCCCTGTCGTCCCCGCGCCTGCGGGGGTTGCTCTCGCGCCCGCCGGATCGACCAGATCCGCCGCAGGTCGTCCCCGCGCCTGCGGGGGTTGCTCGCCGTCCGGTGCCTGCCACTGCCCTGGCATGGCGTCGTCCCCGCGCCTGCGGGGGTTGCTCGGCCGAGGCCGTGTGGCAGATGGCCGACAAACTGTCGTCCCCGCGCCTGCGGGGGTTGCTCCAGTTCATGATCGCCGGGCCAGCGCTCCAGATAGTCGTCCCCGCGCCTGCGGGGGTTGCTCCCAGGCACTCCCGGCCTACCAGGCGCACCGGGGGTCGTCCCCGCGCCTGCGGGGGTTGCTCTCGACCACGTGCGGCCCGCGTCGAGGGGCGGAAGGTCGTCCCCGCGCCTGCGGGGGTTGCTCGCGCACGCACACAGGGGGGAGTTGCGGTGTGATGTCGTCCCCGCGCCTGCGGGGGTTGCTCCCGGTGAGCCGGCGGCGCCTGGTCGACGGGCGTGTCGTCCCCGCGCCTGCGGGGGTTGCTCCTCGCGCTGCACGCTGCGGGTCACCGTCTGGCAGTCGTTCCCGCGCCTGCGGGGGTTGCTCCGCAGCGAAGGCGCAGCTCGCGCGGGTGCCGGAGTCGTCCCCGCGCCTGCGGGGATTGCTCGAGACGCTTGGCCTCTTTGTACGTCACCAGGTCGTCGTCCCCGCGCCTGCGGGGGTTGCTCGCTCGCCGAGGTCAACAAGCGCTCCTCGCAGGGGTCGTCCCCGCGCCTGCAGGAGTTGCTCCGGCGGCAGGATCTTCGGAAGCACCTGCGTGGCATCGTCCCCGCGTCCGCGGGGGTTGCTCCCGCCTCCGGCAGTGAGATCTGCCCGTGCCGCCGTCGTCCCCGCGCCTGCGGGGGTTGCTCCGTCCCTGCCGACCTCATGACGCTTGCCGTGTGGTCGTCCCTGTGCCCGCGGGGGTTGCTCGCTGTACGACCCGACCGGCACCCTGCACGGCGTGTCGTTCCCGCGCCCGCGGGGGTTGCTCGCGTTGCGTGGGCCGTCATACCCCGGGGCTGGGGTCGTTCCCGCGCCCGCAGGGTTGCTCAGCAGGCCTCCTGCTCGCGTTCTTCGGTGCCATGTCATCCCCGCGCCCGCCGTCCGGCTCGGCGCCGCAGCGCCCGCTGCCCCGCAGTCCAGCGTACCCGCCACCATCCCTCAGGGAGCCCCCTTGGCCACCAGCCCCACTTCCGGCGAGCAGCCCTCGCAGGAAGAGACCGGCTGGGCCCAGGCCCTCAAACGGGCCGTCGAGGCTGCGTACCACGGCACCCCGGCCGACCACTCCTCCCCCACCGTGCAGGACCCGATCGGAAAGCCGCAGGACCCGGAGGTCGAGCACGGCGTGCTGCTGCTGCGGGCCGTCGGCGTAGCCTCCGCCGAGGTCGTCGCCCACCGTCACACCTGGGAATGGCTCGCCGCCCGCGCTGCCGACCACGACCACTTCCGCACCCCTCCGGCTGTTGACGACCTGCCTGACGGCAGCATCAGGACTACCGTCTCCGGCCGCTCCCTGATTGCCCTGCTCATCGTGTTGTGGGAGATCCGGGAGACTGCCGGTCTGAACGGTGACTAGGCCCTGGCTTTCACCACCTACCAGCGCGCCGCCACTGTCCTGACCGGTGTCACTGGCCAGGGCACCACCATCCGCATCGTCCTCGACGACGACCACGGCCAAGACGAGCAACACGACGGAGATGGCAAGGACGGTCAGAACCAGGGGCCGGTCGGCTGGAGCCGCTGAACGCCCGCCCACCGGGCGGCCCCCCTCACCCGGCCTGCCGCAGTACGGGCGCGGCGAGCGACACCGCCCGCCCGGCGCGTTCGGCACGGGCCCGCAGGATCGCGGCAATGCGGGTGTTCTCGTTGGCCTGGCGCTGCTGGACGCAAACGTCCTCAAGGGACGCCACCACCTCGTCCTCATGGCCCTCCTCGGCGTGGGGGAACATGCGGGCGCCGAGGCCGAGGCGGACCTGCTCCTGGCGGCCGACGGCGGTGGCCAGGACCGGGTCCTCTTGACGTGGCGGGGTGACCGCACGATGGGCTTCGAGGGCACGGCGGTAGCCAGCCGACGCGGTCTCGCGCGTCTTCACCGGCACGGCCGGAACGACCGGCCGCGGGGCCGGATCAGCGGCGGCCGGGGACGTGGCCGGGGAGACGGTCCGTGCGGCGGGAGCCAGAACGTTGATCGTCCGAATGTCCGCTTCGGGCACCACCTCGTTAGCGGCCGCGATCAGCTTCGGCGCGATCCAGCGCACCTTCGTGCCGTACGCGGGAGAGTCTGGGACGACGCCCAGGCGGCCGATGTCCGCATCGAAGCCCACGGCCCTCACGTGACCGGCGAGCTCCGGCGCGGCCGCGGCCAGGATGTCGTCGAACCGGGCAAGGACGCTGCCGCCGGCGGCCGGGGCGACCAGGCCGCGCTCGGTCATCATCATGCTGATTGCCGCGCCCAGCCCGAGCGGCTCGCGGCCGTCACGCCGCAGAGCCGTGCCGGTGCGCCGCTTCGGCATCTTCGTCTGGGCGCCGTTCTTCTTCGCCGCCTCCCGGGCGGCGAGCAGGGCCTGGCGGGCGAGGTCGACGCCGGACAACTCCGGGACGGTGTTCACGCGATCACCTCCAGGGCCTCGCCGTCCAGCGGGCGGGCGGCGAGCTCGGGCAGACGCCGCGCCCACGGCGCGGGCCGGACCAACTCGGGCCGGGCCTGGGCGTGCAGCTGCTCCAGCCGCACGGCGAGCAGGTGCTCGGCGGTACGGGTCTGCGCCTTCGCGGCGGCCTCGGTCGCGGCGCGCTGGGCGTCGTCGCTGTCAGGCAGGGCCTGGAACCAGGGCTTGGCGAGCTCGGTCGCGTACGCCTTGCGGGCCTCGGCCTGGGCGTCCTCGCCGCGGCCGAGCATCACCAGGGCCTCGTGCCGGTACTCCCCGACGGCGCTCTCCGCGACCACGAACGCGTTGTGCGCGGCAGCGTCCTCGACGGCGTTCGGACCGGCTGCCTCCAGGGCGACCGGGTCGGTGATCTCCTGGAACTGGGCCCACGAGGCAGCGATGGCGTCCTCGATGGCTGTACGTACCTCGGAGGCAACGGCCGCGACGGCCACCTGGTCGCTCGGGACGGCCGACCAGGTGGCCGCGAGGAGACCAGCCTCGCCGATCAGCGCCTCGGTCTGGCGCCGGTGGTCGCACGCCTCGCACAGTCCGGCCGACCGCTCCCGGCCGCAGTCCGCGCACGCCACGGCCTGCCGGACAGCCGCCTCGGCCGCCGCCCGCTCCCGCTCGACCAGGACCTGCGCCTCGGCCTCGGCACGGGCCGCCGCACGCTCAGCCGCCCGCTGCTGGGCCTCGGCCTGACGGGCCACGAAGTCCGCGGCCTCGGCCTCGGCGTGACGGCACATCCGGGCCTCGATCTCCCGGTACCGCGCGTCCGTCTCCAGACCGGGCAGCTCCTGGTCGACCTCGGCCGCGATCCGCACCCGCCACGCCCTCCGGGAGTGCAGGATGTTGGCGCAGTTGTCGCAGTCGGCACCGGTGTCGAGCCGGACGCCGTTGTCACACCGCACGTCCGAGCACGACGGCCGGCGCACCAGCCCGCGGCGGGTGATCCACCCGTACGGGCGGGCGATCAGGGCCTCGCCGCCGGTCTCCTCGAGCCGGGACGTCAGCCGGGCGGCCAGCACCGGCGGAGCCTGCGCCGACCACTCCAGCACCTGACGCAGCTGGGTGAGCTCCGCCTTTGCGGCCTTCACGACGTGGTCCTGCTGCCAGCGGTTCAGCCCCTGCCACAGCCAGGACACCGGCGCCAGAGCCACCCGCAGGTCAAGATCGGCCGGGAGCTCCGACCGCCCCTGCTGCTGCGTTTTTCGACCATCCACGACCGTCAGCCGGGCACCGGCGCCAGCGGCGACGCCCCTTGCCTGCTCCTGCTCGTCGACGGGTGACTTGGTGGGCTTTTCACCGCGAAGCGGGTCGGCCCCGGCCACCGGGCTCCCGGACCCGGCACCGGCGGACTCGGCGTTGGCGGCCTGGTCCTCGCGCACGCATGCGTGTCCCGGCCGACGGCCCTTCGCCCCACGGCCTTCGCCGGAAAAGCGACCAGAGAGCTGCAGAGGAACTACAGGAGTAACCACAGGAGCGTGGTCTGCGTGGAGCTCTGCACCATCGGGACGCTCCCGAACCGCCGCATCGCCGGCCTCCTCAGCACCGCCGATCCCAGATGTACCAAGGGCACCAGCGGCAGCGGCCGGAGCATGATCTCCGCACGCACCATCGGGACGCACCGAAGACACCGATCCAGGCCCCGAAACCGCCTCCGCAGAGACCGCGGTGCGGCCGTACGCGCGGGCGACCGGCAGCAGCATGACCCGGGCCCGGCCACGCATCCGCGTCGACGTCTCCCGGTGCTGCCGCGCAACGACACCGGCCTGGGTCAGCCGGGCCAGCACCTTCCGGGCCCCCGAGGGCGAGCAGCCCAGCAGCCGGGCCAGCGTCGCCGCCCCGCGCCCCTCCTTTGCCTTCACCGAGCCGCCGACCAGCTGCAGCCAGCCCGACGCCCGCGTGTTCAGCACCATCAGCAGCAGCCCGAGCCGGTCGGTCGCCGCGCCCTTGCCCGTACGGCCGGCCAGCAGCCCCGGCGGCGTCGGCTCCTTGTCCTCCGGCGTCCAGCCGGGTCCGAACAGGGCCTCGATGAGGTGCAGCAGCGTCGCCAGCTCCGCCTTCGTCAGGGCTAGCGGGTGCCCCGCTCCCCCGCTCTTGCGGGCGTTCCACAGCGGCATGACCAGGCAGTCCAGCCCGGTCGGGTGCCCCTTCACGTCCGTCACCACCTGGGTGTGCAGCGCGTCCGTGCCACGCAGCACGGGCAGCACCTTGTGGTGGACCGTGGACTCCTTCATGCCCAGCCAGCGGCCCAGCTCCGCACCCCAGATCGAGGTCTGGTTGTCCTTCTTCTCGCCCTTCGGCGCCCGCGACTTCGCGTACAGCACCACCGCGGCCAGCTTCGGCGCGTCCTTCAGCTCGGCGATCGACGGGTCCGCCAGCAGCGTCTGGACGGCGTCGCGCAGCCGAAACCGCATCGCGCGACCAAGGCGCAGCGGGTCGGCCAGGCCGCTGTCGTCCGACTGCCCGGCGGCAGGCACCGACCGCAGCGCGGTCCGCTGCCCGGGAAGCCACGACTCGCCGACGGAGTTGTCGACGTCGTCCCGCAGGAGGTGGTCCAGCACGGTGGCCGGCGCCGCGGCCGTGCTCATCGGCCCACCGCCGAGACCGTAGCGGCGGACACCGCGAGGACCGAGGTCATCTTCGTCATCGGGTCGGTGTACGCGCCAAAGCGGACACCTCCGCTGCGAGCGGCGTGGACGAAGGGCGCGGCGGCGCGCGAGGTGATCATTCCGGCAGCTTCGACGGACGGCCCTGTGGACAGAGGCCGGCTGCCGACCATCCGGTCCGCGGCTCCCGTACGGCGGGCGGGAACCTTGATGCCGTCCTGCTGGACGGGAAGCGAGCGCTGGCGGACGCTGCTGGGGAGCGGCTGGACAGACCCAGGCGAAAAGATCAACTCGTGGCTTCCTACAGGAAGAGTCACTTCCTGTTCACAAGTCGTGAACTGGGAGATGTTGGACACCTGTTCCGTCACGTGAAACGCGCTAAAGGCGCGAACCGTGCCGAAACGGGCAGGGCTCGACTTTTCAGGGGACACCAGATCGGGCACTATGGCGGGGACACCAACTCTCATAAGCGAGCCGGACCACCCGCAACGCGGGACGGCCGACGAGCGAACCGGGAGACACCAAGCCCCCTCCGTGAGGAGCGGGCGCCGGACGAAGAACCAGAGGCGAGTTCTCTCTCCTTTGCGGGATTCGAACGGGTGTTCCAAAAGCCCTTGCCGGGGCTGACGGAACGTGTGCAGAAGTCCCCTTGCCGGGGGGCTGCTGCGGTTGCGCTTGGTCCTCGCGGACCGGGTGCTGCAACTGATTGCAAGAGCCAGCTCAATGAGCTGGAGCCCAGAGCCGGCGGGAACCGGGGGCTGGGCGGCCGACCTGATGGTCGGCGCGAAGGGCCGCGCGGGGCCGGAGTGGATTGCCGTCCACTCGTTTGGCGCGCGCGGCCGGTGGCGGCTACGTCACCCCGACCCCCTTGATTCCGAGGCCGGCGTCGGCATGTCTTCATCCGGCCTCGCGGCCTCAGGGAACCGCTCGGCGAGGCCCTTGAGCAGGTGCATGTAGTTCTCGCGATGAGGGCGCCGCGGGTGGGCCTGTCCCAGCTCCCAGCGAGCCACGGCAAGGCGTTTCACGCCCACGGCCTCCGCAACTTCCTGCTGGGTGAGGCCCGCAGCAAGCCGCAGCTTCGCGCGCACACTTGGTGGTGGCAGGACGTCATCCAGGCTGTTCAGCAGGGCGTCGACCCGCTGCGAGCCGTCGGAAACGGACATACCCAACCCTTCCATGATCCAAGATGCATTGAAAGATACACCACTGGATCTTTAGAAGGGAAGCGGCTGGCCTACTGTCAACGAAACAGCAATGTCGGCATCACGGACAGGAGCGGTCACGAGAGCCCCAGGTGCGAGTTCGCAGCACGTGCGCTCTCCGCAAGTTCCGGCAGCTCTACGACGTCCACGCCCGCCTCGGCGAGCTGCTCGACCCCCACGCAGTCGGCGACGAAGAACGGCGGTTCGCGCCAGGCGATGACGACGCGCGGGATCCCGGCCTCGAGGATTCGCTGCGTGCACGGAGTACGATCCGCGCTCCGCTGGGAGCACGGCTCCAGGGACGAGTAGATCGTCGCCGTGGCCAGCCGAGGGTCGCCCACCGGCAGCTTCCCAAGGGCGGCCTCCTCCGCGTGCTCACGCGGATCGGCCTCACGCGAGTAGCCGGCCGCGAGCTCGGTGCCATCCTCGGCAACGATGACCGCCCCCACCGAGTACGCCCCGGCAGCTGGGGGGCACAGTGCGGCGAGGTCGATCGCGCGCCGCATCCAGCGGAGGTCCTCGTCTCGGTCGGGCACGTACATCAGCCGCGCTCCTTCGGGGCGTAGCGCAACAGCACGACGTCGCCGATCGCGCGGGCCTCCAGCAGACGCATCCGGGAGGTCGACCCGCCCGGGTAGTCGGCGGCGCCCAGGAATTTCGGGGCGTCTGCCTGGCCCACGAGCAGCGGCGCGACGGCGAGGTGGACCTCGTCGGCCAGGTTCTGCGCCATGAGCTGAGTGTGGATCGTGCCGCCACCCTCCACCATCAGCCGCTTGACGCCACGGCGCCCCAGCACATCGAGGACCAGGCCCCAGTCGAGGTCGGGCCCGACGCTGACGACGTCAGCGAGGTCCCCGAGCGTCGTACGGACCTTTTCCACCGCGCTGTCGACGGTGAAGACCAACTTGTCGCCGCCGTGGTGCCAGAACTTCAGGTCGGCGGCGAGGTCGCCGGTGCAGGTGACCGTGACCTTGAGCGGGTAGGCCGACTTGCCATCGGCGACGCGCTGAGCACGGCGTTCGTCGCTGTTGACCAACAGGCGCGGGTTGTCCCGGCGCATGGTGGTCGCGCCGATCAGGATGGCGTCGGACTCCGCGCGGACCTGGTCGACGCGGTCGAAGTCCTCGGCGTTGGAGAGCAGCAGCCGCTCGGAGCTGGTGTCGTCCAGGTAGCCGTCGACCGACATGGCGGCGGACAGCAGAACGTACGGGCGGGCAGTCATCTGCTCAGGCTTCCGTTTCGGTCTCGTGGAAGAGGGTGAAGTCGAAGGTGGCGCGGAACTCAGCTACGGCCGGTTCGCGCTGCCAGGGGATCAGGACCTTGTCGAGCCTGACGAGCTCGTTCGTGATCCGGCCGGAGCCAGTGTCCTCCGCGACGGTCAGCGCGTGCATCCCCAGGGCGGCGGCTTGCTCCGGGTCGCGGGCGCCGGCCAACGCCACGGCCTGCCGCGCCATGTAGACGCCCCGGTCGCGGTGGTAGCCGTCCGGCATCAGCTGGATGGCGGCGCCGAACGCGTCCGCGGCCTGGTCGTGCTTGCCGAGGGCCTCGAGGCCCTGGGCGCGGTGGACCTCCACGTACGAGGCGTTCAGCCACACGCCCCACGGGGTGGGGTCGGCAGCGGTGCCATCGAGGGCGTTGCGGACGTCGTCGATTGCCCGCTCGCTTTCGTCTGCGTCACCGCGCAGCGCGTGTCCGTACGCCTCGTAGGTGCGCGCGACGGCGGCGAGGCGGCCGCGCGGACGGGCCATGCGCTGGGCGGCTTCGGCGAGGTCGACCACGTCGACCAGGTCGGCCGTGTCGCCGGCCAGCTGTGCCTTGCGGGCCATGACGTACGTGGTCAGGTCGTTGTCACCGACGGTGTGGGACCACTGCATAGCCCGGTCCAGCCAGTACGACGCCGCCTGCAGGTTGCCCAGGTCCTGGTAGAGCCAGGACAGGAACTCGCCGTACTGCGTCTGGAGCTCCATCAAGTCCCGCCGGTCGGCGCCCTTCGCGTCCCGGCGCAGCTCCTGGATGACCTGGATGTGGTCGCGCACTGCGGCGACGGCGTGCCGGGGTCCCAGCAGGTTGTCGTTGTCGATCAGCAGGCGTCGGGTGCGACGCAGGTGCTCCACCGGCGTCGAACCGTACGCGTACGCGGCCCGGGCCTTGCGGACCAGACTGGGAACGGCACCGGAGTCCGCGAAGGCCGGCGAACCGACGCCGACCGCGGCCGCAGCCCCGAGCCCCATCCCGGTGCGCAGCAGCGCACGCCGATTCAGAGCCACCCAAATCACCGACCCATCAGCTAGACGACACGGGACCGAGACCCCCTCGTCCGACGCTGCCTGGTCGGCCCTGGCGAAAGCTAGGTCCATTGATGATCTGGCCACATGGGCCGGGGGATTGGCCACATGGCCACGCTCGTCACCGATCCGCTCCCACAGGCGGAGCAGCATGCCGCTGGCGTCCAGCTTGTCGTCCAGGACCACGGCCTGCGACCGGTCGGGCGTTCGCTCCGCTCGCTCGAATCGTCCCAGGTGGCTGTGGTCGATACGAGTGATCTTGCCGAGCTCGCGAAGGCTCAGGCCCCGTGAGGTCCGCAGCTCCCGCAGCTGGTACCCCCAGTTGTGCAAGGGCGACACCCAGGGCGTCAGCTCCCTCGGCTTTTGTGCCATCCCGCCCCCAACCTCGTGGCTTGCGTGGCCAGATGATCCGGCCACATGTCAGATCTGGAACTCCCGAGTGTGGCGGACCTAGAACCGAAACGAACGGTCCGCCGACTCGGGAGGCTCAATGTTCTACGGTTCCATCCGCATCCGGCTGCTGCGCGCGGCGGAGCAGGGCGAGGACGCTGTCCGGATTGCCGTCGTACACGAGGTGCGGCTCGTCGTCGGTCGGCGGGGAGAAGCGTCCCGCATGCCGAAGGAGGTCCTCCTCGCTGAACTCGATGGAGTTCGCGTCGATCAGCGATTGCTCGTTGCGCTTCCGGATCCGGTCCCAGCGCACCTCGTGCGGGAGCGGCAGGTAGATCAGAATGGGCTCACCGCCCGCTCCCACCACAGTCGCTGCCCACTGGGCCCGCTCCTCCGGAGTCCAGAAGCCGTGGTCGACCACGGCGTCGTGTCCGGCCGCCAGGAGCTCTCTGAGCTCAAGGGCGATGTCCTTGAGCACGGGTGCCTCTCTGACCCTGAACTGTCCGCGGGGGAAGTCCCGGCCGTAGTGGCCGTAGCGGCGGAACATCTCCTCGTCGGGGCAGAGACGCCGGAAGCCGGCCTTCTCCAGGGCACGAGCGAGGGTCGTCTTGCCCGCGCCCTGCAGACCCGACATAAGGATCGCGCGGGGCGTGGGAGCCGGGCGGCCTGTGGCAGGCCCGGTCACCGCAGGACCTCGGACGTGGTTCGCCGGGTACGGCCGGGGGCCCCTAGGTCCACGCCGTACTCCAGTAGCTCGCCGTCGGCGTCCAAGAAGCGCGCGGTCAGCACAAGGATCGCTGCGACGGTATCGGGCTCCAGTTCCAGGAGCTCGAGGTCGCGGGCGGTGGCGATGCGTGCCGTCTCCTCATCCACACGCTGTACGGCGTGGCGACCAGTGGCTTCGGCGATGAGGTCCAGCGACAGCCCGCCCTTGAGGCGCTCGCTGCGGGCGAGCTCGGGTAGCGCCTGGGCGAACTCCGCCGGGATCCAGGACGTTGAATGGGAGACGATCCCGTGAGCATCTCGGTAGACACGGCTTCGGCGAATCACGTCCTCACCAGGCTCGATGCCGAGCGCATTCGCGACGTCCTCGGGGGCCGACACCATGCCTGCGGTGTGGCCGGAGGATTTTTCCCCCACGCCCCAGGACGACTTCGTCGTGGCACTCCGATCGTGGCGCTCCGATCCGGATGCGAGCGACACGGGACGCGCCATGACCTCGGTGCCAACGCCCGGGATGCCGTTGACCAACTTCTCGTCGCGCAAAAGTTTCATGGCGCGGTCGGCCGTTGCGGTGCTGACCTGCCACTGATCTGCCAGGGCGCGGATGCTGGGCAGCAGGTCGCCCGTCGCCAGCTCCCCAGAGCTGATGAGGTCGCGGTAGTGACCTGCGATGCGCGCGTATGGCGGCCGGTTGTCGGCCCGCGGTTGCCCTGGCATGTCGCCTCGCCCCTTCTCTTCCGTCTAGGTGCCTCACTATACCGCTTGACACCTGAGGGTACCTGAGGTAACCTGATGTAGGTAAGGCGGTGATCCCCCGGGAACACCGCGTAGTCGCACCACCGCAGTTTCTGCAGCTCGTCTCTTCGGAGTCGGGCAGGTGGCCGGAGGCGGTAGCTAAGACCAAACCCCCAGGCCGGCAGGACTGCTGCACGACCTCAGTGCTGATGCGCTGTCTATCCGCCGGGACGCGGGCCTCTGGCTCGTGGGCCTGGTGGGTGGAGAAGGCATCCATCCCGCGTACACCCCTCCCCTTCTCCTGCCGAGGAGTTGCCATGTCCGAGCTCGCCATGCCCAAGGCCGCCAAGCGCCGGGGCCGCACCCGTACCTCCCGCGTCAGTCCCCTCGCCCCGATCGTCCTGTCGACCCTGTCGCCCGGTCACATCGACATGCGGCGGGTCGAGTCCACCCAGAAGCGCCGTATCTCGCTGGTCTGCCCGGCCTGCGACACCTGGGTGCCCGTCACCCCCCACCGCGGCACCTACCTCCTCAAGACGGTCCCGCACCACACCGGCCGGGCCGGTGTCGACGCCGCGATCCGCTGCAGCTCCAGCAACCGCCTCGTCGAGGTCGACATCACCCCGGACATCTGGAGCCGCCAGTACGAGGAGTGGGCGCGCGAGGAGCGTCTCGCGGTCGACCTGACCCGGCACCGCCGTGCCACCGTCCAGACCCTCAAGGTCGCCCGGCCGCAGGAGCGTCCCGCCGACCGGCGAGCCCAGTGGGAGCGGGCGGTGCCCGCCGCCCGCCAGGCCGATGCCGCCCGTGCGGTTCCGTCCGACGCGATCCCCACCACGCGTGGTCGGGCCGTCGACGGCCCCGCTGGCGCCCTGCCGGCCATGCCCCGGCAGAACGCCCGGGACGCCAGCTCCGTCCGGACCCTGGCCGCCGGCACCCTCCGCGCCCTGGCCGACGCCGCCCCGGGCCGCTTCGCGAGCGACGTCCTCGAGGAGCACCTCGCCCGCGTCGCCTACACGCACCTGGCCACGCTCTGGCGCCGCCCCCTGACCCCGGCCGACCAGTCCAAGCACACCGCACTGGTGGCCGCGGTCCGGGCCGAGCTGCCCACCCCGGCCCCGGGCGAGACCGCCGCCGCGTACACCGCCCGCTGCAAGCCCGCCTTCGGCGCCTGCCGCCGCAAGCCCGCTCTCGCGGCCTGACCCGCACCACCGCCCCGGCCCTGGCCTCGGCTCCCGCACCGCGCGGGGGCCGAGGCCGGGGCCGTCTGCTCCCGTCCCTGCCCACTCACCGCACCCTGGAGGTCCCGATGCCCGCCACCCTGACCCTGACGTCCCACCGGCCCAGCAGCGGCGAGGTGGTCGACGCCGAGACACTCGCGCTCCTGGACGAGCTCGACGTCCCGCTCCCCGCCGACTTCGACGTCGACCTCGACATCGCCTTCGGTACGCCGCTGGAGATGTACGAGCCCGCGGGCACCGCCCGGGAGATGCGCCGGTACGCGGCCGCGGTCCTGACCGTCCCGCCCGACCGCCGCCACGAGCTCGCCCTCGCGCACGGCGCGGAGATCGCCGCCCGTGTCGACGCCGGCCGCGACATCCTCGCCGCCGACCCGATCATCACCGTCCGCGTCCGCGAGCGCCTGGTCGACGTCCTTCTCCCCCACGCCGACCGCCTGCGCCGGACGATCCGCTCCGGATGCCGCCCCGAGTACGCCGCCGCCTGACCGACCGGCTTCGGACGGGCGCCCACGATCAGCGGCCACTCCCTACTGCACCAAGGGGGTGGCCGCTGGTCGTGGCCGGTCGTACGACCCGCCAAACGAACGACAGCCCCGGGGATTGCGCCCCCGAGGCTGTCCAGGACCTACGCGGAGGACCTGATGCAGGACAGCATCGCACGGAACAACGGCGACTCCGACACGGACATGGACGAGGCCCTGCGCCGCGTCCGCTCGGGACGGTGACCGCCGTGGACTGGCGCCATAACGCGGTCTGCCGCGACGAGGACCCCGAGCTGTTCTTCCCCGTCGGCAACACTGGCCCCGCCCTGCTGCAGATCAAGGAAGCCAAGGCCGTCTGCTGCCGCTGCCCCGTCATGAACCAGTGCCTGCGGTGGGCGCTGGAGTCCGGGCAGGACGAGGGCGTCTGGGGCGGGCTGTCGGAGGACGAGCGTCGCGCGATGAAGTGCCGGGCCCGCCGACAGTCCCGGAGCGGACAGGCGGTGTCGGCATGACCGAGGCCGAGCGTAAGCAGCTCTCCGACAAGGTCGCCGAAGCGAACCGCCGATCGGAGAACCACCAGAAGTGACCGCCCGCCAGAGCCCCCTCTATATCCGGTACATGGCCGCCTTCAACGAGTGGACCACCCACATCACCGGCTGCTCGTGCCGGACTGAGGCGCCGTGCGAGGCCGGAGCGCCGCTGTTCGAGCGGTTCTCCCGTCTCCAGGCCGCCTGGACGAACCACCTCACCCAGCAGCGCCGCTGACGCGCGTCTGCATCCCCCGCCCCCGCCGCCCGGCGGGGGCGGTCTTTTTCTGCGAAGGAGAGAACCGCATGACCACCAGCACCATCACCGCCACCGTGTTCACCGACGAGGTCCTCGCCCGGGCCGCCGAGCTCGCACGGGACTCCTACCAGCCGGTGTGGACCGGCGCCTCGGGTGAGGAGTCGACCGGCAAGTCGGTCGCCCGTCACCTGGAGGCGACCGCCTCCCTGCTGAAGGCCGACGGCTGGACCCGCACCACCACCTACACCTCGCCCGCGGGCACGGAGCTGCCCGCGATCGAGTCGATGAGCACGCAGGCCATGGTCCGCGAGGTGCTCCTCGCGGTCCGGGAGGAGACCGCCCCCGGCCCGCGGACCTTGTCCGTGGCGCTGGAGCACGCGGCGCGCGGCGGGAACGGCGATACCGACACCCGCGACGTCGCCTACCAGGTCCTGAACCGCGCGGTCCGCGCGCTGACCGGCCACGACCAGGCCCTGGCCACGGCGTGGACGGAGCGCCTGCACCGCACCCGCGAGGACGTCCTCGACCTGCTGGCCGCCGGCGCCCGCTTCGCCCGCACCTACGGGCCCGGCGCCGCCGAGGCGCCCCAGGCCGCCTGACCGAGCGACGGGCCATGAAGCGCCGCGCCGCCCGCCAGCGGGCCTGCAGCGCCATCTGATCCAGCCTGGCGGCTGCCTGATCCGCCCGCACCAGCCGGTCATTACAACGGCGGGGACGGGCGGTGACGGGGAGCCGGACAGCCCGGACCGAACAGTCGAGGGAGGCCCCCATGGCTACGACGATGACCCCGCTCCAGCCCGGCACCGAAGCCACCGCCCAGGCGTGCGCCTTCGCGATCTTCGGCACCGACATCCCGCCGATCGCCCCCGACGACTACGACGGCAGCTGGCGCACCACCCTCCACGTCATCGCGGAGAAGTGGGTGGACGAGGGCCGCTTCGCGCAGCACGCCGCCCGCACCGCGACCGCGCTCAACGAGCTGTTCGCCACGCAGAAGCGGTACGGCGTCGGCTCGCCCGAGGCGCTCGCCGAAGGCACCAGGCTCCAGCCACTGATCGACCGCTGCCGCCATTTCGGCATCACCACCGCCAACCTTCGGCGACACGGCGCGCAGTTCCCCGAGCGCTGACGCCGACTTCGCGCCCGCCCGGCGGGAGCCGCACCCAGTTTCGGGCCCGCCCCGCGACGCTTCGCGAGTACGGCCGCCCGCCTCCCGGGCCGCCGGCCTTTTCGTGCGCGCGGAGCGGGTAGAGCCGGTGCCAGCTTCGTGATCAACCAGCCCCATCGACCACTGCTTCGGGAACGCCTCGCCGCGTTTCGGGAGCAGCCCCCGCCGTTTCGCGCACACCCTGAACGACCCTCTCGGAGGCCCCCATGACGATCACCGACATGCCGCAGACCGCGGCTGCTGACACCCCCGTTTCGCGCCCGCCGCACCGCGCTTCGGACACGCCCGAGAAGACTTCGGGAGCGGCCCGGGGCGTTTCGCGCCCGGACAAGCGGAAGACGATCAAGCCCACCCGCGACCGGCTGATGACTGCGCTGTCGCTCGTCGCCGCGGTCGGCGGAACGCTGGTCGGCGTCATCGGCTTCGCGATGTCCTACAGCACCTTGGCCAAGGTCGCCCTGAGCTGGGGATTCAGCCCGGAGCTGGCCCCGTGGTTCCCGGTCGGCGTCGACGCCAGCATCATCGCGTTCCTCGCGCTCGACCTGTACCTGATCCGCAAGAACACCGCGTGGCCGCTCCTGCGGATGGCCGCGCACGCGATGACCGGTGCGACGATCTGGTTCAACGCCAGCTCACAGGGCCAGATCGCCTCCGACCCGGTGCAGGCCGCCAGCCACGGCGTCATGCCGGTGCTGTTCGTGATCGGTGTGGAGGCCGCCCGCCGCCTGATCATCCAAAAGGCCAGGCTGGAGGCGGGTACGGTCGCTGACCGGATCCCGCTGCACCGCTGGATCCTCTCCCCGGTCGCCACCCCGCGTTTCTACCGCCGGATGCGGCTGCACAACGTCACCTCCTACCCCGAGATGATCCGGCGCCAGCAGGAGCTCATCGCCTACGAGCAGTGGCTCAAGCGCAAGTACGACGGCGACCTCGGCAAGGCCAGCGAGGACGAGCTGCTGCCGATGAAGATGGCCGCGCACGGCTACACCGTCGCCCAGGCCCTGGCCATGCCCGACGACCAGGAGCGGGCGGCCCAGGAGCGCAAGGCGGAGGCCGAGCGCCGGCGCCTGGAGGCGGAAACCCGCAGCGAGGTCGCCAAGGCCAAGGCGGAGGCCGAGAAGCTGCGTGCCAAGGGCGAGGTCGACCTGGCCCAGGCGGAGGTCGACGGCCAGACCGGTCAGGCCCGCGCCCACGCCCGAGCCCAGGTCAGCGCCGCAGAGCGGGCCGCTGAGCTGGAACTTCAGGCCCTCGACAAGGCTGTGGTCGCCGAGGCCCGCGCCCGCGAGGCCGAGGCGGAGCGCTTGGAGGCCGAGGAGCGCAAGGCGGCGGCCGAGGCGGACCTGGTGAAGGCCGAGCTCGAGCGCAAGGCCGCCGAGCAGCGCCGGGCGGCGGCCGAGGCCGACAAGGTCGCGGCGGCGGAGGCCGGCGCGATCGAGACCGAGCGGATCGCCCAGGCGCGCAAGGCGGCCGCCGAGGCGGACCTGGAGGCGGCCGAGCTGGAGCGCCAGGCGGCCCTTAAGCGGAAGGAAGCTGCGGAGGCCGACCAGGTCGCGGCGGCCGAGGCACAGGCCGTCGAGACCCAGGCCGCTGCCGAGGCCCGCAAGGCCGCTGCCGAAGCGGACCGGGCCGCTGCCGAAACGGAGAAGGCCGCCGCCGAAGCGCGGCGCGCTGCTGCCGAAGCCGACCGCAAGAAGACGGAGGAGGACCGCCTCCGGGAGGCCGCTCTCGCCGATATCGCGCGCTCCCAGAAGGAGGCCGCCGAAGCGGAGAAGGCCGCTGCCGAAACGCGGCGGGTCGCTGCCGAAATCGAGCAGCGCGCGGTCGAAGCCGAGGACGCCGCGAAGCTCTCCCCGCGCGAGCGGGCGGTCCGCAAGGTCGCCCGGCTGATCCTCGCGAAGGCGGCCGGCATCGCGGGCAACCTGCCGCTCTCCGACATCCAGGGCGCGCTCGAAGTGTCGCCCGGTACCGCCTCGGAGTACCGCCAGGAGGCGGCCGAGCTGCTTGCCGGCGGCTACCGCCCCTGACCCACCCGTCCGGCACACACCAGTGAGGGCCAGCCCATCGGAAGTGGGCTGGCCCTCGCTGCGACTGCCGGAAGCAGCCACCCCCAGTACAGCACGTTTCCCCTGATCAGACCCCGCTTCCGGCACGCCTGGGCGGGCTCGAACGACACCGAGAAGGAGTTCATCAGCCATGTCCGGCATCGACTGGGACAAGGAGTTCAGCCTCATGAACCCCCAGACCCCCCCGACCCCTCCGACGTCCCCCGCTTCTCCGGTCCCGGAGAAGCCGGAGAAGCCGGAGAAGCCCGCGACCTCGCGTTTCTCCGCCGCTGTCGGCGGGATGCGCCGCAACTCGGCGGCGCTCGCCGTGTGCGGCACGATCGCCGTCGTCGCCGTGTGCGGCACGGTCATCGCCGTTACCAACGTGCAGGCCGACCAGGCCGCCCAGGAGCGTGCGCGCGCCCAGGAGGCCGCCGCGAACGCCCTGGTCGCGGCGGAGGCCGACAAGCAGCGGGCGCAGATCGAGGAGGCCGCCGCCAAGGCCGCGTACGAGCGGGAGATGACCGTCTACCGCGAGTGCATGAAGGACCGCGCGGCGGCCGTCGCCAAGGCGACCGGCTTCGAGATCTCCAGGATCCCCGAGTGCGCCGCCCCCACCTTCAACGGCACGGCCTCCAGGGCCCAGCAGCCCGCTGGCGCCAGCTCCGACAGCGGCCTCACCTCCAGCCCCTGGCTGTGGGTGGCGCTCGTCGCGGGCGGCGGATTCATCGCCTACAAGAAACTCTCCACGCCCTCCGGTTCGGGCGCGGTAACCCCCATGAACGACAAGGGATTCACCTTCGAGAAGGGTGCATAAAATGACGCTTCAGTTCTTCGCTCTCGCCCTGTTCTGCTGGGCGCTGTTCTTCACCTTCAAGAAGACGAAGGGGAAGCAGATGGCGATCTGCATCATGCTGATCGTCTCCGGGATCTTCCTGCCCTACACGCCGTTCAGCGAGCAGATCCGCACCACGCTGGAGTCGGTGTTCAACACAGCGAACACGACCGTGAACAACATCGGCTCGTCGTCGCGCTGAGTGACCGATCGCGGTTACCGGTTACCGGTTACAGCCCCCAGAGACCCCCGGTTCTGCCCGCCAGGCGACCCGAACCAGGGGTCCTGAGGGCCTGTAACCGGTAACCGGTAACCGATCTCAACCACACAGAGTCACAGAAGGTAGGGTCATGGAACTCCTCGTACTCCTCGCCATCAGCTACCTGTTCGGCGTGGAGAAAACGCACGGGAAATACGAAGAGGCGGGAATCAAAAAGCCCCCCGCTAAACCGAAATCGAAATGGGAGCCGTCCCGGACTCCGGACACATTCCGAAACACGCCGTACAACATTGCGGCGAAAACACATTACGGCCTGCTGGTGGGCGCTCATATGGCCGGTGGCCTGCGCGACGGATGGCGCTCGGCCTACCTCAAGAAGCCTTCCGTTTCCCCTTCCGCAGACCCCTCTGAGGCGAAGCCGCCGAAGGGGAAGCCGTCCTCGACGACGCCGAAGGGGACGTCGTCCTCGACGACACCACCGTCCGCGCCCCCGCCGCCGACAACGCCCCCGCCGCCGACGGAGCCGCCGACGACTCCCCCGCCGCCGACGGCACCCCCGCCCTCGACGGCTCCTCCACCGCCGTCCGCACCCCCGCCGCCCCCGACGGCTCCCCCGCCGCCGACGGAGCCACCGGTGACGGTGCCGCCGGGGTCCGCGGTCCCGCCCTCGGGCACCATCCCGCGGCCCCGCACCGTCAAGCTGCCCGACGACATCCGGAAGGACCCCTCTATGCAGCCCAACCCGCCCGTCCCGCACACCGCGACCGTCGACGATAAGGGCGTCCACGTCACCACCGCAGCGGGCAAGTCCCGCACCTACAGCGGCGGTGAGGTCATGACCCTCACCCAGGTCATCGACCTCGCCGAGGGCTCGGCCACGCTGTGCCAGGCCAGCACCGACACCGCCCTGGAGCTCATGGACGAGGCCCTGGAGCTGGCCACCGACTGCGACACGCTCATCGCCGACATCACCGCGAAGGGCGTCGGCGAGCGCCTCATCGCCAAGTGCCAGCACCTCAAGGAGCAGCTCGACCTCCAGGCCGCCGCCGCCAAGGACGTCCACGACAAGATCCAGGGCGGCGAGGAGGCGTGCCGCACCGCCTCGGCGAACGCCGAGCTGCGGCACGGCGGGATCTTCCGGGCCGTCGCCGACTCCCCCCTGACCAAGCCCGCCGAGCGCGACTTCTACAACGCCCGCTGACCTAGAGAAGGAGAGGCCCCCGCATGAGCGCCACCGAGACCCTGAAGGACGCCGCGAACTACGCGGCCCTGCGCACCAAGCTGGCCTGGCTCACCCACAAGGTCCACGCCCACGCCCAGACCGTCACCACGCTCGCCGCCGACGTCAACGACGCCGCCGAGCAGATGCTCGACGCCTCCGAAACGATGAAGGCGCTGGCCGTCGACGACCAGACCACCAGCGAGTTCGCCGACGCCGCGCTGACCATGACCGGCGTCAAGGACGCGGCCGGCGCCTACACCTCCGCCGCCGACAGCGCCTCCGCGGCCGCCGACGACGCGAAGACCACCACCGAAACCGACCACGGCGGGATCGCCGACGCGGTCGACTCCTCCCCCGTTGAGATGGCCGAAGCCGGCTTCTACGCCCAGAGTTAAGGAGACCGAAGGACCATGGGGCCGACCCGAGCTCAGTTCGTTCAGTACGCGCCCGCCGCTCTCGCGGTGGTGCCACTCGCCGCCGGCCCCTGGTCCGCCCTCGCCGCCGCGGCGGCCGGAGCCGGAGCGTGGGCCGTCGGCGCCTCCGCCCCGGTTCTGCGGTCCCTGATCGCGTGCGGCCTCACCACCACCGGCTGCGGCATCGCCGCCAGCGAGGTCCTCGCCGTCGGCATGAACCCGCTGATCGCCCTCGGGCTCGCCGTCCCGGCCGGGGCGGCCGCCCTCGCCCACCACCGCAACCTCACCGGTCACACCCCCGCTGCCGCGCTCACGCCCGCGACCACCGTCCAGGCCACGGGCACGGGAACGGGGCTCAGCTCGCAGGAGCAGGTGATCGCCGCCTTCTGGGCGGAGTTCATCTCCGGCCCCACCCAGACCGAGGGCCGCAAGCTCATCCAGCCCGGCGCCACCCTGGAGCAGCTCGCCCTCCAGATCGACAGCCACGTGACGTTCACCGGGATCATCACCCTGCCCCCCGGGCAGCAGGTGAAGGTCCGGGAAGCCGACATCGCCTCCGTCTACAAGGTCCCCGTCTCCCAGGTGGAGCTGGGCGACCCCAAGCACTACGCGCCGAACGCCCTGCCGGTCACCGTGCAGCTGACGGCACCGGCGGCGCAGCCGCAGATCACGGCCGGTACTCCCACGACTCCCGAGGAGCTGTGGGCCGCGTACGTGGCCGGGCCTGAGGGCGCGATGCCCGGCACGACCCTGACCGTCACCCGCTACGACGGGCCGCTGGACTGGGAAGGCATTGCGACCCGCGACCGCCGGGCGATCGGCACCGTCAATCTTCAGGACCTCGCGGGCAACCTCGACCTGGAGACGATCCAGATCGCCCTGGCTCCCGGCGACAAGCCCAGCCAAATGGGGATCCGGGTGATGCGGGAACACGCGCTGATGCACGGCACGATGCTCTCCTCGGTTCTGGACGAGCTGGCGATGGACTCGCGCGGCTACGTCCGCGCCGGGACCTACGTCGACAGCCGGGCCGCGCTCCTGCCGCTCGCGCAGCCCGGGTCTGGTGCCCGCCACCTCTACCTGGTGGGCGGCTCCCGCTCGGGCAAGTCGGGGCTGCTGGAGCAGATCCTGCTCTCCGCCCACCTCTCCGGCATCGCGGTGATCCTCGCCTCCCCGCAGGCCGGGACCATCGCCGGCGCCTCGCTCTCGGCCTACCTCGGGGACGGCCTGGACGAGGCGATGGGCGCGCTGCGTCTGGCCTACGCGCTGATGCTCGACCGCGAGGCCCGTTACCGCAGCCCGGCGTTCCCGTTCACCGACCCGCTGGTCCTGTTCGTCGTCGACGAGGCGCACATGCTGCTGTCGGCCTCCTCCCCGTACCACGCGGAGGCCAAGGCGATCGTGGAGCAGCTGACCCGCCGGTCCCTCAAGCGGGGCATCGGCGTGGTCCTGGCCACCCAGACCCCGCTCGCCGAAGACCTCGGCAACAGCACGGTCATCCGCTCCCAGCTCCTCATCGGCGGCGGCGCGGTGTTCCTGCGCTGCGCCAAGGGCCAGGGCTCGCTGGTCGGGGCGAACGCGGTGGAGGGTGCGGAGGGCATCGACCTGTCGATGATCCCCTCGCAGTGGCCCGGCCAGTACGCCAAGGTCGCCGACCGCGACATGTCCGGCCTGGCCACCGAGGTCGCCGCCGCTCCCGAGGACGGCACCTTCGGCCTAGGCTACTTGCTCACGCCCGGCAGCCAGGCCGTGCAGTTCCGTTCCCTGCACCTGGACGTGCCGCCCGTCTCCCTCGCCGGAGGCGAGCCGCCGGTCGGGATCGAGGACTGCGACGCCTGGCGCGAGCGCGACGCCATCGCCCAGACACCGATGGTCGACAAGCGCGGCAAGAACCTGATCGGCAGCCTCGCCGACCTCCTCGCCGCAGCCGAGGGCGCCCCCTCCATCCAAGAGGCGGCCCACCACAACCCCGCCCATCTCCACGCCGTCCCCGCGCCCGTCCGGCCGGGTGGAGCCCCGGCGGCGTCCGAAGGACAGGAGCTGATCAAGCCGCGCATCCTCGAGCTCCTCCAGGAGCACTCCATCCCCATGACCGCCGAAACCATCGCCCGCAAGCTCGAGACCTCCGCGAAGAACGTCAAGCCGCGACTGTCCGAGCTGAAGAAGCGGGGCGAGGTCACCAACGAGAACGGACTGTGGAAGGCAGCAGGATGAACACCCGAACCCAGAACGGATTCACCCCCGTCGACCAGGACCTGTACGCGAAGGCGTTCCAGCTCCTCGACCCCGACCCCACCCCGGAACCCGCCGCCCCCGCCGCCCTCGCGGCTCCCGCGCGGTTTCCCCTCACCACCGCTCCTGCGGTACGCCTGACCGGGCCGGTGGAGAAGACCCTCACCGACGCGCTCGCGTTCCTCGACACCCACGGCTGGGCCAGGTACTCCCTCGTCCACCCCGAGGGCGCCCGCTGCTCCATCGGCGCCCTGCGCGCCGCGGCTGGCTCCCGCAACGCCGCCTACCGCGACGCCGGGAACCTCCTGCTGGACGAGGCCCGCCGCCAGCACGGCAAGAAGTGGGAGACCATCCCGTCCTGGAACGACTCCCACAGCGGAGCGCAGGTGCGTAGCGTGTGGGAGGCCGCCATCCGGCGTGCCCACCGCATGAACATCTGACCGGCTGGAGCTGCCTTGTCGTTCTCGTTCACCAACCCCGAACCGGACCGTGACAGGTCGTTCTCGTTCACCGGCCCGCAGCCGGGCAGCGACGACGGCCGCTCGTTCTCGTTCACTGGCTCGGACCCGGCTGACATCGACAGGCAGCTCCAGACGATCGCCGACATGGCCACCGAGATCCTGCGCCTCGTCGCGGACGTCCGCAGGCAGATCAACACCTGACCACCCGCCTCCGCCCAGACGCGGAAGGCCCGCACAGCTCGTCATCACGCCCCGCCCGGAACCTCCTTCCGGGCGGGGCGTCGCCGTTCCCTGCCCGAACCACCCTCACCCCGCAGGAGCCCGACCGCCGTGCACCGATACCGCTACCGCTGCACCATCTGCCGCACCACCAGCCCCGTCGTCCTCGACCCCGACGACCTGGACGCCGAAGGCACCGCCCACCGCCAGGGCGTCCACGGCGGACACATCCCCGACGACGAGATCGCCGGCCAGATAGACCGCCTCGGCCGCTGGTACGCCGCCCTGTCCCCGCTGGCCGCGCTCCACGCCCGCATCGCCGACGCCCTCAGCGACCTGCGCGACGAGAAGACGATGGGCCACTACTGGTGGGCCAGCGCCGGCGCCGCCCTCCTGATCGGCGGGACAGCCGCCCTCACCCTCCTCCTCGTCGCCGCCGCTCTCTGACCCCCGGCCCCGACCACCCCTTCGCCCGCGAAAGGAACAGCCTTGACCTCCCCTCAGATCCAGCACTGCCAGCACAGCCGCCGGCCCAGCCGTATCGAAGCCCCCGCGATCACCGAGATGGTGGCGGCCATGGCGCACCTGAAGGACGCGCTCGCCGACCCCCGCGACACCGCCGCCTTCTACACCGACGGCCACGGCCAGCACCTCGTCCCCGGATGGGTCCGCGGCAACGCCGACCGCCTCCGCGAGCTCCTGGACCAGCTCGTCGCCAGTACCCCGACGACAAGGCGCCCCAGACCGACGCCCCCGGTGTGCAGGACCTCACCCCGGACCAGGCGCCCGCGCTGAACAACCCCGCGCTCACCGTCGCCTGCCCGGCCTGCGACTCCCAGCCCGACGCCCTGTGCACCTCCCACAGCGGCACCCGGCCCCGCCGCCACGACGTCCACCGCGCCCGCACCGCCGCCCTCGCGGCCACCCGCTGATCCGGTCACCCCGTCCGGCCACCGGCACCACCGCCCCCACCCCCGGGGGCGGCTGGTCCCGGTGACCGGGCAGGCCGCCCGGCCACCGCCCCCCTTCCCCACGCCCCATCGACGGACCGCCCGCCGACGGGGCACAGCACTGCCCGCCATTAACCCCTTGTTGGAGGACACCTCGTGCTCACTCCCCGTACGCGCCGCCGGATCGGGCGCCCGCGCCCGCAGCGCCCCGGCCCCCGCTACCCGCAGCACCCCGCCCGGCTCCCCGGCACCTGGAGCAGGTGATGGCCGACCAGGACCAGGGCCTGGTCGACGTCGACCCGCACGACCCCGGCGACGGCTCGCTACCGGTCTTCCGCTGGAAGCAGGCCGGGCGCGAAAACCTCGCGACCCGCCGCCAGCTGCGGGAGATGGGGCTGCGCCCCGGAGGAGCCGAGCCGGTCGCCCGGATCGAATGCCGCGGCGGGAAGCGGTGGGCGTGGCTGTACCGGATCGACCTGGCGAAGCCGAAGTTCGCGATGACGCTTGCGAAGGAGGCCGCGCTCGACAAGGCGATGGCTGCTCGTCAGACGTGTCCCGGGCCCTGTGGCCGGCGCTATTTCCACTGCCTTCCCTTGCAGACCTTGGGGTCGTGCTTGGAGTGCTTCGACGGCACGCCCGCCGACCCCAGCTCCTACATCGCTCCCTCGGCGCCGGATCACCGGCTCGCCGCATGACCCGAGAGGATCACCAGCCCATGAGCACCGCCGTTCGTGCCTCCGCCTTCACCGAGCCCGACCGTCCCAAGGGCCTGCTTATCCGGTTCGTCACCACCGGCGGCTCGTACGTCGACGTCACCGGCTCCGGCGAGAACGCCCACGACAACCGCTGGAGCTGCCTCGGCTGCGGCGACTCCTCCCGCAGCCCGGAAGTCAGCTACCTGTTCCGCGTCCGGCCGGACGCCAACGACCATGCCACCGCCTGCCGCGCGATCCCGCTGACGTGACCGGCCGCCGCCTGCGGGCCGCCCTGCTTGCCGCCGCCGTTCCGCTCGCTGCGGCGGTGGCGGCTGCCGCGCTCAGGACTGCCCGGTTCGAGCTCTACGTGGACCGGTACCGCCTCGAGCTCACGCCCCTGCCCCGGCCCGACTGCCCCGACTGCCGCGGCGAGGGCGGCTGGTGGGCCGGCGGTCCTGACCCCGACATGGAGGCGTGCGGCTGCTGGACCGACCGGCGTGGACTGCGCCTGCCCCTCCTGCCGCGCCCCGCCTGGTGGGACGAACCCCCCTTCTGATCCGCCCCACTCCGCTTTGAATCGGCCCGCTGCCCGGCGGGCTGTCCTTATCTCTCTCCGAGGAGAATCCCGTGCGCGCATCCGTACGTCGCCCCATTCAGGCCCTGCTCGGCGCCATCGACACGATCGCCCTGTGGGCCGGTGCCGTAGCCGGCGCTGTGACCGGCTACGCCTACTACCCCGTCGGCTTCGACGCCGACTGGCGCCTGCCCGCCGCAGGCGTCATCGCGCTCAGCAGTGCCTTCACGCTCAGCATGGCGCTCGACGCCGCTCTCGCCCCGGTCCGCCGCCGCGCCTACGGCATCACCCCGCCCGCCTCCACCGACACCGGCATCCCGGACGGCCTGGACGAGGCGCTCGACCAGATCGCCGCGGCCGCCGAGGACGACGCGGCGCACCGGGCCGCCCAGCACGCCTACCGCATCGACCTCAGCGACGGCCTGCTCCGCGACGTCGACCGGTGGCGCGGCTACACCACCGGGGAGGCCACCTTCTACCTGGCCCCCGGCACGGTCCTGCACTACAGCCGCGGGGAGAACGAGCGCGGCATCGCCCAGCACCACTACACCCTCCTCACCGCCGACGACCCGACGCCGGTCCCCATCACCAACGTCCGGCAGATCCACGAGGACCTCCTGCACACCCGTAAGACGGCCGAGGCCGCCGACGCGGTGGTGCCGAGCACGGTCTGACGGCTCCCTGTGCCGCCCCCTGGCCCGCGCCCTCGCGCGGAGTCCGGGGGCGGTGCGGAGGACCGGACAGCCCGGCCCTGCCCCGCCCTCACGAAGGAGCCCCCGTGACCGCCTTACCGCCCCGCACCGCCGAGCGCCTGGCCCTCTTCGGCACCCTCCTCAGCGTCTTCGACGCCGTCCACCCGCTGTGTGACCACTGGGTCCAGTCCAGCGACGACGCGCGCTTGAAGGGCCTGCACGGCGACCACTACGTCTACGCCGACGGCACCCCGCTGCCCGACGGCGCCGACCCGGTCGACTCCGACGTCCCGGTCTACCGGGCGAGCGTCCTGGGCCGGGCCGCCGCCTGCCGGCACGTCCGCTCCTACACCGCCGTCCAGCTCGCCACCGCCCTCAGCGTCACCCGCGCCCTCGGGCACCGCGTCCCGATCGGGGCGCTCCTCGCCGGCGCCGCCGTCAACGCGGCGACGCATCTGGTGATCGACCGGCGCGAGCCGCTGCTGAAGCTCGCCGACACCTTCGGCAAGCGCGGCTACGTCGACCACTGCACCGCCGCCCGCGTCAACGACAAGGGCGAGGTCACCGCCGAACTCTCCGGGCCCGGGTCCGCGCTGATGGAGCTGGACCAGGCCCTCCACCGGGCCATCGGCATCGGGGCCGCGGCGCTGACCACCTGGCTCGCCACCCGCCCCCGCGCCCACCGGTGACCGTCGCCCGCAGCCGCCTGGAGCGCGTCCGCGCCTCCGCCGGGATCGCCCAGCTCGCCCTCCAGCAGATCGAGGACGAACTCGCCGGCCCCGCCGACGCGGAGTTCCTGGCCGGGATGCTGCGGGAGCTGTTCGACGAGACCGACCCACAGGGCGGCCTCCTCGGCTCGCTCCAGCAACTCCTCACCACCGCCGCGAAGACGGCCCTGCGCACCCCGATCGACCAGGACGACGCTGAAGCCGCGGCCTGCGCGCTCGAGGAAGCCGCCGACTTCGTCATCGACTCCGCCGGGATGCGCCTGCACCAGGCCACCTCCACCCTCCACCCGCAGGGAGAACACCCGTGACCCGCACCTTCACCGCCACCCTCCAGCCGCTCGACACGACCATCCCCGACCCCGCGCTCATCGTCCTGATCGGCGCCGCCGGCTCCGGCAAGTCGACCTTCGCCGCCACCTGGAACCCCTCCCAGGTGCTGGAGCTCGACGCGTTCAGGGCGATGGTCTCGGACGAGGCCGGAGACCAGCAGGCCACCGCCGACGCGGTCGCGGCCCTGCGGACCGTCCTGGAGGCCCGCCTGACCCGCAAGAAGACGACCGTCGTAGACGCCACGAATTGCGAGCGCGCCGTGCGGGCGGGGCTGGTGCAGGCCGCCCGCCGCCACGGCGTCCCGGCGGTCGCGGTCCTCATGGGCACCCCGGTGTCCCTGTGCGTCATCCGGCAGACCGCCCGCACCCCTGACCGCGCCGTGCCCGCCGACACCGTCCGCGCCCAGCACACCGCAGCCACCACCGCATTCCCCGGCCTGCGCGGCGAGGGCTTCGACCACGTCGTCTTCGCCGACCAACTCCACCGCCTGGAGCCGCTGCTGCAGCGCGCCAGCGACACCCGCCGCGCCGACCTCGGCTGGGACGGCAACCCTGGCCTCGGTTCCCTCCTTCTCGTTCGCAGGGTCTTCGGGGACGCGGTCCTGCCGCTGTGGCGGTGGGCGGAGGGCTCCACGCTCGCCGGCGGCGACCGCGTCGCCGAGATCACCCTCGGCGCCGACCGCCTCATCCTCGCCCTGCGCGAGAACGTCGACGGCCAGGGCGACTACGGCTTCGACCTGCTGACCGCCTGCCCCGTCGACGACGAGTGCACCGCCCCGGCCTGGGCCCCCGCCCACTCGGTCACCACGCTCCTCGACGCGCTCACCGGTCACCTGGCCAACGCTCCGGACATCGTCTGCACCGTCCACGGCGACGGCGACGACCAGGAGGCCGACGCCCCCGAGGACGACCTCCAGGTCCCGTACGCGGACGAGGCCGCGTGAGCCGCGCCGCCGACGGCCCGCACCCGCACCCGCTCACCCCGGCCGAACTCCCGGCCGGGGACGAGTGGTGGCGCGGCTGCCCGGACTGCCATCTACCCATCCAGGGCGGGGCTGCGGGCCTCGCCGCGCACTGCCGCACCGTCCACGACCCGCGCCGCGACTACGGCGACCGCCGCAAGCCCATCACGATCCGGGTCGACTTCTGACGACCGGTCCGGCCGGGCTTCCCCTCCCCTTCACCGTCCTGCTTTCCCGCCGCCGGGCCGGGTCCACCACGGGCCCGGCCCGGCTCATTGAGTGAGGAGCACCCCTTGCACAGCGCCTTCCCCGACCGGCTGCCCGAGATCCGGGCCCGGCTCGCCGCCCTGCCCGACACCACCTGGCGCCAGCGCTCCGGCGACGCCGGCCTCATCGAGGACATCACCGGCCAGCCGGTCGCCGTCCTCGGCGCCAGCGGCGACACCAAGCTCCCCGCCGGAGAGCTCATTGCCCACGCCCCGGCCGACATCGCCTGGCTGGTGGCCGAGGTCACCCGACTGCGCTGCCGGGACGCCATGGTCACCGCGCTCCACCAGCAGCTCGACCGGTCCGGCCACCTGCTCTCCACCCGGCAGATCGCAACCGTCATCGGCCACCCCGGCCCCACCACCGCAAGGAGCGCCCGATGACGTTCCGCACCGACAGCGCCGAACCGGGCCGGGACGACTACGACCTGGCCCGCCTCCTGGTCTGGGAGCGCGGCTTCGCCAAGTACGACGCCGACCCCGAAGCCGACCTCCTGCGCCGCGTCCACGAGCTCTTCACCGAGGCCGAGTACCACCGCGCGCTGGGCTACCTCGCGGCCAGCGAGCAGGACGCCGACCGCCTCACGGCGATCGAGGCCGGCCTTGGCGAGGACACCACCAGCGACACGGCCTGGCTCGCCGGACAGCTCCGCACCGCGTGGGCCCGCCTCGACGAGCTCCGTGACCGGATCGACAACTCCGGCACCCTGATCGACCTCCACTACATGGCCGAGGGCATCGACTACGTCCAAGGCTCCCGCGTCCAGAACGAACTCAAGGACACCGTCCGATGACCATCACCGACACCGCCCCGGCCATGAGGCCCGACCCGCTGGAGCGCCTCGGGGCCGTCCTGATCCAGCGCCTGGGCGGGGCCTGGGTGCCCGACACCCGGCCCGGCGACCGGGCGGTCACCCTCCTGCACTCCGTCACCGACCGCAGGATCGGCGCCGACCCGTACCAGGGCCGGGTCATCCTGCAGGCGTGGACGAAGGGCACCACCGCCGTCACCCCGACCGCCGCCTACACCCCGGACCTGACCGGGCACGAGGATCTGGAGGACTGGCTGTCGATGGGCGACCTCGCCGCCGCGAGCGCGGTGATGGCCGCCGTGGTCCACCAGCTCCTCGTGCAGCTGCCCGCCGAGCCGGGCGACACCGCGGCCGAGGAGGTCCTCGCGACCCGGGCGAGCGAACTCGCCGAGAAGGCGACCGAGTTCGCCGCCGCCCTGATCCACCGCCGGCCCGTCCGGGACGCCGCGCGCGAGCTCTACCGCTTGGCCGTCCAGATGGTCGAGACGGCCGACGTCGTTGACGACCACCGCGGCTACTGACCGTCTCGCCACCACCTCCGGCCCGCCGCTGTATCCAGGGACCGGACGGGGTGCGGGTCGTGACGGCCGCTCAGCGGTCGGACCGGCACGCGCGTACGTCCCGAGGACCGTGCGCCGTGCCGCGCGAGGGGCGGCTGACCTGCACCAACACAAAAAGGCATCCTTGAAAGATGCCAAGCACTAGAAATGCATCCTTCGAGGATGCACCATTGATGTGTGGGGGCCACCCGGCCCCACGCTCTCCGATCAAGGAGCACGCTTTGAGCAGCGAGAAGATCCACGTCATGAACACCGCCGGCGCCATCGAGCTGGACCTGTCGGTCTCCCACGGCGCGGTCAACGTCACCGTCGACCCCAAGGCCGTCCACGGCCGGGTCCGCGTCCACACCGCCGCCACCGAGGGCCCCGTCGCCGACGCCGTGAACGACACCCTGTTCACCGAGCGCGGCAACAAGCTCACCGTCTCCGTCCCCGACGACACCGCCGGGCAGACCGGCGGCAGCTACTCGGTGATGCAGGTCGGCGGGAACGTCGTCAGCTTCAACGGCGGCGTCATCAACACCGGCACCATGACCGGCATGACCATCAGCAACGGAGACATCTGGGTCGGCGGCCAGCGCGTCGTGGCCGGCGGCCGGGTCGTCGCCGAGCAGCGCACCGTCGTCAGCGGCGCGACCGGCACGATCACCGTCGACATCGTCCTCCCCGCGGGGTCCTCGCTGGCCGTGAACACGAAGAACGCCGAGACGACCGTGCGCGGCGACCTGGAGGCCATCCGCTTCGACGCCCGCAACGGCTCGCTCCAGGCGGGCGGCGTGAAGGTCCTCGAGGCCGAGACCCACAACGGCTCCGTGCTGATCGACCGCGTCGAGACGGAGCTGGAGGCGAGCACCCACAACGGCTCCATCACCATCGCGCCTACAACGGCCACCGCGGCTCCGCCCGCACCCACAACGGCGACGTGACGATCAGCGCCACCCCGGCCTTCTCCGGCCGCCTCGCCGCCCGCACCCACAACGGCAACATCCGCATGCGCGGCGCCGGTCACCTGGACCTGAAGACCTCCACCCACAACGGCCGCGTCTGGTGACGCCCCGGGGCGGCCGCCTACCGGCTACCAACCTTGCCGGCCGCCCCGGGCCTCCCAACCCGCTCCACGAAGGAGCAGGGGGCAGACACATCGTCCCTCAACTCCCCCTGGAGCCCGACATGACCCCCCGCCCCGACGACCAGGCCCGCGCCGAGCTGCGCGACCTGGTCGCCCAGGCCAGCCAGCGCCGCGAGTCCGAGCACGAGCGCATCGAGACCGAGTTCTGGCAGGAGATCGACCGCCTGCAGCGCCGGTACCACGGCGCGCAGCAGGACGTCGCCAATGCCTTGGACGTCAAGCGCAACCAGATCCTGCGGCAGACCAAGCGTTACGGGTCCGCCGACCAGGACCCCGCCGCTGACAACGGCTGAACCCGCACCGCCGTTCCGGCCCGGCTTCCCCGGGCCGGAACGGCCCTCGCTCCCGCTTCCCTCTCCGTCGCGACCGCGACGGGCTTCCACGCCGCCCCGGCCACCAAGGCCGGGACGGCGCGGTGGCCCCTCACGCACCAGCGGAGGAAGGAGATGGGCGTCATGCCGAACCGCGAGTTCTACGAGGTCGACGTCCCGATACACGACACCGCCAGCCCCACCCTGCGGGGGCTGCACGTCTTCACCGGCGTCGCGGACTCCCCCACCACGGCCCTGCGCCGCGCCCACGAGGTCTACGACGCCGCGCGCACGGCGGGCCTCGAGGACCCCGGCAGGCAGCCGGACGGCTGGGGAGCGTCCGGGATCCGGCCCGGCTGGGAGATGGAGTGGACGGCCGCCAAGGCCGGCCGCTGGCACAACCCGCTCAGCTGCACCCCCCACAGCGACTTCGCGCTGTAGCTCCACCCCGGGACAGGCGCTCACGGCGTCCAAACCGACCGCCTGCCCCGGGTCTACCCATCCCGTACGAGACGAGACGGAGAACCCCAGTATGTCGTCCCTCCTGCGCGCTCGAAGCCGGTTCGGCCAGCGCACCCTGTTACTGACGACCGCCGCCGTGCCGCTGACCGGCTGGGCCGTCCACGCCGTCGCCCTGCACCGGCAGCTCGCCGCCACCCGACGCGACCCGCTGACCGGCCTGCTGCGCCGCGACGCCTACACGAGCCGCGCCCGCCGGCTCCTGGCCCGACACGGCGACACGGCCGTGGTCATGGTCGACGCCGACAGGTTCAAGGCGGTGAACGACACGATGGGGCACCCGGCCGGGGACGCCGTCCTCGCGGCGTTCGGTGCACGGCTCACCACCTGGGCGGGCCCGCGCGCAGCGGTCGGCCGCCTCGGAGGCGACGAGTTCGCCGTGGTCCTGGAACTGCCCGCCGACCGCCGCGCGCTCCGCCTGGAGCAGCTGGTCCGGATGCTGCACACCCCGGTCACGCTGGACGACGGCCGCACCGTCGACGTCGCCGCCTCGGTCGGCGCCGCCACCCCGGAAGCCGTCGGCAGCCGGGACCTGTCGCTCCTTCAGCGGGCGGCCGACGCTGCCCTGTACGACGGCAAGCACACCGGCCGCCCGGTCCTCGCCACCGCCGCGCACGCCTCCGTGCCGTCCGTCAACGGGCGCCGCGCAGGCCGACCGGGCACGGCCGTCTGGGGGCGAGCGGCATGACCACTCCGCCCCTTCCGCCGACCGGCGACTGGATCCGCGGCATCACGATCCGCCAGCCCTGGGCCACCTGCATCCTCGCCGGGAAGACCACGGAGAACCGGCCCGCGAACTGGCCGTGGCGCGGCTGGGTCCTCATCCACGCCGGGAAGGCGAAACCGGACCCCGCCCTGCTGCGTGACCCACTGGTGGCCACCGCGATCCGCGGCCGCGAGCTCCACCGCGGCGCGGTCATCGGCGTCGCCCGGCTCACCGACTGCCACCCCGACCAGGGCCCCGAGCGCTGCACCAGCCCCTGGGCGCAGCGCGACGCGCACCACCTAGTCCTCGACGACGTCCGCGAGCTGCCCCTCCCGGTGCCCGCCACCGGCGCGCTCTCCGCCTGGAGACCGACGCCGGACCTCGTCGCCCTGGTCCTCCAGCAGCTGCCCAACCTGCGGCCGTGACCGCCCGGCGCCGCCACCTGCGCGCGGTGCCCGCACAGCCGGAGCAGCCCACGGCGCCGGTCCAGCTCCTGAACTGGCGCCACTCCGCGCACTTCGGGCCGCCCGCCCCGTGCGTGCTGTGCGGCACCACCACCCCGCTGAGGTCCCACGCCAAAGAGCCCGTCCACAAAGTCTGCGCGGAGCTCTGAAACGCGGCGCACCCCAGCGAGACCCCGGTTCGTCTCCGACCAGCCCAAGGGCGGCGCGACAACCGACCACGCCTGAACCCCTCACCTCCAGCCGGAGGACCCATGAGCAGCACCGACCACGACGTCGACCACACCCTCGCCTACCCCGAGCCGCCGGCCTCCCCGCTCTGGCACCGCCACGGCGCGAAGGCCCGCCCGCTCACCGACGCACAGCGCCAGCGCAACCGCGAGCTCCTGGTCCTCGCCCAGCGCACCACCCAACCCCACGCCCCTCGCACCACCGAGACCCTGGCGGAGGCCAGCTGATGGACACCAAGCACTGCGCCCTCGACGGATGGGTCGACGCGATACCCGCCCCCGGCCCGCGCGACACCGCCACCTTCGACCTGATCGTCCCCACCGACCTCGACTCGGTCAAAGAAGACATCCACGACACGGTCGTCACCTGCACCAGCGGCGACCCGAGGATCGTCCACGAGCTGCTGACCGCCATCCAGCCCGGCGACCTGCTGCGCGCGACCGGCACCCTGGTCCAGCCGCCGTCGCCCGGCGAGCCCGCCCGGCTCGTCGTCGACGCCCTGGAAGTCCTCGACACCGCGCTGGTCCCGGTCCTGTGCGACATGGTGCTCGACCGGTACGGCGACTACGTCGTCATCTTCGAACCCGACCGCGAGGAGGTCCCCGTCTTCACCGCGTACGGGGCGTGGATCGGCCTGGCGGACAACCCCGACGCCATCGCCAACCTCATCGACACCCACGAGCGCGTGAACGGCGGCGACTCCTGATGGCCACCACCGAGCAGCCCCGGACCGTCCTGGAGCGGTTCCCCGCCGGAGCTCCGCGCGGCTCCTGGCCGGCCGAAGAGTACGCAGCCGCCCAGCGCGCCCAGGGCACCAATGCTCAGGTCGTGATGGACCTGCCCAGCGACCAGTTCCTCGTGGTCACCGGCACCACCACCCAGTAGCACCACCCGGAGCGCCCGCGCCCACCCTTCCCGGCCGGGCGCAGCGCTCCCCGTGTTCCCGCACCTCATCACCGAGCAGGAGGCTCCCTTGCGTACGATCCGGCTGATCTCGTTCGGCTACCTGCAACTGCCCACCGGCCCGGACGGCTCCCCCGTCCCGCCCGCCGCCGACCGCATCGAAGACGTCCGCGACCGGCTCCGCGACCTGGCCGCCGCCCGCGACATCCTCGACCTCGACGGCCTCGACCCCCGCGTCCAGGACGTCGTCCTCAACACGCCCGGCGCTTGCGAGCTGCTCGCCAACCTCGCCGACTACGCGACCCTGCCCGCCGGCCCCCGCCGCATCGCCATCGGCTGTGCAGGCGGCAAGCACAGGGCCGCCAGCCTCACTGAACTCCTTGCCCGAGAAGTCCGCGCCCGCGGCCTCCAGGTCGACGTCGAACACCTCCACGTCCATCTGCCGCGCGTTCTCAAGACGACCGACACCGACACCCGGCCGCGCCGGTGACCGCCGCCGACCCCCAGTTTTGGACCCCCGGCCAAGCCCCGGCTTCACCTCGGTCCTCGGCGGCCTGCACATCACCGGCCTGCCCGCCCCGGATGCCGACGAAGGCGACCACCCCGCGCTCTTCGTCCTCCTTGGCCACCGCCGCTGGGTCACCGCCATCCAGGCCGCCGACCTCTATATGCGCCGCGTCCAAGACTGCACCCGCTGGTGCCTCTACCCCGACGACGACCCCGGCGAGGTAATCCCCCGCATCCCCCGCGCCCTTCACACCCACGCCGCCATCCACTGCCACCCCGACGGCACCTGGAACCTCGCCTGGGCCCGACCCGACGAGCCCGGCGCCATCCCTGTCACCGGCATGCGGCACTCCGCTACCCCGGCAGCAGCCGTCGCCGTACCCAACCCCAACCTGGAACCCCAGCCCGCCACCTGGGCCCGCTGACAACGCACCACGATGAAGGCCGCCGCCTCCGCACCTTCGCGGAGGCGGCGGCTTTTTTGGTTTCGGGGGCGGCCTCCCTGGCGCCCACGTCAAAACCCGGTTTTGAACGGTTCAGCCATGAAGCCCCCAGCGAGGGTGGTCACCTGGTGACATCTCCATTGAGCTCTCTCCAGGCCAGAGGCTCGCGGTGAGTAGTTCAAAACCGGGTTTTGAAGAAGACCGGCGGTGAGCAGGCAGCCTCTGATGCCAGCCGTTCAAAACCCGGTTTTGAACCACGACACGCCTCCAGTACTTCCCGGCAGGGCGATACGTGGCATCCTGTCCCGGTCCGCTAGTACCAGCCAGTCCGGCTGGGAAGCATACGGAGCATCAGGAGTACCACCCATGGCACGGATCACCGCGCTCATCAACCGCAAGGGTGGAGTCGGAAAGTCGACTCTCACCGTCAACACCGCGGCCATCACCGCTCACGTTCTGGGCGCCTCCCCCGAAGGCGACCCCTACTACGTTGCAGCCGTCTCCGCCGACCCCCAGGGCTCGACCACCTGGTGGTCAGAGCGAGTCGGCCAGGAGCTCCCCTTCTCCTTCGAACAGATCAACTCCAAGGACGACCTGGAGCTGTTCGCCGCCCTGAAGAAGTCCCGCAAGATCAAGCACGCCTTCATCGACACCCCGGGATGGATGGACCTTCCCGAGGACGAGAAGGAAGAGGCCGGCGACCCGTTCGGCAAGAGCACCGCCGCCGACGCCATGCGCGCCGTCCTGGCCAACGCCGACGACATCATCGTCCCCGTCGAACCCGAGCCGCTCGGGTTCATGCCGACCCGCGACACCATCGAGGAAGTGGTCAAGCCACTCGGCATCCCCTACCTCGTCGTCATCAACAACTGGGACCCCCGAGACGGCGAAGCCGACCTCGACCAGACCAAGGACTTCGTCCGCGCCCAAGGCTGGAACCTGGCCAACACCGTCGTCCGCCACTACAAGGT
This sequence comes from Streptomyces bikiniensis, assembly GCF_000716625.1. Taxonomy (NCBI): domain Bacteria; kingdom Bacillati; phylum Actinomycetota; class Actinomycetes; order Kitasatosporales; family Streptomycetaceae; genus Streptomyces; species Streptomyces bikiniensis. The sequence continues at coordinate 1,801 of NZ_JNXJ01000042.1, read as the reverse complement.
CCACACCCGGGCAGCACTCGAAGGCACCGTCGTCACCCAGTACAAGAAGAACCGGGTCGCGATGGAAGCCCGTGAAGACTTCTACCAGCTCGCCCTCGAGCTCGGCGCTGGCAAGAAGGGCTCCCGCTGATGGCGACGAAGAAGCCCTGGGCCGACCTCCTCGACGGACCGGGAAAGCCCGGCAGCAAGAGGGCCTCCGCCGACGAGCCGGCCAAGCCGGAGACGCCGCCGACCACCGCCTACATGCACATGCTCGTTGGCAACCCGGAGAACCCCCGCACCGACGCCGACTACTCCGACGACGACCCCGACTTCCGCGAACTCAAAGAGTCGATGCAGTCCGTCGGACAACTCCAGCCCGCCGTCGCCATGTCCCGCGAGGCCTTCCTCCGCGTCAAGCCCGAGCACGGCTCCAAGCTCGGCGACGCCCAGTGGGTCATCATCCTCGGCAACCGGCGCTTCCACGCAGCCAAGCAGCTCGGCTGGACAAAGCTCGAGATCCGCGTCCGTGACCGCCTCGGCAACGAAGACGACGACAAACTCGACGAAGCCGTCATCATCGAGAACATCCACCGCAAAAACATCCCTCCCTACAAGGAGGCCGAGTTCCTGCAGCGGATGATCGAACGCCACGGATCCCAGGAGAAGGTCGCGGAGCGCATCGGCAAGTCCCAGATGTACGTCTCCAACCGCCTGGCCCTGCTCAACCTGCCGCCCGAGCTTCAAGAAGCTGTCGACACCAAGCAGCTCAAGGTCAAGACAGCCGAGAAGATCGCCCGGATCCAGGACCCGGAACAGCAGAAGGCCATCGCTGCCGAGGAGCTGAGCAAGGCCCAGGCGCCGAAGGCCACACGCAAGCGCACGGCCGCTCCGGTGACCTCGCCGGTTCAAAACCCGGTTTTGAGCCCTGCACCGGAAGCCGCGCCGAACAGTGGGGGAGCGGCGGCAGCAACGTCCCCCGGCATCAGCGAACCCACCCGCCTCGTTCCAGAACCTCGGATCACCACGCTCCCGCAGGCACCGACAGGAACCGAAGCGCTCTGGCATGACGGCTCCGCACTCATGGACGCGGCATTCGCCCATCTGGACCCGGCACAACGGAGCGCGTTCATCCTGCGCTACTTCCGACGCAGCCGAGGAGTAGAGGCCGTCATCGCCGATATGAGAGGAGACCTCACCCCGCAGGACCGCGCCTCGCTCGCAGACATCCTCGAAGAGGTTACTGCCGGCCTCCGAGACGCATAGCCCAACCGGAAGCCTCTGCTCTCCATAGTGATGAGCAGGGGCTTCCGTGCATAGGTGCACCCGCAGTTATAGCCAGGTGTCCAGGACGCACCTTCAAGTGCTTACGCCGTAGGCACTCGGAACCTGGAACCTCAGCGCCCGGTATGACCGAGCCAAGCTCTGCAGCCCTCCGGAAGGGCGGTGCGAATGCCGTGGAGCAAGCCCTCTGGAGCATGGACCTCGAGCAGCGCAGTCGCTTCCTATACCGCTACACCGAACTTGCTGGCAACACCGACACACTGGTCGAAGACCTCGCCCGCGGACTGGCCACCCCCGGCCGCCTCCAGCTCGCCACCATCCTTGAAGAGAACTTCCGACGACTCAAACAGCTTTAATAACCCACCACGCAAGAGGGGCCAGCCCATAAGGCTGGCCCCTCTTGCGTTGCATCTCTTCCAACCGCCCTCAAGAGCGATTTACTGATCGTTTCAGAATGAGATGAGCCGTGGGTCTTGTGCTCGGTGATCTTGGTCGGCAGGGTGTCCGGGTGCGTGCTGATCTTGTCCCGGATGACCTG
>NZ_JNXJ01000041.1:0-52437 GCF_000716625.1 Streptomyces bikiniensis | reverse complement strand
CCCCCCGGGCCCCACCCCCTGCCGCAACCCCGCCCCTGCCCCGCCACAATGGGAACGTGAACGAGCACATCCCCGTCGTCCGCGAGGTCGACCAGGGCACCGCGCGCCTCATGCCCGACGTGGACCGGGAGCGGGCCTGGCTCCTGACGGTCGACGGCGCACCCCAGTCGTACGTCGACCTCGACGACCCGGCGTACCTGGAGTTCGAGTACGCGCGCCGGCTCGCCCACGTCGTCGACGGCGCGGCCGGCGAGGGCGAACCGCTGGACGTCCTGCACCTGGGCGGCGGGGCGCTCTCCCTGCCCCGGTACGTCGCCGCCACCCGGCCCGGCTCACGCCAGGACGTCGTGGAAGCGGACCGAGGTCTGCTCGCCCTGGTCGCGGAGCACCTGCCGCTGCCGGAGGGATCGGGGATCGCCGTGCACGGCGCGGACGCCCGGCGCCGGCTGGAGGAGGCGCCCGCCGCCTCGGCCGACCTGATCGTCGGCGACGTCTTCAGCGGCTCGCGCGTCCCCGCCCACCTCACCTCCGTCGAGTACGCGCGCGAGGTCCGGCGCGTCCTGCGGCCCGGCGGCGTCTACGCCGCCAACCTGGCCGACGGCGCCCCCTTCGCCTTCCTCCGCTCCCAGCTCGCCACCTTCGCCGCCGTCTTCCCCGAACTCGCGCTCGTCGCCGAACCGGGCGTCCTGCGCGGCCGCCGCTTCGGGAACGCCGTCCTGGTCGCCTCCGCCCGCGCGCTCGACACCGCCCGCCTCGCCCGCCGGGCCGCGGCGGACGCGTTCCCCGCGCGCGTGGAGCACGGGGACGCGCTCGCCCGGTTCACCGGGGACGCGGAGCCGGTCGGGGACGCCGGGGCCGTGCCGTCACCCGTTCCCCCGGACGGCGCGTTCGGCATCGGCTGAGCGGGGCCCCGGCACGGCCGGGAGCTCCTTCCCGGTGGGCGGGGGCGTGGTTCCGTGCGGACGCCGGGTCAGGTTCCGCACGTCCGGCACCAACAGGACGAGGGCGGTGACGAGCACCATCAGCGCCGCCGCGCCCCACAGCGCCCCGCTCCGGCCGAACGCCCCCTCCGCCGGGCCCGCGAGCGCCGTGGTCAGCGGCAGCAGGGCCGTCGAGCCGAACCAGTCGTAGGCGGAGACCCGGGACAGCTTCTCCTCGGGGATCTCCTGGTGCATCGTCGTCATCCACGAGACGCCGAAGACCTCGATCGCCACCCCGCTCACGAACATCGCGGCCGTCAGGCCGATCGCGGGCAGCGGCACTGCGAGCGCCGCCGAGGGCAGCGCGATCGGGAAGACGCCCAGCGTCCCGACGAACAGCATCCGGCGCGGCTTCCACCGGGTCATCAGGACCGCGCCCGCGACCGTCCCCACCCCGTACGCGGCGAGCGCGAAGCCCCAGGGGCGCGCGCCGCCCAGCTCCTCCCGGGCGACCAGCGGCCCGTACACCGCCTCGACCGCCCCGATCAGGCCCACCACCACGGAGAACTGGGCGACGATCGACCACAGCCAGGGGCGGCCGACGAACTCCTGCCAGCCCTCCTTCAGGTCGGAGAAGAGCCCTCCGCCGGGGGCGCGCTCGGGGACGCCCTTCACGTCGAGGAAGGCCCGCAGTCCGCCCGCGACGGCGAAGGCGACGGCGTCGACCACGAGGACCCAGCCGGGCCCGACGAAGGCGACGAGCGCGCCGCCGAGCGCGGCACCGCCGATGGAGGCGCCGTGCATCGCCATCCGGAAGACGGCGAACGCCTTGCTCGCCTGCTCCCCGCTGACCGTGGCCAGGAGCATGCCCTCGGCCGCCGGGTTGAAGAAGGCCTGGCCGGTGCCGCAGAGCGCGGTGAGCACCATCATCTGCCAGACGCGGGCCTCGCCGGAGAGGACGAGGGCGGCGAAGACGGCCTGCGACACGCAGTTGAGGGCGTTGGCGGCGACCATCACCCGGTGCCGGGGCAGCCGGTCGGCGACGGCGCCGCCGACGAGCAGGAAGAGGACGAGCGGCAGGAAGCGCGCCATCGCCACGAGGCCGACGTCGCCCGCGTCGCCGCCGGAGTCGAAGACCGCCCAGGTGGTGGCGATCAGGGCGCCGTGCGTGCCGAGGTTGGTCACGACCGTGGCGGCGGTCAGCAGGAGGTAGTTCCGACCGGCCCACTCGGGGCGGCGGGCGCGGGTCGGAACGGGGGAGGGGGAGGAAGAGGGAGAGGAGGAGACGGGGGAGTCGGGGGAGCCGGCGGGTGATGTCACCCCGGGACTATCCCCGCCGCCCCGCCGAAGTGCCAAACCGATATCCGGGCGGGGTGGGGCGCCGGCCGCCGGGACGACGGGCACCGGCGGCCCACGGGCCCTGGTGGCCGGGCGCCCCCGATGTCACGATTCGCCCGCCGTCACGAGTCCTCGGCGAGGCGGACCGTGGAGAGGATCTGCTGGATCGTGGCGTCCGGCAGCTCGTCGGCGACGCCGTCGGCCGCGTTGAGGACCCAGGTCGAGAAGTCGTTCTTCGCGTTCTTGAAGGTGAAGGCGATCGCCTTGCCGTCCGACTCGCACTTGTTGCGCTTCTTGACGTTCGGGGCGGTGGCCGTCGACACGCTGCCGGTGAGACCGGACTTCGTCGTGTACGGCACGGCCTTGGTGATCTTGATCGTGTTCTGCGGCATGTGCTGCGCGTAGCCGCCCCACACCCACGTACCGGCCTCGTTGTACGCGGCCTCCCCGGTGCTCTTGGCGCCCTGGCCGCCCTTGGTGCCGGCCGACGCCAGGCTCCAGGACTCCTCGCTGCCGTCCTTGTCGGTGTCGTAGGTGCACCACTTGTCCTTGAGGTGCGTGGGCCCGGACATCGTGACGAGGGGGCTGCCGTCGCCCTTCTTCTCGTCCTCCAGGAAGCTGATCGTCCCGGGCTTCGACACCTCCCACTCCGGCGGCACGTCGAAGAGGGTGCCGTACTTCGGGTTGTGGACGACCTTCCAGCCGGGGATCGTCGGCTGCCGCGCGGCGCCGTCGCGCGGGTTGTCGAGCTCGGACGACCGGCTCGGCTCGGGGGCCGCCGACGGATCGACGGAGGCGGTGTTCGTCGCGGACGGCTTCGGGTCGGCGGCGGTCGGCTCCTTGTCGTCCTCGCCGAGCACCAGGTAACCGGTGACGCCGGCCGCGACGACCACGGCGGTCGCGGCGAGGACCGCCACGAGGGCCGTCTTCTTCTTCCCGCCGGGACCGCCGGGACCGGGCCGCCCCGGACCCGGGACCGCGTACTGCTGCGGCACGGTCGGCTGCTGGTACGGGTTCGGCTGCCCCGGCTGCGGGCCGTACCCCTGCTGCGGGTACCCGGGCGGGACCGGCGGCTGCTGGCCGTAACCCGGCTGCGCCGGCGGCTGCTGCGGGTATCCGGGCTGGGCCGGCGGCTGCTGGTACGGGTTCGGCTGCTGGTACCCCGGCTGCTGGTAGGGGTTCTGACTCTGGTCCTGCGGGTTCTGCTCGCCCCCGGGCGGCTGCTGTCCTGGCCACATGGCCAGTAACCATAGAGGTGCGGGGGCCGCCCGGCCACGCCCGCCCCCGGTCCGGGAGGGACGCGGGGGATGGCCAAGGGTGCTACTCGCGGGTAACATCACGCTCCATGAGCGCAGACCAGATGACCGTCGGCGAGATGCTCGCCGCGACGGTTCCCATGGCCGGAACCCTGAACCTCGAGTTCCTGGAGACCACCGCCGAGCGCGCCGTCGTGCGCCTGCCGGACCAGCCCGCCTACCACAACCACGTCGGCGGCCCGCACGCCGGAGCGATGTTCACGCTCGCCGAGTCCGCCAGCGGCGCCATCGTGCTCGCCGCCTTCGGCGACCAGCTCAGCCGCGCGGTCCCGCTCGCCGTCAAGGCCGAGATCGGCTACAAGAAGCTGGCCATGGGCGTCGTCACGGCCACCGCCACCCTGGGCCGCCCCGCCGCCGAGGTCGTCGCCGAGCTCGACGCCGGACAGCGCCCGGAGTTCCCGGTGCGGATCGACATCACCCGCGAGGACGGCGCCGTGACCGGCGAGATGACCGTCGTCTGGACCCTGCGTCCGAACGCCTGAGCCGGCCCGGCCGCACGCCTCCGCCCCCGTACCCCTTCCGGCACGGGGGCGGACGCGTTCCCGGCCCCGGGACAGGTCCCGACCGCGGCCCCGGCTCCGACCCCGACCACGGCCGTGGAACCGGCCCCGGCCCCGTCTTCCGCTGCGAGGTCCGTCTGTCCCGACCGGGTAGGCTGCCCCGGCGTGCCCGCCGAGGCGCACGCCGGCGCCACGCCCCCGACCACGGGCGGGGCGCGACAGGGGAGCCGAAACGGGAGGAAGCCGCGTTGCACGTCCAGGAGTGGCTGGAGACGATCCCCCCGATCGCCGTCTACGTCCTTGTGGGCGTGGTGATCGGCCTCGAGAGCCTGGGCATCCCGCTGCCCGGCGAGATCGTCCTCGTGAGTTCGGCGCTGCTCGCCTCGCAGCACGGCGACATCAACCCGTACGTGCTCGGCGCCTGCGCCACCGCCGGCGCGATCATCGGGGACTCGATCGGTTACGCCATCGGCCGCAAGGGCGGCAGACCCCTGCTCGCCTGGCTGGGCGGGAAGTTCCCCAAGCACTTCAGCGAGGCCAACATCGGACTCGCGGAGAGCTCCTTCCGGAAGTGGGGCATGTGGGCGGTCTTCTTCGGCCGCTTCGTCGCGCTCCTGCGCATCTTCGCCGGACCGCTCGCGGGCGTCCTGCAGATGCCGTACTGGAAGTTCCTCGTCGCCAACGTCTTCGGCGGCATCCTGTGGGCCGGCGGCACCACGGCCGTCGTCTACTCCGTCGGGATCGTCGCCGAGGCGTGGCTGAAGCGCTTCTCCTGGCTCGGCCTCGTCCTGGCCGTCCTGATCGGCCTCACTTCGATGCTGATCATCAAGAACCGCGCCAGGAAGGCGGCCGCGGAGCGGGCCGCCGCCCCCGTCGCGGAGCCAAGGCCTGAGCCGGAGCCGGTCCTGGCGGACTGAGTCCGTCCCGTACGGCGAGGAGGGCGGCACCCCGACCGGGGTGCCGCCCTCCGTCCGTTCCCGCGCACGGGACGCGCTCAGTCCTCGAAGGCCTCCGCGTGGTCCTTGGCGAGGTGCAGGTACATCTCGGCGTTGAGCCGGATGCCCGCCTGCTCCTCCTCGGTCAGCGGGCGGCGCACCTTCGCCGGTACGCCCGCGACCAGCGAGCCCGGCGGGACCTGCATGCCCTGCGGGACGAGCGCCTGGGCGGCGACGAGCGACCCGGCGCCGATCCGGGCCCCGTTGAGGACCGTGGCGCCCATGCCGACGAGCACGTCGTCCTCGATGACGCAGCCGTGCACGGTGGCGTTGTGGCCGACGGTCACCCGGGCCCCGATCGAGACGGGGAAGCCGGGGTCGACGTGGACCGTGCAGTTGTCCTGGACGTTGGAGTCCTCGCCGATCCCGATCGGGCCGCAGTCCGCCCGCAGCACCGTGTGGTACCAGATGTTCGCGCGGGCGCCGAGGGTGACCTCGCCGAGGACCACCGAGGTGGGGGCGGTGAAGGCCGTCGGGTCGATCCGCGGCTCCTTGCCGCCCACGCCCTTGATCAACGCCTCTGTCATGGTTCTTCGCTCCTGGTCGTCGGCCGTCGTGTCGCGCCCGGGGGTCTCCCCGGGCCGCAGCCTATGCCGTGCTCATGACGGACATCACAGCGCACGGCGGTGATCGGGCGCGACGGCGCCGACTACCGTGGCCGGGTGCCCAGGAACAGAAACACGTTCTCATCCCTCGCCGCCTGGCGGCGCCGGGCCGTCGCGCACGCCCTCCAGGGCGGCTGGCGCTGGGCGCAGCGGGCCGGCGCCGTCACCGCCGAGCACCAGGGGAGGCTGCGCTTCCGCCGGCTCGGCGAGGGGACCCGGCTCGCCTTCCCGCAGGGCACGGTCTTCGGCGAGCGGTGGATCGAGATCGGGGCGTGCTGCATCATCGCCGAGCAGGTCACGCTGACGGCCGGGATGCTCCCGGACCTCGACCTCGGGACGGAGACGGTCCTGACCCTCGGCGACGGGGTCGTCCTCGGCCGGGGCAGCCACGTCATAGCCGACGCGGAGGTGACGATCGGCTCGGACACGTACTGCGGCCCGTACGTCTACATCACCTCGACCAACCACAGCTACGACGACCCGGACGAGCCGGTCGGCCGCCAGTGGCCCCGCTCGGCACCGGTCTCCATCGGCCCCGGCTGCTGGCTCGGCACGGGCGCGGTGGTCCTGCCCGGCGCGCGCCTCGGCCGGAACGTGGTCGTCGCGGCGGGCGCGGTGGTGCGCGGCGAGGTCCCGGACCACTCGGTCGTGGCGGGCGCCCCGGCGAAGGTGGTCCGCAGCTGGAACCCGGAGAACGGCTGGCAGCCCCCGCTCCGCACCCCCGCCCCCGTCCCGATCCCGGAGGACGTCACCCCCGAGCAGCTCGCGGCGCTCGCGGAGTGGGAGATCGAACAGGCGGGCACGGCGGCGACCTGACGGGCGCGTGCGCGTACGCCTGTACGCGACTCCGCCCGCGTACGCCTGGACGTGCCTCCGCCCGCGTACACACCTACGTGCCTCCGCCCGCACCCCCGCATTGCGCGCCCCTGCCCGTACACGCGTACGCACCCCCGCCCGTACTCCGAGACGGCCCCGCCCGCCCCGGCACCGGTTGTCAGCGTGACGCACATGCGCGCACCCATCGGAGACTTCACCGACGCCCGGCCCGCCCCGGACTGCCTCGACCTCCTGACCGGCCCCGTCGCCGCCGCCGTCCGCGCCCGGACGGGCCCCGTCCCGGCCGACCAGGTGCTCTACGTCGACACCGACCCGGCCATCGCCGACACCGCCGTCTTCGTGGAGCACCACGGCGCCGACCTCCTCGACGCCTCCGCGAACTGCGTGGTCGTGGCGGCCGGGCGGGGCGGCGACACGACCCTCGCCGCCTGCGTCGTCGGCTCCGCCACCCGCGTCGACGTCAACGGGGTGGTGCGCCGTCACCTCGGCGCCCGCAAGGCCTCGTTCGCCCCGGCGGACACGGCCACCGGCGAGAGCGGCATGGAGTACGGCGGCATCACCCCCGTCGGCCTCCCCGCCGACTGGCCGCTCCTCGTGGACGCCGCCGTGGTCGACACGCCCTGGGTCCTCGTCGGCAGCGGCCGCCGCCGCGGCAAGCTCGTCCTCCCCGGCAAGGCCCTCGGCCGACTCCCCGGCGCGGTCGTCCTGGAGGGCCTCGGCGTCCCCGCCGCCTGACCCCGCTCAGCCCAGGCGCGGGATCTCGATCGCCGGGCAGCGGTCCATCACCATGTCCAGGCCCGCCTCGCGGACGCGGGCGAAGGCGGCCTCGTCGATCACGTCCAGCTGGAACCAGACCGCCTTGGCGCCGATCGCCACGGCCTCGTCCGCGACCCCGCCCGCCAGGTCGCTGTTGACGAAGACGTCCACGACGTCCACCGGGAAGGGGACGTCCGCCAGGGACGCGTAGCCCCGCTCGCCGTGGACCGTCTCCGCCTTCGGGTGGACCGGGACGACCCGCTTCCCGAAGCGCTGGAGGACGGCCGCGACCCCGTAGGCGGCCCGCGCCCGGTTGTTCGAGAGGCCCACCACCGCCCAGGTGTCGCCCGTGGACGTCAGGATCCGTCGTACCGCCTCCGAGGCGGAGTACCCGGCGGTACCGGTGGTGGTCGTGCTGTCGGCGCTCATCGTCTCTGCTGCCTCTCCTCGGCGCGGTCCGTCTCCCGGGGGAACGAGCCGCGCCGGCCCTTGATTCCCGAGGCCCCCCACCGGCCGCCGGGGAGCACCGGGCCGGCGGAACGTAGGCTGGTCGGATGCAGGAGCAGTACCGCACCCCGGCCCGCGAGGGCGTGCACGAGACCGAGATCAACCGCTCGCGCTTCCTCTGCGCCATCGCGCCCGTCGCCGACGAGCGGGAGGCGCAGGAGTTCGTGGCGAGGATCCGCCGCGAACACCCCACGGCGACCCACAACTGCTTCGCGTACGTCATCGGCGCCGACGCCTCCGTGCAGAAGGCGAGCGACGACGGCGAACCGGGCGGCACGGCCGGCGTCCCCATGCTCCAGATGCTGCTGCGCCGCGAGACGCGGTACGTCGCCGCCGTCGTCACCCGCTACTACGGCGGCGTGAAGCTCGGCGCGGGCGGTCTGATCCGCGCGTACGGAGGCGTGGTCGGCGAGGCCCTCGACGCGCTCGGCACCGTGACCCGGCAGCGCTTCCGGCTCGCCACCGTCACCGTCGACCACCAGCGGGCGGGCAAACTGGAGAACGACCTGCGGGCGACCGGCCGCGCCGTCCGGGACGTGCGGTACGCCGACGCCGTCACGATCGGGATCGGCCTTCCGGACGCCGACGTCGACGCCTTCCGCGCCTGGCTCGCCGACGCCACGGCGGGCACGGCGACGTTCGAGCTCGGCGGCGAGGCGTACGGCGACGTGTGACGCCGGACCCCGGTGCTCCGTCACCCGGACGGCCACCCCCGCACCCTGCTCGGGATAGCGTGGTGGGCGCACACGAACGAAGACCGGTGCGGGCACCGGTGGGGGAGGGACGGCACACATGCGGGGTGGGACGGCACCGTGAGGCTCCTGCACACCTCGGACTGGCACCTCGGCCGGTCCTTCCACCGCGTCGGACTCCTCGGCGCCCAGGCCGCGTTCCTCGACCACCTCGTGGCCACCGTCCACGAGCACCGCGTCGACGCCGTCCTCGTCGCCGGCGACGTCTACGACCGGGCCGTGCCCCCGCTGTCCGCCGTCGAACTCTTCGACACCGCCCTGCACCGCCTCGCCGAGGCCGGCGTCCCCACCCTCATGATCTCCGGCAACCACGACTCGGCCCGCCGCCTCGGCGTCGGCGCCGGACTCATCGAACGGGCCGGCATCCACCTCCGCACCGACCCGGGCGGCATCGGCACCCCCGTCGTCCTCACCGACGCCCACGGCGACGTCGCCCTCTACGGCCTGCCCTACCTCGAACCCGCCCTCGTCCGCGAGCGCCTCGGCGCCGGGAAGGCCGGCCACGAGGCCGTGCTCACCGCCGCCATGGACCGGGTCCGCGCCGACCTCGCGACCCGGCCCGCCGCCACCCGCTCCGTCGTCGTCGCCCACGCCTTCGTCGCCGGCGGCGCCCCCAGCGACAGCGAGCGGGACATCACCGTCGGCGGCGTCTCCGCCGTCCCCGCCGGGATCTTCGACGGCGTCGACTACGTCGCCCTCGGCCACCTCCACGGCAGCCAGACCCTCACCCCCCGCGTCCGCTACTCCGGTTCCCCCCTCGCGTACTCGTTCTCCGAGGCCGACCACCGCAAGACCATGTGGCTCGTCGACCTCGGCCCCGCGGGCCCCGAGGGCGCGGACCTCGACGCCGAACGCCTCGACTGCCCCGTCCCGCGCCCCCTCGCCCGGCTCCGGGGCCGGCTCGACGACCTCCTCGCCGACCCCGCGCACGCCCGCCACGAGGGCTCCTGGGTCGAGGCCACCCTCACCGACCCCGTACGGCCTGCCGACCCCATGAACCGGCTCGCCGAACGCTTCCCGCACACCCTCAACCTCGTCTTCGACCCCGAACGGACCGGGAGCGACACCGGCGCCTCCTACGCCCGGCGGCTCCGGGACCGCAGCGACCAGCAGATCGCGGAGGACTTCGTGGCCCATGTGCGCGGCGGCGCGGTGCTCGACGGAGCGGAACGGGCCGTCCTGTACGGCGCCTTCGACGACGTACGGGTCGACACGGCCGAGCGCGAGGTGGGCCGGTGAGGCTGCACCGCCTGGAGATCACCGCGTTCGGCCCCTTCGGCGCCACGCAGACCGTCGACTTCGACGCCCTGTCCTCCGCCGGTCTCTTCCTGCTCCACGGGCCGACCGGCGCGGGCAAGACCTCCGTCCTCGACGCCGTCTGCTTCGCCCTCTACGGAAGCGTGCCCGGCGTCCGCCAGACCCCCGGCACCACCCTGCGCAGCGACCACGCCCCCGTCGGCACGTACACCGAGGTCCTCCTCGAACTGACCGTGGGCGACCGGCGGTTGGAGATCACCCGCCGCCCGGCCCAGCAGCGGCCCAAGCGGCGCGGCACCGGCTTCACCACCGAGAAGGCCCAGACCTGGCTGCGCGAGTACGACCCGGCCACCGGCGCCTGGAACGGCCTCAGCCGCTCCCACCAGGAGACCGGCGAGGAGATCACCCAGCTCCTCGGCATGAGCCGCGAGCAGTTCTGCCAGGTCGTCCTCCTCCCGCAGGGCGACTTCGCCCGCTTCCTGCGCGCCGATGCCGAAGCCCGGGGCAGGCTCCTCGGCCGCCTCTTCGACACCCGCCGCTTCGTCGCCGTCGAGGAACGCCTGGCCGACCTGCGGCGCGTGGCCGAACAGCGGGTACGGGAGGGGGACGAGCGGCTGCTCGCCCTCGCCCACCGCATGGCCCAGGCTGCCGGCGGACTCGACGCCGCCCGCACCCCGGTCGAGGGGGCCGCCGGAGAACCCGGGCTCGCCGCCGCCGTCCTCGCCTGGGCCGCCGTCGCCCGCACCGAGGCGCGGGAGGCCCTGGACGTCGCGGGCCTGCGGCTCGCCGCCGCCGAGCGCCGCCGGGACGACGCCCGCGCCGCGCTCGACGCCGAGCGCGACCTCGCCGCCCGCCAGGCCCGCCACGCCGACGCCCTCCTGCGCCGCGAGCGGATCACCGAGCGGGCCCCCGAGCGCGACCGGCTCCGGGCCGTCCTCGACGGGAGCGTCCGGGCCGACCGGGTCGCCCCCGCCCTGGCCCTGCGCCGGGACGCCGAGCGCGAGCAGGCCGCCGCGCGCACCGCCCTCGCCCGCTCCCGCGCCCGGCTGCCGGCCGACCTCGCCGACGCCGGGGCCGAGCAGCTCGCCGCCCTGGAGAACCGGCTGCGCGGGGAGCTCGGCGGACTCGAACCGGCCCGCCGCGCCGAGCACCGCGCCGCCGCCGTCGCCGAGGAACGGGCCGTACTGGCACGGGAGGCGCGCGCCGACGAGGAGGCCCTGCGGGACGCGGCCGACTGGCTCGCCGGCTGGGAGCCGCGCCGCGCCCGGCTCGCCGGACACGCCGAGGCCGCCCGGGACGCCGTCGCCCGCGCCGAACACCTCGCCGGACGGCTGGAACCCGCCCGCCGCCGGCTCGACGCGGCCCGCCGCCGCGACGCCCTCGCCCGGGGCGCCGAGGCGGCCGAGGCCCGTCTGACGGAGGCCCGCGAGCGGCGGAACGACGCCCACGAGACCTGGCTCGACGTCAAGTCCCGGCGCCTGGAGGGCATCGCCGCCGAACTCGCGGCCGGCCTGGAGGCGGGCGCCCCCTGCCAGGTCTGCGGCTCCACCGACCACCCGGCCCCCGCCCGCACCACCGCCGGCCACGTCGACCGCGCCACCGAGGAGGCCGCCTACGAGGCCTACACCGCCGCGGAGGAGACCCGTACGGCCGCCGAACGCGAACTGGCCGTCACCCGCGGGTCCTGGGCGGCGGCCCGCGCGGAGGCCCGGCCCGCCCCGGACGGCGCCCCGGCCACCGCCGACCGAGCCACTGACCAGGCCGTCGACCACACCATCGGTCACACCATCGACTCCGTCGCCGACTCCGCCGCCGACCCCGCAGTCGAGGAAATCGCCCGCGAGGTGGAGGAGTTGACCCGGCTCCACGCCGAGGCCCACGCGCTCGCCGGACAGGCGCACACCGCGCGCCAGGCGCTCGCGCGGGCCGAGCACGAGCACGGGGAGCGGGTGGCGGCGCAGCGGGCGGCCGAGCGACGGGTCGCCGCCCGGACCTCGCGGCGCGAGGCCCTCGACCGGGAGCGGGCGGCGCTGGACGAGGAACTGGCCCGGGGCCGCGGCGCGTTCGCCACTGTGGCCGAACACGCCGCCCGCCTGGAGCGGCGGATCGACCTCCTGGCCGAGGCCGCCGACACCGTGCGCGCCGCCGAACTCGCCGACCTGCGCCTCAAGGAGGCCGACGCCCGGCTCGCCGACGCCGCCTACCAGGAGGGCTTCGCCACCCCCGACGAGGCCGCCGGGGCGCTCCTGGGCGAGGGGGAGCGGCGCGGCGTCGAGGAGCGCCTGGACGCCTGGCAGGCCGAGGAGGCCGTCGTCGCGGACCGGCTCGCGGAACCGGGCACCGCGGCCGCCGCCGCGCTCCCGCCCGCCGACCTCGCCGCAGCCGAGGCCGTCCACGCGGCGGCCGAACGCGCCCTGCGCGCGGCCGACTCCGCCCTCGCCGCCGCCCGCGAACGGGTCGCGGACCTCACCGAGCTCTCCCGGCGGGCCGCCGCCGAGGTCCACCGCCTGGGGCCGCTCCGCGAGGAGCACGAGCGGGTGGCCCGCCTCGCCGCCCTCACCGCCGGCACCTCCGCCGAGAACGAGCGCCGGATGCGCCTGGAGTCGTACGTCCTGGCCGCCCGGCTCGAACAGGTCGCGGCCGCCGCGACCGCCCGCCTCCTGCGCATGTCCTCGGGCCGCTACACCCTCGTCCACTCCGACGCCCGCTCCGGCGCCAAGCGGGCCGGCCTCGGGCTGCACGTCGTGGACGCCTGGACCGGCAGCGAGCGCGACACCGCCACCCTCTCCGGCGGCGAGACCTTCTTCGCCTCCCTCGCCCTCGCCCTCGGCCTCGCCGACGTGGTCACGGACGAGGCGGGCGGCGTCCGGCTCGACACCCTCTTCATCGACGAGGGCTTCGGCAGCCTCGACGAGCAGACCCTCGACGAGGTCCTCGACGTCCTCGACTCGCTGCGCGAGCGGGACCGCAGCGTCGGCATCGTCAGCCACGTCGGCGACCTGCGCCGCCGGATCCCGGCCCAGCTGGAGGTCGTCAAGGAGCGGCACGGCTCGGCGGTGCGGCTGCGCACCGGTGAGGACGCGCTCAGCGGCTGACGGGGCGCCGGGGCAGCGGCGAGGAGTAGACGACGCTGGTCGTCACCGGACCGAGCCCGGCGATCTTCCCGGTGACCGCCTCCAAGTCCCGCATGGAGCGCGCCGCGACCTTCAGGACGAAGCAGTCGTCGCCGGTGACGTGGTGCGCCTCCAGGACCTCCGGGGTGGTGTCGAGCAGGTCGTGGAACGGCTTGTAGTTGCCGTGCGGGTAGCGCAGCCGTACGAAGGCGAGGACGGCGAACCCGAGCCGTTCCCGGTCCACGAGGGCCGTGTACCCGGTGATCACCCCGGCCTCCTCCAGGCGCCGTACCCGGTCGGTCACCGCGGACGGCGACATCGACACGGCCCGCGCGAGTTCGGCGAAGCTGGCACGGCCCTCGGACTGGAGGGCTTCGAGGATGCGCCAGTCCGTGGCGTCCGGCGTGTAGGCGGTGGTCATGGGGGAGGAATAGCAGGCGGATCCCCCGTCGATCAAGGGAGGTCCCCGGCCGATCGGACGGACGGCCGGGGAAACGCCCCCGCCGAGGCCCGGAGGCGGGGATCACCCCGTCACGGCCTCGTGGCCGGGGACCGCCCCGCTGCCGGATCCTCAGAGCCGGGAGATCTCGTCCACCAGGTCGTCCAGGCCGAGGGGGCCCAGCGAGAGGGCCGCCATGTGCCAGGCCTTGGCGTCGAACGCCTCGCCGTGCGCCGCCCGGGCGTTGGCGCGGCCGAGCAGCCAGGCGCGCTCGCCCAGCTTGTAGCCGATCGCCTGTCCCGGCACCGACAGATAGCGGGTCATCTCGCTCTCCACGAAGGCCGGCGGACGGCTGCTGTGCCGCTGGAAGAACTCCTGGGCCAGCTCCGGGGTCCACCGCTCGCCCGGCCGGAAGGGCGAGTCCGCCGGGATCTCCAGGCCCAGGTGCATGCCGATGTCCACGACGACCCGGCACGCGCGCATCATCTGGGCGTCGAGGTACCCCAGGCGCCGCTCGGCGTCGGGCAGGAAGCCCAGCTCGTCCATCAGGCGCTCCGCGTACAGCGCCCAGCCCTCCATGTTGGCGCTGACCTTGCCGATGGTCGCCTGGTAGCGGGAGAGCCGGTCGGCGACGTGCACCCACTGCGCGCTCTGCAGGTGGTGGCCCGGCACGCCCTCGTGGTACCAGGTCGAGACCAGGTCGTACACCGGGAAGCGGGTCGTGCCGTCCACGGGCAGCCAGGTGCGGCCGGGGCGCGAGAAGTCCTCGGACGGGCCGGTGTAGTACGGCGCGGCGGCGCCGCCCGGCGGGGCGATCCGGGACTCCACCCGCCGTACCCGCTCGGCGAGTTCGAAGTGGGTGCCGTCGAGCGCCTCGACGGCCTCGTCCATGAGCCGCTGGAGCCAGACGCGGACCTCGTCGACGCCCTCGATGTGGGTGCCGTGCTCGTCCAGGTGGGCGAGCGCCTGCCAGGGGCTCGCGCCGGGCAGGATCCGTTCGGCCTCGGTCCGCATCTCGCCGAGGAGCCGGTGGTACTCGGACCAGCCGTACGCGTAGGCCTGGTCGAGGTCCAGGTCGGTGCCGTTGAAGAAGCGGGACCAGCGCCGGTAGCGCTCCCGGCCCACCGTGTCCGGGGCGCCGGCGACGGCCGGGGCGTACACGTCCCGCATCCAGTCCCGCAGCGCCCCGACGGCCGCGGTGGCCTCCTCGCCCGCCGCCGCCAGTTCGGCGCGGAGCCCGGCGGGGAGCGTGTCGGGCCCGGCGGCGGCGAACACCTCGAACCAGCCGGGCCGTTCGCCCCCGCCCGCCCACTCGGTGAGCTGCCCGACGAAGGTGGCGGCGGCGCGGGGGCCTCCGAACAGCTTGCGCTCCAGGCCGAGGGCGAGCGAGGAGCGGTAGCCCTCCAGGGCGGCCGGCACCGCGCGCAGCCGGGACGCCACCGCCGTCCAGTCCTCCTCGGTCTCCGTCGGCATCACGGTGAAGACGATGCGGACGCTGTGCGCGGGCGAGCGCAGGTTGCTGACGGCGCAGAGGCCCTCCTCGGCCTCGTGCACGGCCAGTTCCGCCGTCAGGCGCTCCCGCAACAGCCGGGCGCACCGCCGCTCGGCGTCGCTGTCGGCCCCCGGCACCCGCTCGGCCGCGTCGAGCCGGGCGAGCGTGCGGCGGGCGAGGTCGGCCACGGCCCGCTGGCCGGCGGGCGAGAAGTCGGGCAGCAGTCCGGCGCTCTCCCTGACTCCCAGGTACGTACCGGTGATCGGGTCGAGGGCGACGAGTGCGTCGACGTGGTCGTCGGCGACCTGGCGGGGCAGCGGGCTGCTGGAGATCTCTGGCATGGGGGTCATCCTGGCCTCTTCCGCGGGCCCGCGTCATCCTCGTCGGGCTTCAGTCGGCTGACAAGGAGGGGCTCGCGGAGGGCGGCAGGAGCGGGCCGCACTCCCACTGCTGGAAGATCAACCGGGTCTCCACCCGGGCCACCTCGCGGCAGGAGGTGAACTCGTCCAGGACGAGTCGTTGCAGGTCGGCGGGGTCCGCCACGGCCACGTGCACCAGGTAGTCGTCGGGGCCGGTGAGGTGGAACAGGGCCCGGGACTCCGGCAGGGCCCGGATGCGGTCGACGAATGGACCGATCAGTTCCCTTCGGTGCGGACGGACCTGGACGAGGAGGAGCGCTTCGAGGCCACGGCCGAGTTTGGCCGGATCCAGACGTAGCCGGTGTCCGAGGACCACACCCGTGCGCCGCAGCCGGGCCACTCGGTCCAGACAGGTGGAGGGAGCGACGCCGACCTCGGCGGCGAGCTCGCGGTAGGTGGTCCGGGCGTCGTTCTGCAGGAGGCGAAGAATGTGCAGATCGACCGCGTCCAGTACGACGGAATCGGTCATCGGCCGAACGTAGCACGGAGATTTTCCGCTACTTGCCGGTATCCGTTCACAGTGCCGCCATGGACGCCATGGATCTCGGACCCTCGGCCACCCCGAGGGCCCTCGCCACCGAAGCCGTGCACGCGGGCCGCGAGGACCTCGCCGGCCTCGGGCTGCACGCCCCGCCGATCGACCTGTCCACCACCTACCCCTCGTACGACGCCCGGGCCGAGGCCGCCCGGATCGACGAGTTCGCCACCACCGGTGCCCGGCTCGACGGCCCGCCCGTCTACGCCCGGCTCGACAACCCGACCGTCGCCCGCTTCGAGGAGGCCCTCGCCCGCCTGGAGGGCACCGAGGCGGCCGTCGCCTTCGCCAGCGGCATGGCGGCCCTGACCGCCGTCCTGCTCGCCCGGGCGAGCAGGGGCCTGCGCCACGTCGTGGCGGTCCGCCCGCTGTACGGCTGCAGCGACCACCTCCTGGACGCCGGTCTGCTCGGCACCGAGGTGACCTGGACCGACCCGGCCGGCGTCGCGGAGGCGATCCGGCCCGACACTGGCCTGGTCATGGTCGAGTCGCCCGCCAACCCCACCCTCGCCGAGGCCGACATCCGGGCCCTCGCCCACTCCTGCGGCTCCGTGCCACTCCTGGTCGACAACACCTTCGCCACCCCCGTCCTCCAGCGGCCGGTGGAACAGGGCGCCCGGATCGTGCTGCACAGCGCGACCAAGTACCTCGGCGGCCACGGCGACGTCATGGGCGGGGTCGTCGCCTGCGACGAGGAGTTCGCCCGCACCCTCCGCCAGGTCCGCTTCGCCACCGGCGGGGTGCTCCACCCGCTGGCCGGATACCTGCTGCTCCGCGGCCTGGCCACCCTGCCGGTACGGGTCAGGGCGGCGTCCACGACGGCCGCCGAGCTCGTCCGGCGGCTCGCCACCGACCCCCGGATCGCCCGCGTCCACTACCCGCGGATCGGCGGCGCGATGATCGCCTTCGAGGTGTACGGGGAGCCGCACGACGTGATCGCCGGGGTACGGCTCATCACCCCGGCGGTCAGTCTCGGCAGCGTCGACACCCTCATCCAGCACCCGGCCTCCATCAGCCACCGGATCGTGGCCGAGGGCGACCGGCGTTCGGCGGGCGTCAGCGACCGCCTGCTGCGGATGTCGGTCGGCCTGGAGGACGTCGAGGACCTCTGGCGGGACCTGACGCAGGCGCTCAGCGCTCCGCCGGCCGGGACCCCTCGTGCCGCTGCGTCCGGGCGGCCGGTCGGTGTGCCGAGGCCAGCCGGGCGGTGATCACCAGGGTGCCCTCCTCGATCTGGTAGTCGAGGGGCAGGTTGAGCGCCCGCATCGCGGCCACCATCCCCGTGTTGGACGACTGGGTCACGGCGTACACGCTGTCGCAGCCGGCCTCCTCGGCCATCGCCACGAGCCTGCCGAGGAGTTCGGACCCGATGCCGCGCCGCTGCCAGTCGTCCTCGACCACCAGCGCGACCTCCGTCTCGTCCCCGTCCCACAGCAGGTGGCCCAGGGCGACGAGGCGGCCGGAGGCGGTCTGCACGGCGAGGGTGCGCCCGAAGCGGGGGCTGAGCAGGTGGTCGAGGTAGCGGTCGGCGTCGCCCACCGGGCCGTGGTAGCGCAGGCCCAGGGTGCGGGCCGAGCAGCGGTCGTGCATGGCCCGCGCGGCGGCCAGGTCGCGCTGGTCGGCGCGGCGGACGGTGATCTCGTTGCCCTCGGGCAGGGTCAGCACGTCCCGGCCGCGCGGGAGGCGCGGGCCGAGCCGGGCGTCCAGCTCGACCAGGGCGCGCGCCCGGGCGAACTCGGTCGGGGTGAAGGGGAGGTAAGGGCGCTCGACGACGAGCGTGCCGCCGTGCGGGTCGCGCAGCCGCATCACGGTCTCCTCCAGGACCCCCTCGACCGGGGCCTGTTCGCCGGTGGGGCGCCCGGTGAGCGAGACGGCCGGTACGGAGTGGAGGGTGCAGCGGCCGAGGAGCTGGCGCAGCGCGAGCGGCAGTTCGGCCGCGTCGAGCGCGGTACGGGTGGCGAGTCCGAGGACCCGGGTGGGCGTGTCCACCAGGTCGTGGGCGTCGGCCCGCTCGGTCCAGGTGTCCCGGCCGCCGGCCGCCGCGACCTCGTGGGCCAGGGTGCGGGCGGAGAGGTCGGCGGGCGCGCGCAGCAGGAACTCGTCCACCGTGCCGTCCGCCAGCGGGTGGGTCTGGAGGGTGAGGATGTCCACGTCCAGGCGGGCGAGGACCGTGCACAGGGCGGCGAGGCTGCCCGGGGTGTCCGCGACGGTGGTGCGCATCCGCCACAGCGAGGTCCCGACGGCCCGGCCGGACACGTCGTCCGCGCCGGTCCCGCCCTCTGCCGCCGGTCCCTTCGCCGCCGCGGGCTCCGGCCGCGCGGCGGGGACGGCGGCCGGCCGCCCGCCGGTATCACCGGCGGGCGGGGCGTGGCTGGCATGACTGCGCCTCCGCGCCCACCAGGTGTGGAAGGCGGCGGTGGCGATCAGCGCGATCGCCGAGAACACCAGCAGGTAGGGGCCCTCCGGGCCCTTGGCGATGGTCTTGGCGATCGTGTCGGCCACCACCACGGCGGTGAACAGCGCGGCCAGCTCGATCAGGTCGTGCCGCCAGTGGTGCGGATGGCGGGCACTCTTCGAAGACGTCACATCGGTCATGGCTTCACTGTGACCCAGTGGTGTTGCGTGATCACGAACGCTTTGTGACTGACGGGTTAAGCGCCCATCTGGCGGCTTAACGACCGATTCAGGCCGTTTCTGCCAGAGGCTGATCGGCCCCTTGACGGAGTGCGCTCAGCAGCCGCTTGGCCTGGACCACCAGCTGCGAGGAACCCCGCACCGAGGCCACGGCCTCCAGCCCGGCGAGCCCGCCCCGCGCCCCGCACCGCTCCACGCAGTCGGCCGCGACCGCGAGCAGCTCGCCCAGCCCCCGCACCGGCTTCTCCGCGCCGAGCAGCTCCGGCAGCGTCGCCTCCAGGACCGCCCAGACCGTCCCGTACGCCCCGGTGGCGGCGGCCGTACGGACCGCGTCCGTCAGCCGGTTCGGCTTGAGGGACCCCTCCGCCACCAGCCACGCCAGCTCCGCCCCGAGCGCCCGGGCGTTCAGCTCGCCCCGCGACGCCAGGACGAGCAGCGCGTCCACCGCGCGCAGCCGGTCGTCGGAGTCGACGCCGCCGAGACCGAACGCCAGCGCCAGGTGCACCGCGCGGCCGACCGGCCCCCCGGCCTCGGCCAGCGCGGTCAGCGGCTCGGTCGTCCCGCGCTGGTCCCCGTCGACGGAGTGCGCCATGGCCGGGAGCAGGCAGGCCGCCAGGACCTCGCGGTCGGCCGGGAGCACCGGGGCCCACTGCACCCGGTGGTCGATCCAGTGGTAGCAGCGGCGCGGGGTCGCCCGCACGGCCCCGCCCAGCCAGTGGAAGGCGGCCGGGAACTCCTCCCGCACCACGGCGCGCTCGCCGAAGTCGACCGTGATCCGGTCGACCAGCCACCACTTCCCTGAAGACTGCTGGACGCCCCGGGGGAACAGCCGCACGGTCGCACCCAGCGCGTCCTCGTCCCGCAGCCAGGCGGCGAGCCGCAGACCGGCCGGAGTGCCGAGCGCAGCCGCCTCCCCGGCCGCCCGCCCCGCCGCCGGGTCGCCCCGCAGGACCCGGAGCAGCGCCTGGGCGAAGTCCACCGGGGCGGGCTCCACGCCCGCGTCCCGGTAGGCCCGCAGCCGCTCCACGAGGGCCGGCGGGTCGATCGCGCCGGTGTGCAGGGTCGGCGTGGCGAGCAGGAACGGCAGCTCGTCCGTGCCCACCAGGGCGGCGGCCTCCCACAGGCGCGCCTCCAGGATCCCCGACAGGCCCTCGTGGATGCAGGTGTCCCGCTCGGGCGCCTCCGCCCGGCGGACGTCGATCACCGACCGCCTCACCAGACCGAGCAGCGCCGCGAGGACCACGTGGATGCCGTGGGTGTAGTGCGTGAAGTGGTGGGGCGCGTCCCACGACGCCCTCGGGAACGCCTCCCGCACCGCCTCCGCCACCGCCGCCCGGTCCCGGTGCGCGTGCCGCACCAGACCGTCGAGCGCCCGCTCGAACGCCACGGGGTCCTCCATGAGCCCCTTCGCCACCAGCTCCTCCACCAGCACCGCGACCGTGGCCGCCGGGGGCGCCACCGGCTCCGGCCCCGGCACCGGCGGCAGGATCTCCTCGTACGGCCCGGGGTCGGCCTCTCCCAGCGCGTCCCCGAACAGCTCCACGGCCGCCCGCCGGTGCGCCGGGCCGAGCAGCCCGGCCGCCTCGGCCAGCTCCGCCCGCACCTCCGCGTCCACGGCGGACAGGTACGTGCCCACCAGCTTGAGCGCCCGCTCCTGGACACCGGTGTCCTCGTGCCCGAAGGCCTCCGTGACGGCGGGCAGCAGCTCGCCGGCCGCGCCCCGCTCCCGCGCGAGCACCCTGCCGACCAGGGTCAGCTGGGCCCGCACCAGCTTCTTCTCGGTGCGGAAGAGCACCGCGCCCGTCATCTCGGCCAGCGCTCCGACCGGCAGCGCCCCCTCCGCGGCGAGCCCCGCCAGGACCTCCTGCGCGTACCCGGCGACCTGCGACGGCGCGTCGGCCGCCATCCCGACCCAGTCCGGGACCCGCTCCCGCAGCTCCTCCCCGGTCGGTGCGAGGAGCCGCAGCACCTCCAGCGGGAACCGCAGGTCCCGCACCCGCCCGCCGCGCAGCAGCCGGGAGACGCACAGGTCCAGCACCCCGGCCCGGTCGAGCACCCCTTCCGCGACGAGCGTCGCAAGCGCCGTGGGCCAGTGCGTCGGCGCCTCGGGACCGACCGACCAGACCAGTGGGCCCGGGGTCTCGCCCATCGACAGCGCGTGCGCCACCAGGACCGGGGTCTGCGGGTCCGCGCGCAGCCGCTCCAAGAGCCGCTTGTCGGTGACCTTCCGCGTCCAGCCCAGGACGTAACCGTCGGTCGCCGGGACCGGACAGCCGGAGCGCACCACGAGCCCGTGGATCAGTTCGTAGACGGTCTCTGCGACGTTCCGCCGCTTGGCGAGCCGTCCCGCCACGTCCGCCAGCCAGGCCGGGTCCCGGTCGGCGAGCACCGCCAGGACCGGGGTCGCGTCCTTGAGGTCCCAGCCCAGCATGTCGCTGCCGGCCAGCCAGGTCGCGGCCGCCGCCGCGCCCGTGTGGCACCCGGCCCCCGCCACGTACAGGCCGCGCCGGATCCGGGCCGCCTCCTGTCCTCGCTTCCAGTCCCAGGAGCGGACCTCGGCGCGCAGCGCCTTCAGCTTCCCGAGGGCCTTCTTGCGCGCGTCGGCGTCCAGCGGCTCCAGGAGCTTCGGCACCTGGTGGGCCCGCCCGGCGCGCACCGCGTCGAGCAGCGCCTCGACCGCCGCGCCGTCCGGGGCCGCACCCCGCGCTCCGTCCTCCACCGACACCGCCGCACCGCTCTCCGTACCGATTCCCACGCCTGCCCCCATTGTCTTCCGCACCGCCCCTTCGACCCGTGCCCTGATCCCGGCCACCGCTCCGGCCGCCCGTTCCCCGATCCCGGTCACGGGGCCCGTCACGGCGCGACCCCCGCCGCGGCCCGGGTCGCGACCACCACGCCCCGCCGGACCATCCGCACCGCGAGCGCGTGCTTGCACGGCCCCCGGCGCCCCCGGTAGTCCGCCCACCACTGGCAGGTGCAGCTCAGGACCCCGTCCGACTCCCGCACCCGGTAGCGCCGGTCGCCCGAGGCCACCGCCGCCGACTCCCCGTCGAGCTCCACGGCACCCTCCGCGACCAGGCGGCGCGCGCTCACCAGACGCGGGTTGTGGCGCTCGGCGCGGTCCGCGTCGTACGGCAGCTCCCGGTGGAAGTAGGCCGCGTCCGCCACGTCGTACCCCACCCGGCCCGCCGTCCCGAGGCGGATCAGCGCCGCCCGCACCCGGTCGGCCGTCAGACCCGCCTGCGCCGCGAGGTCGGCCGGGTCGATGCGCGGCTCCCAGGCGAGCAGCACCGCGACCAGCTCGGCGTCCTGCTCCGCCTCCTCCGTCGCGAGCGCCTCCAGGACCCCGCCCTCGCCGGAGAAGCCCCGCGCCGGGTCGGGCGACAGCGTCAGCGTCAGCCGCATCCCCGGCAGGGTCACCTCCCAGGCGCTCGCCGCCGCCGTGCCGTCCGGCACCGGCCCGTACACCCGCAGCCCCGTCGCGTACCGCAGCACCCGCTCCAGGGCGATCAGCCGGTCCGGCCCCGGCAGGCACACCGCGCCCGCGCCCGGCCGGGTCGTCGGTCGCAGGGTCCGGCCCGACTGCGCGATCCACAGCGGACCGCGCCCCCGGGTCTGCGTGCGCGGCAGGGACCGCAGGAACCGCACGGCCTCCGCCCCCGTCAGCTCCGCCCGCAGGTCGAACCGCGCCGAGGCGACCTGGGCCTCGGCGAACCCCCGAAGCCAGCGGTCCGGCAGCGGCACCTTCTTCTCCACGACCGAGCCCGCGAGCGTGCTCACCGCCATCTCGTCCGGGCCGACCCGCAGGTGCAGCGGATCGTCCCCCGTCATCCGCGACAGCGCCTCGCGCAGCGGGTCGTTGACGTCGACGTTGGTGGTGCCGTGTCCCGTCCCCGCGCCGCCGAGCCCCTCGTCGAGCACGTCCAGGCGCGCGTACACCCCGCCGCAGCCGGAGAAGGACTCGAACCGCAGCCGGTCCCCGTTCCCCGTCACCACCGGATCCAGCGAACCCGGCCGTATCCGCTGGTGGTAGCGGGCCGCGGCCACGTCGGCGACCGCGAGCAGGCCGCGGGCGGCGACCTGCGGCGAGGCCAGGAAACCGGAGAAGAAGCGGGGATGGGCCTCGGCCCCGCGGGGCGTGAGACCCCCCGCCGTCTCCAGACCGAGCAGCCGGCCGGAGCCCGTGGACTCCAGCGCGGACGGGCGTGCGTAGGCGAGTGCCTGTACGGATCGCGTCATGGAAAAAACCGTAGGGCTCGCCACTGACAACGCCCCTGACCAGCGGGTTCCGCACCGGGGGCCGTGCTCGGGCCGGTGCCGTCCGACGCCCCTGTTGCTACTGTCCGACGCGCCCCGGCCGCAGCACCTTGCTGAACAGGACCTTCCCGCCCTCCGCCCGCAGCCGCACGGTCAGGTCGCCGCTGTGGCCGTCGACGTCGACCTCGCCGAAGTACTGCGGGCTCTCCATCGGCGACAGGTTCGCCCGCTCCGGCGCCCGTACGAAGACCCGCTCGGGGCCGAAGGTCCCGTCGAGCGCGTTCGCCGGGAACCCGCCCGCCGCCAGCGGCCCGGACACGAACTCCCAGAAGGGCGCGAAGTCCTTGAAGGCCGCCCGCTCCGGCGCGTAGTGCTGCGCCGAGGTGTGGTGCACGTCCGCCGTCAGCCACAGCGTGCCGGTGATCCGCCGGTGCTTGACGAACCGCAGCAGCTCCGCGATCTGGAGCTCCCGGCCCAGCGGCGCGCCCGGATCGCCCTGCGCGATCGCCTCGAAGTCCGCCGCCCCGTCCGGCACCACCAGGCCGATCGGCATGTCCGCCGCGAGCACCTTCCACACGGCCGTCGACGCGGCCAGCTCCCGCTTCAGCCAGGCCAGTTGCCCCGCGCCCAGGATGCCGGTGGTGTCGTCGGCCTGCCGGTTGGGCGAGTTGGGGTTCCGGTACGAGCGCATGTCGAGCACGAACACGTCGAGCAGCGGCCCGTACCGCACCACCCGGTGCACCCGCCGCCCGCGCCCGCCGGGTCCGCCGTGTCCGCCCGGCAGGTGGAGGGTGGAGACCGGCGTGTACTCGCCGAAGGCGCGCGCCGCGCGGGCGGCGAGGACGTCCACGTCCTTCTCCGTGTACCGGGGGTCGTCCAGGATCTGTCCCGGGTACCAGTTGTTCCGGACCTCGTGGTCGTCCCACTGCACGATCGACGGCACGCGCGCGTTGAACGCCCGGACGTTGTGGTCGAGGAGGTTGTACCGGAAGTTGCCCCGGTACTCGTCCAGGGTCTCGGCGACCTTCGACTTCTCCGGCGTGGTGACGTTCCGCCAGATCCGCCCGTCCGGCAGGGTGACGCTCGGCTCGATCACCCCGTCCGCGTAGATCGCGTCGCCGCTGCACAGGAAGAAGTCCGGGTCGAGCCGGCGCATCTCGTCGTACGCCCGGAACCCGCCGACGTCCGGGTTGATGCCCCAGCCCTGCCCGGCGACGTCCCCGGACCACAGGAAGCGGACGCCGTCGCGGCGCCGGTCCGGGGCGGTGCGGAACGTGCCGGTGACCGGCTCGCCCGTACGGCGCGGGTCGTCCGGGTCCGCCAGGGTGACCCGGTAGTGGATCTGTTCGCCGGCCGGCAGGCCGCGCAGGGCCGTCGTGCCGGTGAAGTCCGTGCCCGCCCCGAGCAGCGGTCCGCGGTGGCGGCGCGCCCGCCGGAAGGACTCGGTGGCGGAGGTCTCGACGATCATGCGCGCGGGGCGGTCGGAGCGCACCCACACCAGTCCCGAGGAGACCGTGACGTCGCCCGTCTGCACGCCCCACGCGGCCCGGGGCCGGCCCGAGAGCGCGAACGCGGGGGCGGCGAGGCCGGCGCCGCCGAGGGCGAGCGCGGCCGAGGCGGCCAGCGAGCCGCGCAGGACGCCGCGCCGGGCGGGCGCGGATGCCGGGACGGGAAAGGAGCCGGGCACGGGGGAGGAGCCGGGCACGGGGTGGGACATGGAGGGGCCTCCGGGAGGTGGTCGATTCCGGTCGTGGGCGGTGCGCCGCCCCATGCCTAACGGCCGGGAACGGCGCCCGCGCGAACCCCGCGTGAACAGATCACCCGGCCGGCCCCCCGGGAGATCGGTTCACACCCGGCCGCCCACCGCCCCCGCCAGCAGCCCGATCCCCTCCGCCACCGTCGACGGCGACAGGTGCGCGTAGCCGATGACGAGCCGTACGTCCCCGTCCTCCGGCCGTGCCGTGCCGTACTCCTCCAAGGGCCGCAGCGCCACCCCCGCCTCCGCCGCCCGCGCCAGGAACCGCTCCGGCGGCCCGAAACGCGCCGGTACGCGCGCGATGACGTGCAGCCCGGCCGCGATGCCGCTCACCCCCGTGCCGGGAAGGTGCTCGGTGAGGGCGGCGAGCAGCGCGTCCCGCCGCTCTCGGTAGGCGCGCTGGCAGCGGCGCAGCTGCCGGTCGTACCCGCCTCGCGTCACGAACTCCGCCAGGACGGCCTGGTCGAGCACCGGATTGCCCAGGTCCATCGTCCGCTTCCGTTCCACGACCTCGGCGAGCAGCTCCTCCGGGACGAGCATCCAGCCGAGCCGCAGCCCCGGCGCCAGCGACTTGCTGACCGACCCCGCGTAGACGACCCGCTCCGGGTCGAGCCCCTGGAGCGCGCCGACCGGCGCCCGGTCGTACCGGAAGTCGCCGTCGTAGTCGTCCTCCAGGACGTGGCCGTCGACCGCCCGCGCCCAGTCCAGGAGCGCGGCGCGCCGCTCCGCCGACCAGGCGATGCCGGACGGGAACTGGTGCGAGGGCGTCACCACCACGGCCCGTACGCCCGAGGCGGCGAGCGGTCCCGGGCGCAGGCCCTCCCCGTCCAGCGGCAGCCACACCGTCTCCATGCCGGTCGAGGCGAAGAGGCGGCCGTGCTCCGGGCTGCCGGGGTCCTCGACGCCGACCGTGCGCAGCCCCCGCGCCCGCAGGACGAAACCCAGGAGCGTCGACGCCTGCGCCACGCCCGAGCAGACCACGAGCCGTTCCGGATCGGCCACCACGCCCCGGCGCCGGGCCAGCAGCCCGGCCAGCGCCCCGCGCAGCTCGGGCAGGCCGCGCGGGTCCGGATAGCCGAGGGCCCGGTGGGGAAGCCGCGCCAGGACGGAACGCTGCGCCGCCGCCCACGCGCTCCTCGGGAACAGCGACAGGTCCGGGGTCCCCGGGCGGAAGTCCACCCGCACCCCCGGCACTCCGGCGCCCCCACCGGTACCGACACCCCCACCGGTACCGAAGCCCCCACCCGCCCGGCCCGCTCCGAGGCCCCTGCCCACCCCGCTCGCGCCGCCTGCCCGACCCGCCCCGGCACCCCCGGTCGCACCGACGTCCCCGCCTGCCCCGACCGCACCTACCACCCCACTCGTCCCACCGGCCCCGGCTCCGCCCGTCCCGGCCCCGCCACCGCCCCTGGCCGCCCCGCGCACCCAGGTCCCCGCGCCCCGTTCGCCGCGCAGGTACCCCTCCGCGGTCAGCTGCTCGTACGCCTCGGTGACGAGGCCCCGCGAGACGCCGAGGTCGGCCGCGAGCTCGCGGGTGGACGGCAGCCGCGTCCCGGCCGCGAGCCGCCCCGAGCGGACCGCCTCGCGCAGCGCCTCCTGGAGCGCCCGTCCCCGCCGCCGCGCCGGTGCCCCGACGGCCGGGAGCAGCAACTCCCAGGCGGGCTGTCCCGCGGGGCCCGCAGCCCCGCCCGAAGTGGTCCCCGATGGCGTCATGGAAGTGGACCTTAACCGGGGCCGCGCGGATTCCTAGCGTCGGAGCCATGAACGCGAACTCCCTGCGCGGGGTCCTGACCGTGACCCTCGCCTACGCCCTCGTCGGCGCCTCCTTCACCGCCAACAGCCTGCTGGGCGCCTACCCGTACGCGGGCGGCCAGGCGATCCGGTACGGAGCCGCCTGCCTCCTCCTGCTCCCGCTGCTCGGCCGGGGCGGGGCCGCCCCGCTCCGGCTCCTGACCGCCCGTCACTGGCTGCGGCTCGCCGTCCTCGCGGCCGTCGGCATGGTCGGCTTCAACCTCGCCGTACTGGCCGCCGAGCGGACCGCCGAACCGGCCGTCCCGGGGGTCCTGGTGGGCTGCGCGCCGGTCGTCGTCGCCGTCCTCGTGCCGCTGGCCGCGGGCCGCGGGCCGTCTCGCGCCGTGCTGTACGGGGCGCTGCTCGTCACCGCCGGCGCCTTCACCGTGCAGGGCTGGGGGCGGACCGAAGCGGCCGGGATCGGCTGGTCGCTGGCGGCGCTCGCGGGTGAGGTGGGCTTCACGGTCCTCGCCGTCCCGGTGCTGCGGATCCTCGGCCCGAAGCTGCTCACCGCCGCCGTCTGCGCGGTCGGCGCGGCCGAGGCGGCGCTCCTCGGACTGCTCGTGGACGGCGCCGGTTTCGTCCGGATGCCGACGGGCGTGGAGGCGGGGGCGCTCGTCTGGCAGGCGGTCCTGGCCACGGTCGTCGGCTTCGTCCTCTTCTACATGGGCGTCCAGCGGATCGGGGTGGAGCGGGCCACCCTCTTCACCGGGGCGATCCCGGTCGCCGCCGCGCTGAGCGCCGCCCTGGTCGCGGGCGCCGCCTTCGGCCTCCCCCAGGTGGCGGGCAGCCTGCTCGTGGGGGCCGGCGCCGCCCTGGGCACCGGCCTGTTCACCCGTACGAAGACGGCCTCAGCGGCTGCCGTCCAGGAGCACGCGCGCGACGAGGGCCGGGTCGTCGTTCATGGGCACGTGGCCGCAGCCGGGCAGCCGGACGAGCCGCGCGCCGGGCAGGACCCGCTTCGCGCGGACGCCCTGGCGGCGAAGGAGCAGCCGGTCGCGGGTGCCCCAGGCGACGGTGACGGGCACCGAGGAGGAGAAGTCGTCGCGGAAGAGCACGGCCCGGCCCGCCGCCAGGGTCTGGTGGAAGCCGGTCGCACCGCGCAGCGCGAGCGTCTCGGAGACGACCGCCTCGGGTGAGCGGCGCGCGGGCCGGGCGTAGATGGTGCTGGTGAGGGCGGTGCGCCCGGCGGGGGTGCGGGACAGCCGCTCGATCACCGGCACGGGCAGCGACAGGGCCGCGCCGCGCATGGCCCGCAGCGTCCCGAAGGCGTACCGGCGTTCGGCCTCGGTCCAGAAGCCGGCGGGGGAGAGGGCGGTGACCGAGCGCACCAGCTTCTCCCGGCCGAGCTCCAGCGCGAGCAGCCCGCCGAGCGAGTTCCCGGCCACGTGCGGACGCTCCACGCCGAGGGCCTCGCAGAAGGCGCCGAGGACGGGGACGACGGTGGACAGGTCGTACGGGGAGCCCTCCGGCAGCGCGTCGGAGGCACCGAAGCCGGGCAGGTCGACGGCGATCACGTCCCGCTCGGCGGCCAGGACGTCGAGGACGGGCTCCCAGGCCTGCCAGTGGTGCCCGATGCCGTGCAGGAGCAGCAGCGGCTCGCCCGCGCCCCTCCGCTCGTACGTCAGGGACGTCGTCCGGCGACCCGTGGGGGTCTCGATCGTGAACGTGATCCGTGCGGGCATGCGGACTCCCTGTCGTGACACCTCTTAGACGACCCGTCAGCAAGAATTACCGGTCGGTAGCCGGGAGTTCAAGGGCCCGGACCGAACTGGACAGGCCGGAGGAGGTGGGCTGGGATGGCCGGGTGCCCACCGACATCCCCACCGACACCACCGACCCCGCCCCCGGCGGCACCACCGGCCCCGCCGACCTCGCTCCCGGCGGCACCACCGGCCCCGCCGCCACCCGTACGACCGATCCCGCCGGCCCCGCCCCCACCCGTACGACCGGCCCCGCCCCCACCGGCCCTCCCGCCGACGTCCTGACCGAACTCTTCGAGGAGCACCGCCCGATGCTCCTCGGCGTCGCCTACCGGATGCTCGGGCGCGCCGCCGACGCCGAGGACGTCGTCCAGGAAGCCTGGCTGCGCTGGACCGCCGAGGACCGGGCCGCCGTCCGCGAGCCGCGCGCCTTCCTCGTACGGATCACCACCCGCCTCGCCATCGACCGGCTCCGGCTCGCCCACGCGCGCCGCGAGACCTACGTCGGCCCCTGGCTGCCCGAGCCCGTCGTCACCGACTTCGGCCCGGCCGCCCCCGACACCGCCGAGCGCGCCCTGCTCGCCGACTCGGTCTCGCTCGCCGTCCTCGTCGTCCTCGAATCCCTCTCGCCCCTGGAGCGGGCCGTCTTCGTGCTGCGCGAGGCCTTCGGCTTCCCGTACGGGGAGATCGCCACCGCCCTGGACCGCTCGGAGGCGGCCGTGCGCCAGCTCGCCGGGCGCGCCCGGCGCCACGTGGACGAGGGCAGGCCGCGCTACGACGTCGACCCGGCCGAGCGCCGCGACCTCACCGAGCGCTTCCTCGCCGCGGCCGCCGGCGGCGACCTCGGCGAACTGCTCGCCCTGCTCGCGCCGGACGTGCGCCTCGTCGGCGACAGCGGCGGCAAGGCCAAGGCGCCGCTGCGGGTCATCGAGACCGCCGACAAGGTCGGCCGCTTCCTCAACGCCGTCGCCGGGGACGAGAACTTCCGGCACGAGCGCCGCGTCGTCGAGCTCAACGGCGCCCCGGCCCTGGTCGCGTTCGTCGACGGGCGCCCCGACACGGTCATCCAGATCGAGGTCAGGGACGGGCGCGTCCAGACGGTCCACATCATCCGGAACCCCGACAAGTTCCACGGCCTGAAGGACGTCTGACCCTCCGGGCACGGCGACGGGCCTCCCGCCGCACCGCGAGGGGAGGCCCGTCGCCCGTCAGGGACGGAAGCGCGTCACACGCCCGCGATCGACCTGATCCAGGAGCGGTACGCCGTCACGTTGGTGTACGCCGTGGTGGTCTGGCGGTCGCTGGTGGAGGCGACGCCGACCTGGACCCCGGCGGCCATCATCGGGCCGCCGGAGTCGCCGCCCGCGGTGATGCCGTCGCCCCGGCGGGCGCAGATCGCGGAGCCGCCGTAGGCGTCGGTGCAGCCGCTGGTGACGGTGACGTTGGCGACCTTCAGGTAGCGGGACTGGCAGTTGGCCTCCGAGCCGCACTGGGACGTGGCGCCCCAGCCGTACACCTGGACGTTCTGGCCGACGCGCACGGTGCCCGGCTGGCCGAGCGTGGCGTAGGTCGCCGACACGGAGCGGTCGAGG
Organism: Streptomyces bikiniensis; assembly: GCF_000716625.1. Lineage (NCBI taxonomy): Bacteria > Bacillati > Actinomycetota > Actinomycetes > Kitasatosporales > Streptomycetaceae > Streptomyces > Streptomyces bikiniensis. The sequence goes on along the minus strand of NZ_JNXJ01000041.1, from coordinate 22,923 downwards.
CGGACCAGGGCCAGGTCGGAGCTGTGCGTGTAGGTCTGGACGCCGTTGGCCAGGGTGCCGCCGCTGTGCTGGTCGAGGCTGCCGATGCGGAACGAGAGCCCGCCGCCGGTGACGCAGTGCTTGGCGGTGAGGATCCACGTCGGGGCGATGATCGTGGCCGAACAGGTCTCCCGGCCGTTGGAGAGCAGCCGGGCCGCCCACGGGGCGTTGGAGGCGTAGCCGCCGCCGATGATCGGCTGCACGGCCTGGACGGCCGGGGGCGCGGGCGCGGGTGCCGCGGAGGCGGCGGGGGAGAGCAGGGCGAGGACGGAGACCGCCGCGGCCGCGAGGGCGGGCACGAGCCGTGTGATGCGCAAGGGTTCCTCTATTCGGACGGGCGCGCCGGTCGGGCGCGCGTGTGGGGGGCGGCGGCCCCGAGGGGCCGCGCGCATGCCGGAGCCCCGCCGGCGGGGCGGTGACTCGGCATGAACATGACCCATGATTCCGAAGAGGAGGGCGAGCGCGGTAATAACACTTGGCCATAACACGGCGCTCTCTCCCCGGGGCGACCCCCGGGAGCGCGCTCTTCGCCGTCCGGCGCCGCCGGCGCCGCACGAACCCCCGCCCCCGCCGGCTCCCGACGGGGGTTTTCCGCTACCGGAGCCTCACAGGAGTGCGAACGTCCTGTGAACGATCTAGGTCAGAGGGCCACATTCCGGGGTTTTCGACGGAGGATTGGTCTTGACCAAGGGGGTGGCTCGCCTTATGGTCGCAGAGTTAGTGCAGGAACCTTTAATAAACAAGGGCGCGGAAAAACGCCGCGGGACACGGCGAATTGCGGAGGATCAGGGTGGGGACCACGCAGCTGGCATCGGTGCCGGAACCGAAGTACCAGCACCTCAAGACAGTGATCGGCGAAGCGCTCGACTCGGACTTCGCGGTCGGGGAGATCCTTCCCAACGAGCGCGAGCTCGCCGCGCGCTTCGGCGTCGCCCGGGCCACGCTCCGGCAGGCCCTGGAGCAGCTGGAGCTCGAAGGGCGCCTCCAGCGCCGCCGCGGCGTCGGCACCACGGTCGCCCCGCCGCGCGTCGGCGTGGACGTCTCCACCACCCAGCACGCCTGGCCGGGCGTCGGCGACGAGGCCTGGCAGGCCCTGGACTCCGCCTCCGACGTCCCTCCGGCCGCCGTCGCGCGCGTCCTGGAGACCGGCGCCGAGGACCGGGTGCACGTCGTCCGCCGCCTCCGGATCACCCAGGGCCAGCCGGTCGCCGCCGAACTGCTCTACGTGCCGGCCGGCTCCGTCCCCGGCCTCAGCGGCATCGACGCCCCCGCGGGCCCCGCCCGCGCCCGCGCCGTGCTCCGCGAGCTCCAGCACCTCGCCCTGGACGGCCAGGACCGCTCCGTCGAGCTCGGCTCCGCCCGCGCCGACGACGCCAAGGAGCTCGACCGGCTGCCCGGCGCGCCCGTCCTCGTCGTGACGACCCGCTACCTCTCCGGGGGCCGCACCGCCGCCGTCTCCGTGGCCACCTACCGCGCCGACACCTGCCGCCTCACCTTCGGCGACTCGGTCGACCTGGTCATGGCCTCGTAGCCGTACTCCGTACGCCCTTCACGAAAACCGGCCCGTCCCGGGACCGCCCCTCCGGCGGTTCAGCGGCGGGCCGTCACCGTCGCGTCGACGGCGAACAGCTGCTCCTCGACGTGGTCGAGGGCGAGGCGCAGCGCGCCCGTGCCCACCGCGGCCTCGCCGAGCAGGGACAGCACCACCCGGGGCGGCCGCAGGCAGAACCGCGCCAGCTCCTCCCGGAGCGGCTGGAGCACCCCGTCGAGCCCGGCCGCCCAGCCGCCCACCACCACCAGCTCGGGGTCGATGGCGAGGACGAGGGCCGCCACGTCGTGCACGAGCCGCTGGATGAACCGCTCCACCGCCGCCCCGGCCCGCGCGTCGCCCTTCCTGGCCAGCGCGAAGACCTCGGCGACCGCCTGCTCGTCCAGCGGGTGCAGCGGCTCGTCCGTGGTCGAGAGCAGGTGCTCCGGTGTGACGCCCCGGCCGAGCAGGTGCAGGGCGCCGATCTCCCCCGCGGCCCCGCCGAAGCCCCGGTGCAGCCGGCCGCCGATCAGCGAACCGGCCCCCGGGCTCAGTCCGGCCAGGACGAAGACGATGTCGTCGGAGTCGGTCGCGGCACCCTTCCAGTGCTCGGCGACGGCCGCCGCGTTGGCGTCGTTCTCCACGATCACCGGGCAGCGGAAGGAGCGCCGCAGCCGCTCGCCGAGCGCGAGGCCCGTCCAGCCGGGCAGCGCCGTGCCGAGCCGTACGGTCCCGTCGGCCTCCACGATGCCGGGCGTGCCCACGCCCACGGCCCGCAGGTTGGACCGGGCGACCCCGGCCCTGCGCAGCACGTCCGCGACGACCGTGCGGACCCGGTCGAGCCGCTCGTCCTCGGACGCCGTCTCCGACACCTCCCGGGACCCGGCGCCGATGATCCGGCCGTCGAGACCGGAGAGCAGGGCGGCCACCCGGTGCGGGCCGATCTCGATGCCGAGCAGATGGCCGGCCTCCGCGCGGAAGCGGAACCTTCGCGCCGGCCGCCCCTGCCGCCGGGCCTCGCCCTCCTCGGGCGCCGACTCGACGACGAGCCCGCCCTCCATGAGGCCTTCGACGACGCCCTCGACCGTGGGCCGCGACAGACCGGTGATCCGGGTCAGATCGGTGAGCGTGGGCGCGTCGGCGCCCCGCAGCGCATGGAGTACCACCGCGGAGTTGATCCGCCGCAGCAGAGACGGATCCCCGCCGGTCAGCCGCCCCACCGTGTGTCCTCCCAGCTCGTGAGCCATTCAGCCGGATGGTACTCAATGGGTCCGGATGCGGCGAGTGCCGCCCCTGTCACGCTTGGGTGACGGCCCGTGCGCGCGGCCGCGACGACGGCCCCGGACCCCGGCCGGCGGAACCGGCGGCGGGCGGACGCTTCAGGGGGAGGCGGCCCGCGTCACGGGGAGGACCCCGGAGGCGCGGAAAGCGGAACGGCACGCCCCGGACGGCCCGTTCACCGCCCGACGGAACCGGCTTGCCGCGGACCCGGCCGTGCACGGCAACCGGCTCGCCGCGAGCCCGGCCGTGCACGGAGCCCGCTCGCCGCGAGCCCCGGCCGCGTGCGGGACCGGTGGAGTCCCGGTCCCGCACGGCGGATCACGGCCGGGCGGGACCCAGGGCCTGTCCGGCGGATCACGGCCGGGGCCGCGACGCCCGGCACGGCACCTCGCCGCGTCGCCGCAACATCCCGACAGCTCCGCTGTCGAACCGCTCCGGCGCCTCGCGAGGCCCCGCACCGGACGCCGCGGCCCACCCGTCCCTGATCCGCCGGACAGGCCCTACGCCTCCGTGCGCCGCTCGACCCCCGCCGCCTCGCGGAGCCGGGCGAACTCCTCGGCCATCGCCGCCGTCGACCAGTGGGCGTTGAGCCCGCTCGGGCTGGGCAGCGCCCAGATCCGGGTGGTGCCGATCGTCCGCTCCTGCGGCCCGATCACCGCCTTCGGCTCGTCGAAGGCCGCGCGGTACGCGGTGACGCCGGCGATCGCGAGCCAGCGCGGCGCAAGGCGCTCCACCCGCGCGGTGAGCAGCCGCCCGCCCTCCAGGTACTCCTCGCGGGTCAGCTCGTCGGCCCGCGCGGACGGCCGCGCCACCACGTTCGTGATCCCGAGGCCGTACGCCAGGAGCTCGTCCTGCTCGTCCGGCCGCAGCTGCCTCGGGGTGAACCCCGACAGGTGCAGCACCGGCCAGAACCGGTTGCCCGGCCGGGCGAAGTGATGGCCGGACGCCGCCGTCATCAGGCCCGGGTTGATCCCGCAGAAGAGCACCGAGAGGCCGTCCGCGACCACGTCCGGAACGACGCGGTCGCGGGCGGCCTCCAGCTCCTGCCGGGTGTACCGGGGGGAGGGGGTCAGAGGATCGCCCCGGGGGCGTAGGCGGCGGCCTCCGGATGCTGCTTCACGATCTCCTCGATGCGGGAGACCACGGCGGCGACCTGGTCGGCGGCGGCGCCCGTGAAGGACAGCTTGTCCGCCATCAGCTCGTCGAGCTGCGCCCGGTCCAGCGGGATGCGCTCGTCGGCGGCCAGCTTGTCCAGCAGCTCGTTGCGCTCGGCGCCCTGCTCGCGCATGGCGAGCGCGGAGGCCACGGCGTTCTCCTTGATGGCCTCGTGGGCGACCTCGCGGCCGACCCCGGCGCGCACGGCGCCCATGAGGACCTTGGTGGTCGCCAGGAAGGGCAGGTAGCGGTCGAGCTCGCGGGCCACGACGGCCGGGAAGGCGCCGAACTCGTCCAGCACGGTCAGGAAGGTCTCCAGGAGGCCGTCCAGGGCGAAGAAGGCGTCCGGCAGCGCGACCCGGCGGACCACGGAGCAGGACACGTCGCCCTCGTTCCACTGGTCGCCGGCCAGCTCGCCGGTCATCGAGGCGTAGCCGCGCAGGATGACCATGAGGCCGTTGACGCGCTCGCAGGAGCGGGTGTTCATCTTGTGCGGCATCGCCGAGGAGCCGACCTGGCCGGGCTTGAAGCCCTCGGTGACCAGCTCGTGGCCCGCCATCAGACGGATCGTCCTGGCGGTCGAGGACGGCGCGGCGGCGAGCTGGACGAGGGTGGTGACCACGTCGTAGTCGAGCGAGCGCGGGTAGACCTGGCCGACCGAGGTGAAGGCGTGCGCGAAGCCGAGGTGGCCGGCGATCCGCTGCTCCAGGTCGGCCAGCTTGCCCGCGTCGCCGCCGAGCAGGTCGAGCATGTCCTGCGCGGTGCCGACCGGGCCCTTGATGCCGCGCAGCGGGTAGCGGCCGAGCAGCTCCTCCAGGCGCGCGTACGCCACGAGCAGTTCGTCCGCCGCCGTCGCGAACCGCTTGCCGAGGGTGGTCGCCTGCGCGGCGACGTTGTGCGAGCGACCGGCCATGACCAGCTCGGCGTACTCGGCGGAGAGCCTGCCCAGACGGGCGAGGACGGCGACCGTGCGGTCCCGCATCAGCTCCAGGGAGAGCCGGATCTGCAACTGCTCGACGTTCTCGGTGAGGTCGCGCGAGGTCATGCCCTTGTGGACGTGCTCGTGGCCGGCGAGGGCGTTGAACTCCTCGATGCGGGCCTTCACGTCGTGCCGGGTGACCTTCTCGCGCTCGGCGATGGAGCCGAGGTCGACCTGGTCGAGGACGCGCTCGTAGTCGGCGAGGGCCTCCTCCGGAACCTCGATCCCGAGGTCCTTCTGCGCACGCAGCACGGCGAGCCACAGCTGCCGCTCCAGCCTCACCTTCTGCTCGGGGGACCAGAGGACGGCGAGCTCCGCGGAGGCGTAGCGGCCGGCCAGAACGTTGGGGATGCGGGGCTTCGCAGTCACAGCAGTCACGTGGGCAGAGTTTACCTGGCGGTTTCTGCAGGTCGGCGCCGCCGTCCGATGTGGAGCTTGCTACGAGACGCGGGTCACGGGCGCTCGGACCGGACGCTCACCGAGGGCGCGTACGGAAGCAGCTCCGGGCGCTTGGGCGCGCGGCCGTCGCCGGAGGAGCGACCGGTCAGGCGCCGCCCGATCCAGGGGCCGAGGTGCTCCTTGGCGAAGCGGGCGTCCGCGAGCCGCCGGCTCGCCCAGCGCGGGCGCGCGGTCGGCGGCAGCGGGGTGCGCCAGTCCTCCTCGGGCTCCAGGCCGAGGGTCTGCCACACGGCCTCGGCGACCCGCCGGTGCCCCTCGGCCGTCAGATGGAGCCGGTCCGCGTCCCAGAGCCGGGGGTCGCCGAGCGACGGCGCCCCGTACAGGTCGACGACCAGGGCGCCGTGCCGGGCGGCGAGCGCGTCGATGTGGGCGAACAGCTCCTCCATCCGGGGCCGGAAGCGCTCCATGACGGGCCCGTTCCGGCCGGGGCTGCGCATGAGGACCAGTTGCCCGCAGGCGGGTGTGAGGCGTTCCACTGCCTCGGTGAGGAGGTCCCTCACCCGGACCATGTCGACCTTGGGGCGGAGGGCGTCGTTGAGGCCGCCGACGAGGGTGATCACATCGGCCTCCATCGTTGCGGCCGGGCCGACTTGCTCCTCGACGATCTGTCCGATGAGCTTCCCGCGCACGGCGAGGTTCGCGTAGCGGAAGCCGGGGGAGCGGGCGGCGAGACGGCCCGCGAGGGCGTCCGCCCAGCCGCCGTAGGAACCGTCGGGCCTCAGGTCCGACATACCCTCGGTGAAGCTGTCGCCGAGGGCGACGAAACTGTTGTACGTGGCATTGATCTCCATGGCGGAGCGATCATACCGCGCGGTATGCGAGGCGTGCCGTGGAGAACCCGGGAGGGGAAATCCGATGAGCGAAGCGCTCCTGAGCGCCCTGGCCGAGGCCCTGGCCGGTCTGGTGACGGAGGTGGAGACCGCCGACGAGGAGGTCCTCGACCCCGACACGGCGGTGAAGTGGCTGGAGTCCACCGGCCACACCCTCGCCGGACTCACGGCGGCCGACCGGCGGACCCTCGACGGACTGTTCCGCGCGGCCGCCCTGCGCGCGCCCGAGGGCCCCCGGCGGGACGGGCTGCTCAGGGCCGCCGGGGGCTTCGGACTCACCTCCGGGCCCGCCTCCGGACTCCCCGAGGACGCCCACGCCGCCGCCTGCGACGTCGTCCTGGCCCTCACCAGGCGCCTCGCCGCCGTCGTCCGCGACGCCGACCCCGCCCTCCCCGTCCCCGGCTGCCCCGACTGGACCCTCGCGGACCTCGCCCGGCACGTCGGCACCGTCCACCGCTGGGCCGAGCACCTCGTACGGACCCGCTCCGCCACCCGCGTCCTCGCGGAGGACGTCCCCTTCGACCCGCCGGCCGGCCCCGCCGCGTACGCCGACTGGCTCGTCGCCGGGGCCGAGCGGTTCGCCGCCACCGCGCGCGACGCCGACCCGGACGCCCCCGTCTGGTCCCCGGGCGCCGACCCGCACGTCCGCCACTACCCCCGGCACGTGCTCTTCGAGACCCTGGTCCACCTCGTCGACGCCGAACTCGCCGTCGACGGGAAGGCCGGCCCGCTCGACCCCGCCACGGCCGCGGACGCCGTCGACCACTTCCTGACCGACGCCCCCTACATCGCCCGGATCGCGGAGCCGGTCTCCCGGCTCGGCCGGGACGGGACGGTCCTGCGCCTCACCGCCCGCGACGCCGGCGCCGTCTGGACCCTCGCCCTCGGCGGGGGCGGCTTCACCTGGACCCGGGGGAGCGGCGGCGCCGAGCCGACCGCCGCCGTCGAGGCGGACGCCGGGGAGCTGCTGCTCCTGCTGCACCGCCGGTACGGCGCCGACGAGCCGTGCTTCGCGCACACCGGCGACCGGGGCCTGCTGGACGCCTGGCTGGCCGCCACCGCGCTCTGAACCCCGAAACCCCGGACGAAGCCCGAAGGGCCCCGGGACGGATCCCGGGGCCCTTCTCCGTTCACGCGGACCGGTCACGGCGCCGCGGGGCGCCCCACCAGCTCGCGCAGCACGTCCTCCATCGCCACGAGACCGGCCGGCCGGTCGTTCTCGTCGAGCACCGCCGCCAGGTGCGTCCGGCTGCGGCGCATCGCGGTCAGGGCGTCGTCCAGCGGCGTGTCCGCCCGCACCCGGGCGATCGGCCGCAGCGACGACACCGGGAACGGCAGGTCGCGCGGGACGATGTCCAGGGCGTCCTTGACGTGCAGGTAGCCCAGGATGTGCCGCTCCGGGTCGACCACGGGGAAGCGGGAGAACCCGCTCCGCGCCGACAGCGCCTCCAGTTCCTCCGGGGTGGTGCCGACCGGGGTGGACACCACCTTCTCCGCCGGCATCACCACGTCCCGTACGGGGCGGCGGCCCAGCTCCAGGGCGTCGTGCAGCCGCTCGGCGGCCCGGCCGTCCAGGAGCCCGGCGTCACCGGCGTCGGTGACCATGCGGGCCAGCTCGTCGTCCGAGAAGGTCGCGGAGACCTCGTCCTTGACCTCCACCCGCAACAGCTTGAGCAGGGTGTTCGCGAAGGCGTTGATCGTGAAGATCACCGGCCGCAGCGCCCGCGCGAGCGCCACCAGGGGCGGCCCGAGGAGCAGCGCGGAGCGCGTCGGCTCGGCGAGCGCGATGTTCTTCGGCACCATCTCGCCGAGCAGCATGTGCAGGTACGTCGCGAGCGACAGGGCGATCACGAACGAGATCGGGTGCACCAGGCCGTGCGGGACGCCGACCGCGTCGAAGACCGGTTCGAGCAGGTGCGCGATGGCCGGCTCGGCGACGATGCCGAGCACCAGGGTGCAGAGCGTGATGCCGAGCTGGGCCGCCGCGAGCATCGCGGAGACGTGTTCCAGACCCCAGACGACACTGCGCGCCCGCTTGTTCCCGGCCTCGGCCAGGGGCTCGATCTGACTGCGGCGGACCGAGATCAGGGCGAACTCGGCGCCGACGAAGAAGGCGTTCACGACCAGGGTGAGCAGGCCGATCAGCAGCTGGATCGCGATCATCGGCCGGCCTCCCGGGTCTCGTCCTCGGTGTCGTGCGCGGGTGCGTGCAGCAGCATGCGGGCCGCGCGGCGGCCCGAGGCGTCCACGACGTCGAGCCGCCAGCCGTCGAGCTCCACGCCGTCGCCGACGGCCGGGATGCGGCCCAGCTCGTGGGCGACGAAGCCCGCCAGCGTCTCGTACGGGCCGTCCGGCACCTTCAGGCCGATCGCACCGACCTGGTCGGTGCGGGCCGCGCCGTCGGCGGACCACAGCTCGCGTCCGTCCGCGTCCTCGCCGGCCCGCGCCAGGTCCGGCGTCTCGTGCGGGTCGTGCTCGTCGCGGACCTCGCCGACGACCTCCTCGACGATGTCCTCCAGGGTGACGACCCCGGCCGTACCGCCGTACTCGTCGATGACGACCGCCATCGTCTGCTTCCCGGACAGCCGGTCGAGCAGCCTGTCCACGGTCAGCGTCTCGGGGACGAGCAGCGGCTCGCGCAGCATCTCCCCGATCGGGCGGCGGGGCCGCTCGTCGGCCGGTATGGCGAGGACGTCCTTGATGTGGGCGATGCCGACGACGGCGTCCAGGCTGTTGCGGTAGACGGGGAAGCGGGACAGGCCGGTCGCGCGGGTCGCGTTCGCCACGTCCTCGGCGGTGGCCTGCACCTCCAGGGCGGTGACCTGCACGCGGGGCGTCATCACGTTCTCGGCGGTCAGCTCCGCCAGGTTGAGGGTGCGGACGAACAGTTCGGCCGTGTCCGCCTCCAGGGCCCCCTCCTTCGCGGAGTGCCGGGCGAGCGCCACCAGCTCCTGCGGGGAGCGCGCGGAGGCCAGCTCCTCGGCCGGCTCCATGCCGAGCCGGCGCAGGATCCGGTTCGCGGTGTTGTTGAGGTGGCTGATCAGCGGCCTGAAGGCGGCCGTGAACACGCGCTGCGGGTTGGCCACGACCTTCGCCACGGCGAGCGGCGAGGAGATGGCCCAGTTCTTGGGGACCAGCTCGCCGACCACCATCAGGACCACGGTCGACAGGGCGGTGCCCAGGACCAGGGCCACCGAGGAGGCGACCGAGGAGGAGAGGCCGAGGGCCTCGACCGGGCCCTTGATCAGCTTCGCGACCGACGGCTCGGCCAGCATGCCGACCACCAGGTTGGTGACGGTGATGCCCAGCTGGGCGCCGGAGAGCTGGAACGTCAGCGACCTGACGGCCTTGAGCGCGCCCGCCGCGCCGCGCTCGCCGCGCTTCGCGGCGGCTTCGAGTTCGCCGCGCTCGACCGTGGTCAGCGAGAACTCGGCCGCGACGAAGGCGCCGCACGCGAGGGAGAGCAGGAGCGCGAGGAGGAGCAGCAGCACTTCGGTCATCGGTTCACCTCCGTCCCATGATCACGCGGCGGGAGGAGGATCGCTCGGCGTCGACGGCCGGATCCGGAGCCGTGGTCGGAGCTTTCGGGTCTTTCGGAACCAGTGCTATTGGGGGGCTCGCCCATGGGCGGACGCTCACACCTTTCGTTCGTCGGGAGGGGAGACCATGGTAAAGGAAGGGCAAAGCGGCGTGTCGATCACCCCCTGTGCTCTTCATTGCGCGAGCGGCTTCACCCAGCGGCGCCAGTGGTCCTCGCGCTCGTACCCGGCCGCCGCCCACAGCATCCGCCCCGTTCCGTTCGCCTCCAGGACCATGGCGTCCGCGCGCCGCCCGCCGAGCGCGGCGAACCGCTCCTCGGCCGCCCGCAGGAGCGCGGTGGAGATCCCCCGGCGCCGGTACGCGGGCAGGACGGCGAGCCGGTAGAGCGAGGCGCGCCAGCCGTCCCAGCCGGCGATCACGGACCCCACGATCCGTCCGTCGGCCAGCGCGAGGAGCAGGGCCTCCGGGTCGCGCTCCACGAGCCGGGTGACCCCGGACACGTCGTCCGAGACGGACGTCCCCTCGGCGGACTCCCGCCAGAAGGCGAGGACGGCCTCGGCCTCGTCGGCGGTGGCGGCGCGTATCTGCAGATCGATCATGGCCGGATCTCATCACGAAACCATCCGGCCGTGCCGGCGGGTTCCGGAGGGCGGGACGGCGGCGCCTCACCGGCGCGCCGTGCCCAGGACGCAGGGGGAGAACGGCAGCCGGGGCCCGCCCTCCGGGACGTCGAAGGAGCGGTACGGGCCGAGGGCGAACCCGGCCTCCCGGATCTCCGCCAGCGGGTCCCGGGAGGTGTGGCAGCCGCCGAAGAGCAGCGGCCACACCGTGCGGTCCAGGCCCCGCTGCACCCGCGCGAGCCCGGGTGTACCCGCCGCCCCGTGCTCGAAGAAGCGCAGCTCGCCGCCCGGGCGCAGGACCCGGCGCAGCTCCGCGAGGGCCGCGGGCACGTCCCGTACCGTGCACAGCACCAGGGAGACCACCGCCGCGTCGAAGGAGCCGTCCGGCGCGGGCAGCGCCTCGGCCGTCCCCGGCACCACGGTCACCGGAACGGCCGCCCGCCGCGCGGCCTTCCCGGCCAGTTCGCGCAGCCGGTCCTCCGGCTCGACGGCCACCACCTCCGTGACCCCGACCGGGTAGTGCGTGAAGTTCAGCCCGTTCCCGGCCCCGACCTCGACGACCCGTCCGGCGAGTCCGGCGAGCAGCTCCGCCCGGAGCGCCCCGATCCCGCCCCGCGTCTCGGCGGAGACGCTGAACCGGGCGTAGAAGCGGGCGAAGAGGGGGTGGTGCACCCGGGGCGGACCCCCGGCCACCGGCCGCGAAGACGTCATCGGAGGCTCCTCGTGCCTGGACGCGCGTACCTCCAGCCTACGGAGCCGCACGCCCCGGGGCCGGACGACGGGGCCGGTCGCCGAGGCGGACCCCTCCGGTCCCGGACCGGGGCCCGGCCCGGGACCGCACGGAAGGGCGCGCGCATCCGGCCGTACGAGAGGGCCCGCGCCCCGGGTGTACGGGAGGCTGCCGGCCGTACGGGAAGGCCCGCGCCCCGGGTCTGTCGGGGCCGCGCTCCGGTTCGTGCGGGCCCGGCGGTGTCAGCCCCCGTACGGCTCCGCGTGCGTCCGCGCGAACGACTGCGCGTCCCACGTCCCGCCCAGGGGCGGGGCCAGCCAGCCCCCCGCCGCCGCCCGGAACTCCGCCGGTGACAGGGCGCCCGAACCCTCCGGTACGGCTCCGAGGAGCGGCGCGCCCGCCGCCCCCGGCAGGTCGGCCAGGTTGCAGCGGGCCGCCAGGTCCGGCGCGGCCGGCCAGCTGCCGACCACCACGCCCAGTTGCCCGATCCCGCGCGCCCGCAGCGCCTCGGCCGTCAGGGCGGTCGAGTTGAGCGTCCCCAGCCCGGCCGGGGCCACCACCAGGACCGGCGCGCCGAGCAGCGCCGCCGCGTCCGCGAGCGTGCCGCCCTCCCCGTCGAAGCGGACGAGCAGCCCGCCCGCCCCCTCCACCAGGACCAGGTCGTGCGCGGCGGCCAGCTTCCGGGCGGCCCCGGCGACCTCCCGGGGCCCGACCGGCGCGAGCCCGGCCCGCCGGGCGGCCGTACCGGGGGCCAGCGGCTCCGGGAAGCGGCCCAGCTCGGCGGAGGCGGCGGCGCCCGAGAGCCGTACGACCTCGTCCGCGTCGCCCCGCTCGTCCGGCCCGACGCCCGTCTGCGCCGGCTTCAGGACCGCGACCGACCGCCCGGCGGCGGTCGCGACGGCGGCGACGGCCGCGGTCACGACCGTCTTGCCGATCTCGGTCCCGGTCCCGCTGACGACGACGATTCCCACTGTCCGCTCCATCCCTCTTCCGTTCAGCCCGCCGCCGCGGCGGCCCGTACCGCCGCGCAGATCCGGGCCACGTCCCCGTCGCCCGTCACGTACGGCGGCATCGTGTAGATCAGGTCCCGGAACGGGCGCAGCCACACGCCCTCCCGGACCGCCGCGCGCGTCGCCGCCGCCATGTCGACCCCGTGGCCGAGCTGGACGACCCCGATCGCGCCGAGCACCCGCACGTCCCGCACGCCCGGCAGGGCGGCGGCCGGGGCGAGCCCGTTGCGCAGCCCGGCCTCGATCCGCTTGACCTCGACCTGCCAGTCCTGCGAGAGCAGCAGGTCGATCGAGGCCAGGGCCACGGCGGAGGCCAGCGGGTTGCCCATGAAGGTCGGCCCGTGCGCCAGGACCGGCACCTCGCCCCGGGAGATCCCGTCGGCCACCCGGCTCGTGCAGAGCGTCGCGGCCATCGACAGGTAACCGCCCGTCAGGGCCTTGCCCACGCACATCACGTCGGGCGAGACCCCGGCCGCGTCGGCCGCGAACAGCGTGCCCGTGCGCCCGAACCCGGTCGCGATCTCGTCGAACACCAGCAGCACGCCGTGCTCGTCGCAGGCCTCCCGCAGCACCCGCAGGTACGCCGGGTCGTGGAAGCGCATCCCGCCCGCGCCCTGCACCACCGGCTCCACGACCACTGCGGCCAGCTCATGCGCGTGCCGCCCGATCGAGGCCCGCAGCAGCTCCGCGTACGACTCCTCGTACGCGGCCGGCGGGGCGTCCGTGAAGACCTGGGGCTGGAGGACCCCCGACCACAGCTCGTGCATCCCGCCCTCGGGGTCGCACACCGACATCGGCTGCCAGGTGTCCCCGTGGTACCCGCCGCGCCAGGTGAAGAGCCGCCGCTTCCCGGGACGGCCGAGCGAACGCCAGTACTGCAGGCACATCTTGACCGCCACCTCGACGGAGACCGAGCCCGAGTCGCTGAGGAAGACGTGCCGCAGCGGCTCGGGGGTGATCTCCACGAGCCGGCTCGCGAGGCGGACGGCCGGCTCGTGGGTGAGTCCGCCGAACATCACGTGGCTCATCCGGTCGAGCTGGCCGCGCACCGCCTCGTTGAGGACGGGGTGGTTGTAGCCGTGCACCGCCGACCACCACGAGGACATGCCGTCGATCAACTCGTCCCGGCCCTCGGCGGGTTCGGCGAGCCGGAGGCGCACCCCGGACGCGGACGCGACGACCAGCGGGTCCGTGCGGCCCGGCATGGGGCCGTACGGGTGCCAGACGTGCGCCCGGTCCAGGGCGAGGAGCTCGTCGTTACGCATTCGGCGCGAGGTCCGTCCCGGCTCCCCGGCGGCGCACCGCCACCAGATCGGTCCGGGCCCCGCCCGGCACGGCCTCGGCGGCCGGCGCCTCGGCGGGCTCGGGGACCGGGGCGTGTCCGCCGCACGGACCGCAGCCGCCGCCGGAGTGCGACCCGCACCCGGCACCGCTCTCCGCCGGCGCGCCCGCATGCGAACCGCAGCCCGCGCCGCTCCCCGCCGGGGCGCCCGAACCGCAGCCGCCGCCGGCCGCCGCGAGCGCGTCCGCGCGGTGGGCGGGCAGCGTGGGCGTGCCCGTGCCCTCCACCTCGAAGCCCGCGTCCGCGATCATGTCCAGGTCGGCCTGGCCGGCCTGTCCCTCGCTGGTCAGGTAGTCGCCCAGGAAGATCGAGTTCGCGATGTGCAGCGCGAGCGGCTGCATCGAGCGCAGGTGCACCTCGCGGCCGCCCGCGATCCGCACCTCGACGTCGGGGCAGACGAACCGCACCATCGCCAGGATCCGCAGGCAGCGCTGCGGGGTCAGGTTCCACTCCTTGGCGAGCGGGGTGCCCTCGAACGGGATGAGGAAGTTGACCGGCACCGAGTCCGAGCCCAGCTCCCGCAGCGCGTACACCACGTCGACCAGGTCCTCGTCGGCCTCGCCCATGCCCGCGATCAGGCCCGAGCAGGCCGACAGGCCCGCCGCGTGCGCCTTCTGCACGGTGTCCACCCGGTCGGCGTACGTGTGGGTCTTGGTGATCCCGCCGTACGTCGCCTCGGACGTGTTCAGGTTGTGGTTGTACGCGTCGGCGCCGGCCTCCCGGAGCCGCTCCGCCTGGCCGTCCGAGAGCAGACCGAGGCAGGCGCACACCTCGACGCCCTCGTTCTGCTCCTTGATGGCCTCGATGGTCCTGCCGACCCGCTCGACGTCCCGGTCCGTCGGACCGCGTCCGCTCGCCACCAGGCACACCCGCTTGGCGCCGCCCGCGACGCCCGCCGCGGCCGCCCGGGACGCCTCGTCCGGCTTCAGCCAGGTGTACTTGAGGATCTCCGCCTTGGAGCCGAGCCGCTGCGAACAGTACGAGCAGTCCTCGGGGCACAGGCCGGACTTGAGGTTGACCAGGTAGTTGAGCTTCACCCGCCGCCCGAACCACTGACGGCGCACCTTGCCGGCCGCGGCCACCACATCGAGCAGTTCGTCGTCGGAGGTCGCCAGGACGGCGAGCGCTTCTTCACGGGTCGGCGGCTCGCGCCGCAGCCCCTTCTCCACCAGCGTGTTCAGCAGGTCCATAACCGCTGATCCTGGCCTACCGCCCGCCCCCGGGCCAAGGAGGATCCGAACAAACGCCCCCGATCGGGGTGTGTGGATGACCACACCACGATCCCGGTCTCCTGCGGCTAGGGTCTGTGCGCTGCCTACAAAAGGCACCGGCCGGGCGGCCGGAGGCGCCGACGGAGGATCCCGCATGCCACAGGCCGACGACGCACGGGCGCACGAGACACGGGCGGACGACGCACAGGCGTATGAAACCCGGGCCGATGATGTACGGGCGCACGAGACACAGGTGGACGGCGCACAGGCGTACGAGACCCGGGCCGGCGACGTACGGGCCGCGGGCCCGCGCCGCGCCGCCTTCGACTGGACCGAGGCCGAGGCGCGCCGCCGGGCCGACGCCGGCCTCGTCCGCGCGCTGCGGCCCCGGGCGGCCGACTCCGACCTCCTCGACCTGGCGGGCAACGACTACCTCGGCCTCACCCGCAGGCCCGAGGTCACCGGGGCGGCCGCCGAGGCGGCCCGGCGCTGGGGCGCGGGCTCCACCGGCTCCCGGCTCGTCACCGGCACCACCCTGCTCCACACCGACCTGGAGCGCGAACTCGCCGCCTTCTGCGGCTTCGAGGCGGCCCTCGTCTTCTCCTCCGGCTACGCCGCCAACCTCGCCGTGCTCACCGCGCTCGGCGGCCGGGACTCCCTGATCGTCTCGGACGCCGCCAACCACGCCTCCCTGGTGGACGGCTGCCGCCTGGCGCGCGCCGGGACCGCCGTCGTCCCGCACGCCGATCCCGAGGCCGTGCGGAAGACCCTGGAGGCGCACCCCGGGCGCCGGGCCCTCGTCGTCAGCGACTCCGTCTTCTCCGTCGACGGCGACCGGGCCCCGCTCGCGGACCTCGCCGCCGCCTGCCGCGCGCACGGCGCCGGTCTCGTCGTGGACGACGCCCACGGCTTCGGGGTCCTCGGCGACGGGGGCCGGGGCGCGGTGCACGGGGCCGGGCTCGCGGGCGACGAGGACGTGGTCGCCACCCTGACCCTCTCCAAGTCCCTGGGCAGCCAGGGCGGCGCGGTCCTGGGCCCGGCCCGGGTGATCGAGCACCTGGTGAACGCCGCCCGCACCTTCATCTTCGACACCGGCCTCGCCCCGGCCGCCGTCGGCGGCGCCCTCGCGAGCCTGCGCCTGATCGCCGCCGAACCGGGGCTGGCCGAGCGGGCCCGTACCGTCGCCACCGCCCTGTACGAGCGGCTGACCGCGGCCGGTCTGACCGCGGCCCGGCCCGACGCGGCCGTGGTCTCGGTCCGCGCCCCTTCCCCGGAGGCGGCACTGCGCTGGGCGGCGGACTGCCGGGCACGAGGCCTGGCGGTCGGCTGCTTCCGTCCCCCGTCCGTCCCCGACGGCGTCTCGCGGCTGCGCCTGACGGCCCGCGCCGACCTGACGGACGCGCAGATCGGCCGCGCGGTGGAGACGATCCTGGAGACCGCGCCCGCCGCCTGACGTACGCCCAAGGGCGTTCAGGCGTCGTACGGTTCACCGCTTCGGGCGACAGATGCGGTATTGCCCTGGTGGAACCCGATACGGCGCGGCACCATCGGTGGGACTCTGACGCGCAGTGCGATCCGGGGCGGTGGCCCCGGCGGGAAAGGGACAGAGTCGCCATGGCAGACCATCAGGAAGCATCCGTCACCCTGGCGAGCGAGCCCGCCTCGGTCCCCACCGCCCGGCGGTACGTCGCGCGGGTCCTCGCCGACTGGGGCCTCGACGCGCTCTCGGACCAGGCGGACGCGGTCCGCCTGATCGTCTCGGAACTGGCCACCAACGCCGTCCTGCACACCTTCGGCCAGTCGCCCACCTTCACGGTCGACGTACGCCTGGAGCGTGGGGAGCAGCTCCACGTCGGCGTCACGGAC
Source organism: Streptomyces bikiniensis (assembly GCF_000716625.1). Classification (NCBI taxonomy): domain Bacteria; kingdom Bacillati; phylum Actinomycetota; class Actinomycetes; order Kitasatosporales; family Streptomycetaceae; genus Streptomyces; species Streptomyces bikiniensis. The sequence goes on along the minus strand of NZ_JNXJ01000041.1, from coordinate 6,333 downwards.
AGCCATCCGCGCCGCCCCCGCCGCCTTCCGGCGGCGGTCCAGCAGGACAACGGCCGCGGCATGGCCATCATCCGCTCCCTCGCGGTGGAGTCCGGCGGCCGCCTCTCGGTGACCCCCACCCCGGACGGCGGCAAGACGGTCGGCATCACCCTGCCGTGGAAGGCGGCGGCGCCGGTGGTCTGTTAGCCGGGGCCGTTCGCGAAACCACGGGACCCCGCCGGGCCGGGTACGACCGTCGTCTCAGCGCCGCCCGGTACGCACACGACCCGCGCGTACCTCCCGGAACTGTTCCCGTGGTCCCTCTCCCGGTGCGCGGAGAAGAGCAGCGGCAGCGGAACGTCCCCGGCGGACGGCCGCTCCGTGCCCACCGGCAGCCGGGGCAACCCGCCGAACCGCCCGACCGGAGGACCACCGCTGTCTCCGAACAACCCGATCGACGGACGAGGGTGCCGGCCGGACCTGCTGACCTCGTCGTCCGGGCCGCCCGATTCGAGCGCTGTCCGACGAGACTCCCCCTGATGGTCCGTGCCCGGGAGGACACCCCCCCTTCCCGCCACCCTCCTGCCGGTCGGAGGGCCGCGGCCGGGCAGCGGTCCGCCGATGTGCCCGGAGGCCGGGGCGGGAGGGGCGGCGGCGCCACCGCACCCCCGGCTTCCTCCACCGCGCCCGGTCAGCGCCCGGGCGGGGTCACCGGACGCGTCCGTAGGAGACCTTCGACGTCCAGATCTTGTCGAGCTTCACCCAGGAGCCCGTCTTGGGCGAGTGCCAGAGCTTGCCGCTCCCGGCGTAGATGCCCACGTGGTAGACCTTCCCGCCGGAGTGGAAGAAGACCAGGTCCCCCTTCTGGCGGCCGGAGGCGGAGACGCGGCTGGTCTTGTTGTACTGCTGCTGCGCGGTGCGGGGCAGCGACTTGCCCGCCTGCTTGTACGCGTAGAGCGTCAGGCCCGAGCAGTCGAACCGGGAGGGGCCGGTGGCCCCGTAGCGGTAGGGCGCCCCCTTCTTGGAGGCGGCGACGCTCAGCGCCTTGTTCGCGTGTGCGGTGGCCGCCTGGGCCTCCGGTGCCGCGCCCGGCGCGAGCAGCGTGCCGCCGACGGCGGCGAGGGTGAGAGCCGAGACGGCTCCGGCCCGGGACAGCAGGGACGGGACGTGCATCTGCGCACTCATGCGCAACCCTTCGTCAGCCGCCTGTGAAGGATGACCTGTCGGGTTCGGGCAGGCGAAGATGCCCGGCCGCGGCTGCGGCTTCACCCCAAGGGCCGGCCCCGCTGCGGAAGCAGCGCGTACGGCCCGTACTGCTCGGGTCCTCCACTCCTGCCGATCCAATCCTGTCGACCAGGCGTCCGGGACGGCGGCAGGACTCGGCGTCCGCCCGGACCGCCCCGCCTCGGATGGCGGGGGCTTGTCGTCGGCAGGGATCTTGCCCCACAGCTTGGTCGAAATCCGAGTGGAAACAGCGATATGTGAGAGTCCTCACGACTGATCCATTCGGGTGGACAGGATGGTTTCGTGATCGTCGGAGGTTTGGGCGACGAGCCTCGCACCAGCAAAGGAACGCCCGATTCCGCCAGATGTGTACACCCCGTGCGCAACTCGCCCGAGCCATATGTCGACTCGTCGACTCCACCGAACGGACGAGTGCTTCCGGCATGTCGTGTCGGCCGTCCGGCCCTCGACACGACATGCCGGAATGTCAACTCCGTCATGCCCGGGGGAGCGTGACCCGGTGCGCCCGCCGCTCCCCGTCCAGCACCCGCAGGGCGCGCGCCAGGGTGTCCGCGTGGATCTCGCTCTCGCCCCGCGCGTGCATGAGCGCCAGGGCCCCGCGCAGCTCCTCCGCGCGTCCCACCAGGGCCTGAGCCGCCCTCAGGGCGCCATAAGTGTGCGTGCTCCTGGACGGATTGATCCTCCCCAGGAGGTCGACGGCCGCGAGGTACGCGTCGACCAGTCCGCCTTCGGCCCGCGTCAGGGCGGGCAGCGGCGGCAGTTCGGGAACCACGGTCCGCTCACCGCGCCGCGCCGCCGGCCGCGGCGCGCCGGCTCGTGATCACGTGGTCCACGAGGCCGTACTCGACCGCGGCCGGGGCGTCCAGGACCGTGAGGCGGTCGAGGTCGGCGTCGACCCGCTCGCTGCTCCGTCCGGTGTGCTCGGCGAGGAGCCCGGCCATCAGGGCGCGCTGGCGGAGCAGTTCGCGGGCCTGGATGTCGAGATCGCCCGGCTGCCCGCGCAGGGGCTCCTCCACGGCGGGCTGCCGGAGCGTGACCCGGGCGCCGGGGAGCATCGTGCGCTTGCCCGGGGTGCCGGCGGCGAGCAGGACGGCGGCGGTGGAGGCGGCCTGCCCCAGGCAGGTGGTGGCCACGTCGCAGGCGAGCGTCCGGATCGTGTCGTGGATCGCGGTCATGGAGGCGACGGAGCCGCCGGGGGAGTTGATGTAGAGCGCGATGTCCCGCTCGGGTGCCGCGTACTCCAGGTACAGGAGCTGGGTGATCACGTCGTTGGACGAGGTCTCGTCCACCCGGGTGCCGAGGAGGACGATCCGGGACTCCAGCAGCTTCGCGTACGGATCGAGGGTCCGGATCCCGAAAGCGGTCCGCTCCGTGAACTCGGGCAGGACGTGTCGAGCGTCCATGACGGGTACCTCCATCTGTGAAAAATGTACAGGACGTACAGACCGTAAGATGAGGAGCATGACCTACGAGATCCCGGTGACGCAAGCGCGAGCCGAGCTCGCGGACCTCATCAACCGCGTCGTGTACGGCGGTGAACGCGTCGTCGTCACCCGCCACGGGAAGCCCCTCGTCGCCCTGGTGTCCGCCGCCGACCTGGACGTACTCGAAGCGGCGGCGCAGCCGGAGGAGGAGCGGGTGGTCCGCTCGGTCTCCGGCTTCCACTCCGTCGACTCCGCTCCCGGCGAACAGGGACACTTCGGCCTCGCCGCCCGCCATCGCGAGCCCGGCGCCCCGTAGGCCCCGCCGGGGCGTCACCGGTCGGATGATCATGGGAACGCAAAGCCGGAGTTAACGAGCCGGAAAAACTTCCGCCCTAACGTGCAATGTCTCGCCGCGGGCCGCATCCAGGCAGTTCAACAGAGTGTTGACGGTCGGTAGGGTCCGCAGCTGTCCGGGTGCCGTCCCGGTCGACGACTGTGAGGTGGAAGAGTGCAACTGAGCCCGCACGAGCAGGAACGCCTGCTCATCCATGTGGCGGCGGACGTGGCCGAGAAGCGCAGGGCCCGGGGCGTACGGCTCAACCACCCCGAGGCCGTCGCCCTCCTGACCTCCCACATCCTGGAGGGCGCCCGCGACGGCCGGACCGTCGCCGAGCTGATGGCCTCCGGACGCAAGGTCCTCACCCGCGACGACGTCATGGAGGGCATCCCCGAGATGATCCACGACGTCCAGGTCGAGGCCACCTTCCCGGACGGCACCAAGCTCGTCACCGTCCACGACCCCATCGTCTGAACGGGCGCCGCCGATGATCCCCGGAGAGATCCTGTACGCGGACGGCCCCGTCGCCCTCAACGAGGGGCGCCCCGTCACCCGCCTCACCGTGCTCAACGCCGCCGACCGGCCCGTCCAGGTCGGCTCCCACTACCACTTCGCAGAGGTCAACCCCGGTCTGGAGTTCGACCGCGCCGCCGCGCGCGGGCGCCGGCTGCACATCGCCGCCGGGACCGCCGTCCGCTTCGAGCCCGGCATCCCCGTCGAGGTCGAGCTCGTCCCGGTCGCCGGCCGCCGGATCGTGCCCGGACTGCGCGGCGAGACCGCCGGCCCGCTCGACGCGGAGACCGTCCCGGGCGCCGACGCGACCCCCGCCGGGGCGAACGGAGACTCCCGTGCCTGAGCTGCACCGCGCCGTATACGCCGACCTGTTCGGCCCCACCACCGGCGACCGGATCCGCCTCGCCGACACCGACCTCCTCGTGGAGATCGAGGAGGACCGCTGCGGCGGCCCCGGCCGCGCCGGCGAGGAGGCCGTCTTCGGCGGCGGCAAGGTCGTCCGCGAGTCCATGGGGCAGGCCCGCACCACCCGCGCCGAGGGCGCCCCCGACACCGTGATCACCGGCGCCGTGGTCATCGACCACTGGGGGATCGTCAAGGCCGACATCGGCATCCGCGACGGACGGATCACCGCCCTCGGCAAGGCCGGCAACCCCGACACCATGGACGGCGTCCACCCCGGTCTCGTGATCGGCCCCGAGACCGAGATCGTCGTCGGCAACGGCCGGATCGTCACCGCCGGAGCCGTCGACGCGCACGTCCACTTCATCTCGCCGACCGTCGTGGAGCAGGCCCTCGCCACCGGCGTCACCACCCTCGTCGGCGGCGGCACCGGACCCGCCGAGGGCACCAAGGCCACCACCATCACCCCCGGCCCCTGGCACCTGGCCCGGATGTTCGAGGCCCTCGACACCTTCCCGGTCAACATCGGCCTCCTCGGCAAGGGCAACACGATGTCCCGCGAGGCCATGCACTCCCAACTGCGCGGCGGAGCCCTCGGATTCAAGATCCACGAGGACTGGGGCGCCACCCCGGCCGTCATCGACGCCTGTCTGACCGTGTGCGAGGAGACCGGCGCCCAGCTCGCCATCCACACCGACACCCTCAACGAGGCGGGCTTCGTCGGCGACACCCTCGCCGCCGTCGCCGGGCGCACCATCCACGCGTACCACACCGAGGGCGCGGGCGGCGGGCACGCCCCCGACATCATCACGGTCGTCTCCGAGCCGTACGTCCTGCCCAGCTCCACCAACCCGACCCGGCCGCACACCGTCAACACCATCGAGGAACACCTCGACATGCTGATGGTCTGCCACCACCTCAACCCGGCCGTCCCCGAGGACCTCGCCTTCGCGGAGTCCCGCATCCGGCCCTCCACCATCGCCGCCGAGGACGTCCTGCACGACCTCGGCGCCATCTCGATCATCTCCTCCGACTCCCAGGCCATGGGCCGGATCGGCGAGGTGGTCATGCGGACCTGGCAGACCGCCCACGTCATGAAGAAGCGGCGCGGCGCCCTGCCCGGCGACGGCCGCGCCGACAACCACCGGGCGCGCCGCTACGTCGCCAAGTACACGATCAACCCGGCCGCCGCCCAGGGCATGGACCACCTCATCGGCTCCGTCGAGCCCGGGAAGCTCGCGGACCTGGTGCTCTGGGAGCCCGCCTTCTTCGGCGTGAAGCCGCTCCTCGTCATGAAGGGCGGCCAGATCGCGTACGCGCAGATGGGCGACGCCAACGCCTCCATCCCCACGCCCCAGCCGATCCTGCCCCGGCCGATGTTCGGCGCGCTCGGCAAGGCCGCGGCGGCCGGTTCCCTCAACTTCGTCGCCGAGGCGGCGATCGAGGACGACCTGCCGCAACGCCTGGGCGTGCACAAGGAGTTCACCCCCATCCGGAGCACCCGGCGGGTCACCAAGGCCGACATGCGCGAGAACGACGCGCTGCCCCGGGTCGAGGTCGACGCGGACACCTTCACGGTGACCGTCGACGGCGAGGCGGTCGAGCCCGCCCCCGCCGCCGAACTGCCCATGGCCCAGCGTTACTTCCTCTTCTGATGGGGACGCGAACGGAGATGCGGACGGGGACGCGCTCGGCCCTGCTCGTGCTCGCCGACGGGCGGTTCCCCGCCGGCGGGCACGCCCACTCCGGCGGCGCCGAGGCCGCCGTCAAGGCGGGCCGGATCAAGGACGCCGACGACCTGGAGGCCTTCTGCCGGGGACGCCTGCACACCACGGGCCTCACCTCCGCCGGACTCGCCGCCGGAGCCGCGCACGGGCTCGACCCGCACGCGCTCGACGCGGCGGCCGACGCCCGCACCCCCTCGCCCGCCCTGCGCGCCGCCGCCCGCAGGCTCGGCCGCCAGCTGATGCGGGCCGCCCGCGCCGCCTGGCCCGATCCCGGGCTCGACGCGCTCGCGGCGGCCTTCCCGCGCGGCGCCCACCAGCCCGTCGTCCTGGGCGCCGCCGCCCGGGCCGCCGGACTCGGCCCCGAGGACGCGGCGCACTGCGCGGCGTACGAGACGGTCGGCGGTCCCGCGACCGCGGTGGTGCGCCTCCTCGGCCTCGACCCCTACCGGGCCACCGCCGTCCTCGCCCGCCTCGCCCCCGACATGGACCGGGTGGCCGAGCGGGCGGCGGCCGCCGCCGGGGAAGGAGTGGACGCCCTGCCGGCCGCCTCCGCGCCCCTGCTCGACCTCACCGCCGAACAGCACGCGACCTGGCCGGTCCGCCTCTTCGCGTCCTGAAACCCCCGGCCCCCGAAGCCCCGGCCCCAAAGCCCCTGCCTCCCAAACCCCCCGCCCCCGGTGGTGGTCGCGGTGGACGGGCCCGTGGT